>JAAYAT010000328.1 GCA_012719225.1 Verrucomicrobiaceae bacterium
CATCGCCGTGGCGGCGGACAGGGTTTCTCACGCTATCGGGCTTTCCAGATCGCGTGGTTACTCAAACCCCGACGAAGCCCACCAACCGAAACCAATGCAGGGCGCTAGAAAAGCGCCCCTCCTTGGGGTCAAACGTGGTCCCGCGCCAGCCCAAGGAACGGGGCTTTCCTAGCCCCGACGAAGCCTATCCGCCCGAGCCGCTAAAACGCGAAAGGCTAACAGCTAAAAAGCTAAACCAGCTACCCACTTGACGATCCCACCTCCCGAAGGCACTCTGGACGGCGACCCGTGATCCGGTCCCCCCCCTCGCATGTTGGAATTTTCCGATGCCGCCTACCGCTTTTTCCCGGCCGAACCATCGCATTTCCTGATCCGGACGGGACGGGCGCTGAACCGATATGTGGTGCTGCCGGGGAAAAATCATCGCATCCCGGAGATTCGAGTGGAGGGCGAGACGGAGGCGCTCCGGGAGGCCCGGGCCCGCGGCGACCGGCTCCTCTACGTCATCAATCATCCGAGCCACAGCGATCCGCAGGTGATCACCGAGGTGCATCGCCGCCTCGGCCAGGCCTCGTCCTTCATGGCCGCCTACGATGTCTTTTTGCGGAGCCGTTTCACGGCTTGGACGATGCAAAAGCTGGGCCATTTCTCGGTGGACCGGGACTCGGGCGACCGCCGGGCGATGGCGGCGGCGATCGAGATCCTGGGGCGGGGCGAGTCCGCCCTCAACATCTTCCCCGAGGGCAATGTCTACCTCACCAACGACCGGGTCACGCCCTTCCTCGACGGCACCGCCTTTATCGCGGTGAAAGCCCAGCAGGGTCTCGACGAGGCCCGCGTCCAGATCGTGCCGGTCTCGCTGAAGTACACCCATCTCACCGCGCCGCGCGAGGCGGTGACCCGACGGATGATCCGGCTCGCGGCGGACAGCGGACACACGTTTCCGCCGGGTTCGACGGGCGATCCGCTCGCGTCGATGCTCGGGCTGGGGCTGCATATCCTGCGGACATTTTTGCAAACGCATGGCTACGAGACCGAGATGGCGGACTCTGGCAAGAGCGTCCACGAGATCCTGGGGAGTTTCGCCGGAGGTCTCGTGACGGGGTTGGAAGAGGAACTGGGACTCGTGTCGGCCACAGAGGTCGGTCTGGTGGACCGCATCCGCAAGGTCCGCTCGACGATCCACCAGGTTCGCACCGCTCCAGAGGCGAAGGAAACGCAGCAGACGGATGCCCTCGCCCGCCGCGCCATCCTCGCCCTGCGGGTCCACGGCTACCTCACTCCCTATCTCACCGAGAAGCCGACAATCGATCGCTACGAGGAGACCGCCGAGCGCATCGCCGAGGATTTTTATTCCCAGGCGATGCCCCGCACCGGACCGCGCCGCGCCATCGCGAGGATCCATGCCCCCATAGCCGTCCGCTCCGCCTTGGAGGCGGTCGGTGGCAAAACGCGCGACGCGGTCCCGTCGCTGACCCGCGCCATGGAGAACGCGGTGCAGGCCGGCGTCGACGAGATCAATCGCCGCAACGACGCCCCCGGCGCGCGGTTCGTGGAGGAGGCGGGATGATCCGGGGTTCCAAACTCCGTCGGCAGGCTCACTCGACCTCTTTCATCAAGTAGGCAAAAAGATCGCGCAAGTCATTGTCGCTCATGCCGGCGAGGAGAGAGGGCGGCATCAGGGAAATGGGCGAGGCTTCCAGGGTGTCGATCTCGGCGCGGTCGAGCAGGGAGACCTGCCCGGCGAGGTCGCGCAGGGTCACGGTGCGGGGGGTTTGTTCTTGCATCAGGCCGATGACCTTGCGCCCGTCTTTCATCGAGGCGACGTAGTTGAGGTAGCCCTCGCGGAGTTCGAGACTGGGATTGACGATGGAGGGAATCCAGAAATCGAGATTCTGCCGCTCGTAGCCGGTCAGGTCGGGACCTATCGTGAGTCCTTCCCCGAAGAGTTGGTGGCAGTTCGCGCAGCGGGTCGCGAAGTGGACTTTTCCGGCGGCCGGATCGCCTTTCCCGGCGGCGAGGACGCCCTTGATCCGCTCTGTTTCCGCCGCGAGATCCACTCCGCCGGAACCGGCGGCGATGCCGGGCCAATGTTTCTGGATGCGGGCGTCGAGCGCGGGATCGCCGTGCTCCAGCATCAACTGCACGATGTCGGCTCCGAGGTCACGCGATTTGATGACGGCCTTGTCGACCTGATCCATCATCAGCATGGCCCAGGAAAGACGACCGGCGAGGACCCGCTCGGCGGTGGAGCGCACTCCGTGTTCGGCCGGCAGGGTCGAGCCGTAGCGTCCGACGATCCCTTTGGCGACGGCATCGTCGTCAAAGCGGGCCATCGTCTGGAGGGCGACCCGTTTCAGGGCGAACTCCTGCTTGAGCCCGAGGATTTTGATCAGCGTTCCGACGACGGCTCGGTCGCCGCTCGCGCCGAGTTGACGGACCAGTTCGCTGCGGACGGGCCCGGGGACCTTGGGATCGAGAACGGCCCGCTGCGCTTCGGCGCGGGCGTCTTTCTCGCCGCTCTTGAGGCGCAGCACCAGCCCGCTGTCCCCCAGCGAGGCCGAATATTCTTGCAGCGCCCGGGTCAGGGAATCGGGCAGGGTCGGCATGGGAACGCCTTCGAAGGCGGACTGGAGCGACTCCAGCAAGGCGGATTTGGCCTTTTCGTCAGGGGCTTTCTCCAGAAGCACGGCGCAGCTCGCATAGTTTTCCTTGCCGCCGGCGATGGCGTAGCGTTTCATCAGCCGACTCGCCAGCACCTCGCGATAGAGCGGCTCTTTCCAGGTCGCGGGGCGGGAGATCCACGAGGCGATCTGCTCCCGTCCCTTTTCGGCGTGGGCTTCGAGCGCCCACCAGATCATGAGCGGCTGGTGCGGGTCGTCGAGATCCTCGGAATGACGCGCCAAGCCCTCGATCACCGGCAGCGCCACGGCCGGGGGGAGGCGCTTCGCCGAGGCCGCCAGTTGCACCCGCACCTGCACGTCGGGTTCGCTCAGGGCGAGGTCGGCGAGACCGGTGGCGAGGGCGCTGTCCGCCTCGCGCCTATCCCCGACGAGTCGCACGACCCAGCGCCGCACGTCCGCATCGGGATGGGTGAGCCATTTCGCGGCCAGGGTATCGCTGAGGCCTCCGAGCAGATGCAGAGCCCAGAGCGCCTCGAGGGAGGATTGGGGTTCCGCCGCATCGACGAGTTCGACGAGGGAAGCGTTCACCGAGGTGTCGCCGCGCCAGCCGAGTTCGAGCATGGCCCGCCGCCGCACCACGCGATTGAAATTCGTGGAGAACAGGTTGACCAACTCCTCGGACGGACGCTTCGAGAGGTCGCCCTCCTCGTAGACCGGCTTGCTCCCGGTCGGCTGGAGCCGGTAGATCCGTCCGCTCGTTTTGTGCCAGTCATCGACCGGCCGCACGTGACTGAGGCGGCTGTCATACCAGTCCGCCATGTAGACGGCCCCGTCGGGACCGAGTCCGGCGTAGACGGGCCGAAACCATCTGTCGTCGGTCTCGACCGGGTTGGCCTCGTCGACGGTGCGGTAGGTGGAGCCGTCCCGCTCCAAGCGACTCGACCAGACGAGATTGTGGAGGGAATTCGGTGCCACGATGCGACCGCTCAGTTCCTCCCCGAAGAGGTCGGCGTCGTAGATCGTGAAGGCCTGGGCGAAGCG
>JAAYAT010000001.1 GCA_012719225.1 Verrucomicrobiaceae bacterium
CCTTCGTCGAGCCAGTCGAGGTGGGTCGTGGTGATGAGCTTCTGCGAGGTGGCGGGCCAGTTCGCCATGAGGGCGTTGCGCCGGTCGGGATCGAGTTCGCCGAAGACATCGTCGATCAGCATCAGCGGGGCTTCGCGGCGCATTTCGCAGAAGAGGTGGGTCTGGCCCAGTTTCAGGGCGAGGGCGAGGGTGCGCTGCTGCCCTTCGCTGGCGAATTTCGCGGCGGCCGCGCCGTTCAGCTCCAGCCGGAGATCGTCGCGATGGGGACCCGCGACGGTTTGGCGGCGGCGGAGTTCCTCCTCGCGCCGCGACCGGAGCGTGGCGAGCAGGTCGTCCTGCGTTCCCGACCCGCTTTCGTAGGTGAGGGCGAGGGTTTCGGAGGTGCCGCTGATGCGGGTTTGGGCGGCGGCGGCGCGGGGTTGCAGTTGCTCGATGAGGACGCGCCGACTGCTCGAGAGCACTTGACCGTAGTCGTGGAGGAGTTGCGAGTAGGCCTCGATCTCGGGCCATTTCGGGGAGCGGTCGCGTTTCAGGAGAAAATTGCGGGACCGCAGCGCTTTTTCGTAGGATTTCAGGGCCTGGCGGTAGCCGGGAAAGATCTGCGTGGCGATGAAGTCGAGGAATCTGCGGCGGCCCTCGCCGCCCCCGCGGACGAGGCCGAGATCGTCGTTGGCCATCCACACGACGAGGGCGCTGTGGCGGAGGAAATCGGCGGGACTTTTCTGGTTCTCGCCGTCGACGAGGAGGCGGCGGCCCGTCTCGCGGTATTGCATGCGCAGCTCAGCGGGCTCGCGACCATCCAGATTGCCCCCCACCGCGAAGGCGTCGCAGGAGAAGCGGATGCAATCGGCCAGGGTCGAGGTCCGCGGACTCTGGAGGCGCAAGAGGACACAGGCGGCCTCGAGGATCGACGTCTTTCCCTGGGCGTTGTTGCCGTGGAAAAGGGTGATCCCGGGGGGCAGTTCGAGCCGGAGGGACTCGAAGCAACGGAATTGATTCACATTCAGCGTCCGGAGGTGCATGGGCGGGACGCAATCAACAGGGTATCGTCCCCGACGCAACCGGGTTGCATCGGAAAACGAAGAAAGCCGTCGCCCTTCCCGGACCGGTCGGAACGGCATCCGCGCCGCGACTTTATTTCCGCGCCGATCTTATTTCCCCTTTTTCCCTTTTTTCCACGAGGGAGGCAGGTCGGGGAGTGTCTCGGAGAGGATCGCGAGAATGTGCTGCCTCTCCGAATCGCCGAGGTGGGCGTAGTCGGGCCACGCGTCGGGTTGGGTGAGGATGGAGTGGAGCTTGTCGAGGATGCGGGTGCGCATCTCGGTGGGCAGATGGGTGAAGGCCTCGGAGTAGATCAGGTGGCTGCAACGGTATTTCATGAGCCGTCCGTAGAGGCGGAAGTCCTTGAGCGACCGGCCGTCGGAGCTTTCCCGCGCGTTGCTTTGGAAGGCGTTTTGAAAGGAGACCTCCCCTTCGATTCCGCCGGGCACTTCGAATTCCTCGACGTAGAGCATCTCGTGGAGAACCTTGTCGGCGAGGCGGTCGAGGATGCGCTCGTTCGTCTCGGAGAGGGGACTGTCGGCCGGTTCGTTGAAGGCTTTTTTCATTTCGGCGTGGCGATAGAGCGTGGCCTGGGTCGTGAGGTTCGCCTCGACGAGGACGTTGTGAACGCCGGTCTGGTGTTCGAGCACCATCAGCGCCACGACGTCGCTCTGTCCGCCGTTCGGATAGGGCGCGGCGTCGAAGAGGGAGTCCAGGGTATCGATCCGGCCCTCGGCGACGGGTGCGATGGGGTGCATGTCGACGCCGCCGAATTTGCGCTCCGCCGCCGTGGCGATGGCGTTGCCGAGATGGCTTTCGCTCTCGACCTCCCCGGTGACGTACCAGCCGCCCCAGCGCTCTCCGATGGGGCTGCTGTGGCGGGTGTGGAAGGTGCCCGCCTCGAAGAGCGGCAGGCCGGAATCGGAGGGATAGACCGAGCGGACCATGAGACCGGGGAGGTCCTGGTTCGAGGAACCGGCGTGGCAGTTCAGGCAGGATCGCTCCCGCACCAACTCGGGCGGGCGGTGTGCCTTGCGCTCGCTCAATTTCATCATGTGAAAGACCATCCCGAGGTGCGGATCGAGACTGGCCACCTCGATTTCCCCGCCCTGGACCCAGCCGACGTAGATGTCGTCGGAAAAATAAAGCGCCCGGGGGGTGTTCGGAGCGATGTGGCTGTTCTGCGCGCTGGTTTTGGAAAAAACGAGCACCTGGGATTCCAGCGGAATGTCGAGGCGGTCGAGCAGTTCGAGCAGAATCTCACGGTCCGTTCCGGTGGAGAGGAAGCCCTCCTTTTGCGCCTGGGCGAGGAGTCGGGTGAAGCGATTGTCGGGTTCCCTCTCGTGGTAGAGAACGGGGGGCCGCTCATAGACGGGTTCCATGGCGAAGGCCGGAAACCACGGAACGACACCCGTGACCACGAGCAAAACCGCTGCAAGCTGTTCTTTCATGGCAAAAGCTACATCTGAAATACATCTTTAAAAATTCGTGATCACGCCAGACCGGGGGGGCTTCATCCTACTATTTTTTTCCTACGATCACAAGGGGTGCGAACGTTTCTAATCGCAAAGGGGAGGGTTTTCGTGGTAGAACAGCCCGAGCCCTCTCCTCGCTCCCCAACCCACCCGACCCACCGTCCCATGGAAGTTCTCGAAACACTCGCCGTCGCCCTCGGCTTCGCCACGCTGGCGGGGCTGAATCTTTACCTCGTGGTCCTCGTCTCCGGTCTGGCCATCCAGCAGGGTTGGGTCGATGTCTCGACCACCTACCCCGATCTCATGGTTCTGGGGGACCCGCTGGTGGTCACGGCGGCGGGGATTTTCTTCTTTCTGGAATTTTTCTCCGATAAGATTCCGTGGGTCGATTCGCTGTGGGACACGGTCCACACCCTGATTCGTCCCGTCGGCGGTGGATTGCTCGCCCTGCAAACCCTCGGGCCGACCGACCCCGGCTTTGAAGTGGTCGTGGCGATGCTCGCGGGCGGTGCCACCCTCGTGGCGCACGGTTTCAAATCGGGCACCCGTCTCGCCATCAACGCGTCGCCCGAACCGGTCTCGAATATCGTCGCGAGCGTTTCCGAAGATGTCGCGGTGCTGGGCGGACTCGCGCTGATGACGGTGAATCCGGTGCTCAGCGCCGTCGTTTGTCTGGTTTTTCTCGGCATCAGTTTGTATCTGACGCCGAAGCTCTTCCGCCGGATCCGGGCGTTCTTCTGGCTCGTCGCCCACAAGGCCTTCGCGCTGGTCTCCCGCCCCGACGCGGAGAAGCTGCTCTACGCCGGCCTCAGTTCCGCCGAAGACCAAAAGCTCGGCCGCGTCCTCGGCGGTCGCAAGGCCGATCCCGAGTGGTCGGCGAAAATTCTCATCGGACCGTGCCAGCGTTTTCCCGGGTTCACCGCGATGACCTCGGGGCGGCTCGTCGCCGAGAGTTCCTCTCCGGGGTGCCTTCATTTCGTGGGGTGCCGCTGGATGCGCCTCTACCACGCCAAACTCGTCCTCGACGGGTTGGAAATCACCCAGGAACCCCGTTTTTTCAGCGAGGACGTGGTCCTCTACGATCTCGCCGGGACCAGGAAACTCATCCTGCGCCTGCCCTCGGGGCATCGTGCGATGGCCAACCGCATCGTCGAGCATCTCATCCAGCGTCGCGACGCCGCCCTCCCGATGCCCTCGGGTCGGGTCATGCTGGCGGAGGCGGAGGGGGAAAAGGAAGTGTCCGCCGATCTCGTCTGAGAACCGGTCGATTCACTCCGGCATCACTTCCCCGGCGATGAGATCGTCGAGGGTCTGGCGTTTTCGGACCACTTCGGCCCGGTCGCCCGAGACGAGAATCTCGGCGGGGAAGGGGCGCGAATTGTAGTTCGAGGCCATCACGAAGCCGTAGGCGCCGGCGCTGAGGAGGGCGATGCGGTCGCCCGCGGCGAGCACGGGAAGCTCGCGATCCTGGGCGAAAAAATCACCGCTCTCGCAGACCGGACCGACGATGTCGACGATCTCGGTTTTCCCGGGCTCCGGCTCCCGCAGCGGGACGATCTCGTGGTGCCCTTCGTAGAGCGCGGGCCGGATCAGGTCGTTCATCGCCGCGTCGACGATCTTGAAAGTCTTGGCCGTGCCCCGCTTTTC
>JAAYAT010000329.1 GCA_012719225.1 Verrucomicrobiaceae bacterium
AAAGGAGTGACATCACCGGCAGCAGAGTTCCCGGATCACCGGCAGCATCCGCTCCGCGGCGCGTTGGCCTTCCTCTATCGCCGGGACGGCGCGGTGGAAATCCATCGTGGCGATGTCGGCGAGGCGCGGCTGGATGAGAATATCGGCCGGTTCGCCGGCGAGGCGGCTGCGGGTGATGCGCACCTGCATGATGTTGAGACTGGTGCCGATCACATCCAACATCGAAGGCATCTCGACCGAGTTTTTTGGTCCACTCTTGATCCGGCTCGAAGTCAGTTTTGTCATCATCGCCGCGAAAGTGCCCGACGGCGACGAAGGTTCGGCCGTCTCCCCGACGGGTTCGGGCGGAGCGAGGGGTTTCCGCCCCATCAGGTCCGCGTTCACGTCCACCGCGATGACGATGTCCGCGCCCATGGCACGGCACAGCGAGACCGGCACCGGATTGACCAGCCCTCCGTCCACGAGGAGCCGACCGTCCCGCTCCGCCGGTGTGAACAGGCCCGGCACGGCGATGGAAGCGCGCACCGCGTCGATCAGGGGACCGTCCCGCAACCAGATCTCACGGCCGCTCGCCAACTCCGTCGCGACCGCCGCGTAGGGCTTCGGCAGGCTCTCGATGCCGCGGTCCTCCAGGCCCTCGCGGAAAACATCCAACAGCTTGTTTCCCCCCACCAATCCCCCGCTGATTTTAAAATCGAGCAAGCCCATGACCCCCTGCCAGGTCAGGTCCCTCGCCCAAGTCTCGAGCCGGTCGAGCGCGCCCGCGGTGTAGGCCGCCCCCACCAGCGCGCCCATCGAAGTGCCACACACGATGTCCACCGACACCCCGGCCCGCTCCAGCACGCCGAGCACCCCGATATGGGACCACCCCCGTGCCGAACCGCTCCCCAGCGCCAATCCAATGCGCGGAATCGGCGGTATGGCAGAAGGCAAGGTCATGGGTTCTTAGTTCTTAGTGCTTGGTTCTTGGTTGACTTCGTTTCACTCCGTCCATTTCCGCTTCGCTTCGATTCCCAGTTCCTGACTCCTGACTCCTAACTCCTAACTCCTAACTTCTAACTTCTACCTACGGCTTCACCGCCACCTTGAGAACCCCATCCCTCTGATTCGCAAACAGATCGTAGGCGGCGACGATGTCGTCGAGGGGGAAATGGTGGGTGACCATCACCCCGAGATCGAGCCGACCCGAGGCAACCACATTCATGAGCCGCCGCATCCGTTCCTTGCCGCCGGGGCAGAGGGCCGTGTTGATCTTGTGATCGCCGAGTCCGGCGGCGAAGGCGGAGAGCGGGATTTTCACATCCTCCGAGTAGACTCCCAGACTGGAGAGGGTCCCGCCCGGTTTGAGCACCCGCAGCGACGACTCGAAGGTCGATTGGAGACCGAGCGCCTCGATCGAGGCGTCCGCGCCGCGGCCGCCGGTCAGTTTCATGACCTCGTCGACGACATCGCAATTTTTGAAATTGAGGGTGACGTCCGCCCCCAGCTTCCGAGCGATGCCGAGACGATGGTCGTTGCCGTCCACCGCGATGATCGTCGTCGCCCCCAGCAGCCTCGCTCCCGCGGTGGCGCAGAGACCGATGGGACCCTGGGCGAAAATCACGATCGTGTCCCCGATCCGGATATTGGCATTCTCCGCCCCCTTGAACCCCGTCGACATGATGTCCGGACACATCAGGACCTCCTCATCGGTCAGCCCGTCGGGAATGGGTGCCAGATTCGCCTCCGCGTCCGGCACCAGCACATACTCCGCCTGGGTGCCGTCGATGAGATTGCCGAAGCGCCAGCCGGCCGTCGCCTTGAATCCGTGGGCACCACAGGCCCCGCCCGCGATGAGGTAGCTGCCATCCTGCGCCGGCGCGCCGTCCTGGGCCGCGTAGGAGTTGAAATTGGGACAGATCGCCCCGGCGATGACACGTTGGCCCTCCTCGTACCCCGACACGGCGCTGCCGAGTTTTTCAATGACCCCGACCGGTTCGTGTCCCACCGTCAGGCCCTTGGCGACCGGGTATTCGCCCTTGAGAATATGCACGTCCGTTCCGCACACCGTCGTCGTCGTGATCCGCATGAGGGCGTCGTTCGGCCCCACCTCCGGGATCGGTTTCTCCGCCAATTCAATCCTTCCCGGTTCAATAAATATCGCTGCTTTCATCGTGGTATCAGAATAAGAATGTTGATTGTTGCGACCCTCGGACCGATACGTCCGAACACCGGAACGGTAGTCCTCGCCGAGGTTCTTGACAAGATACGCCCCCCGCCGCCTTCGCGGTCCCATGTTTGCTTTTTAGCAGTTGGCTTTTTAGCTGTTTAGCTGGGGATGCGTGAGCCTTTGCTCGGGGCGCAGTTGCGTTCGTCATGGAAGCAGTTGCGTTCGTCATGCAAGCAGTTGCGTTCGTCATGGAAGCAGTTGCGTTCGTCATGGAAGCAGTTGCGTTCGCCGTGGAAGCAGTTGCGTCTGAGCCGAAAACCGGGGGTTTTGGGCCAAAATGCGACATTTTGACGCGGAAGGAGCTGCTGGGAAGAGCTTTTCGGGACGAGGGATGGCGGGGGTGGAGAGCTGGCGATTCCACCGCCAAACAGACTTCGGTCGCTTCGAGGAACGGGCCGGGAGACCCGTTCTACCTGTTTCGCTGGGAGAAAGACGCCCGAAATGTGGTCATCGAAATCGAAATCGAAATCGAAATCGGGATCGGGATCAATTCGCGGGGCGATCTCAGCCCATCGACGCAAGAAACCATCGACAAACGGGTAGGGCGAACCGTCCCCGGTGAGCCGCCGAATGGCCTTGGCGGACGAAAATTCGATTTCGATAGAGGCGGGCGTCCCCGCCGAACCGCTCAAGCATCTGCGTTGCGACGCTTCATGCACTGATGGACACTCCGAAACAGGATTGTCGCGACCAAAATCCAAAATCCCGTCACGACAAGGGTTTCGGCCGTTGTGTCGGGACGAGTGTCGAGGACAGGGTAATACGGAATAAACGGGAGCAAGAGGAAGAAGAGAAGGACCAAGAACAACAGCGATTCGACGGCTGCGAACGCCACAAATCGAATCAGAAACAGACTGTCATCGAAATATCGGGTCTCCGCTCTCATGAGGAATGGAATCGTCGCGAATGCCGTATTGGTGAGGCCCGCGGGTCACTCCGAAACAATCGAGAGGAAGTCGGTGCAGTCGAGCGGGAGGGACAGGCGGATCCGGCCTTCGCCGATGGTCTCGTAGGGGAGGACGCCGTGATGGACCGAGCGCACTTCGCGCGGCGGTGACGAGACGGCGATCTCCAGGGTGAGGCGGGGGATCGGTTGCAGGGTGTAGTTCGCCAGCGGAATGAGCAGGTCCTCGCCGGACTCCATGCAGACGGCATCGACCAGCGGCACGTCGCAGACCACCGGAGGAGCGATCCCGGCCTCGCGAGCGGGCTGCACGATGTGGTCGCGAACCTCGGCGGGGTACTCCCAGGGATTGTAGGATTTCTCGCTGGTGTCCAGCGCCCGCACGTCGTCGGAACCGGGGATGCCGTTGTCGCGGATTTCCCGGGCACGTTCTTCCACGCCGTTTTTCGCAACGAGGGCGCGCCGGATGTAGTCGAGGGCCGGGAGGTAGCCCCGCACCACCACGGTCCCGTCGCCGATGGTGGCGCGGACTTCCGCCGGTGCGCCGTCGGCGAACGAGGCGGTGACTTGCAGGCCGGGGTTTTCGGCGACGTGTTCCAGCCGTTGCTCGACGGAGAGGATCTGGAGCCGCGTCGTTGCGGCTTCGATTTCGCCGCGCGGGGTCAGGGTGGAGAGGAAACGGCCCGCCGCTTGGTATTTTTGCCAGGTCGTGAGCGGTGCCCGGGTCAGCGGGAGGCTTTCGTCGAGGGCGGCGAGGGGACGGTTGAACTCATCGAACTGGGCGGCACCGGCGGTGAGGATGAGGGTGCCGCCTTTTTCCACCCAGGAGCGCAGGGCTGCGGCGCTCGCCCGGGTGAGGTGGGGATCGCTCAGGTAACACACGGCATAGTCGTCGAGGAGACCCTCTTCCACCTCGCTCTCGTGGACCACATCGACCGGAATCTGGGCGTGGGTGAGGGCCAGCCAGGTATGCATGCGCTCGAAGCCGAAGGCGAAGTTGCGCTTGTGGGTCCAGGCGTCGCTGGCCGAG
>JAAYAT010000330.1 GCA_012719225.1 Verrucomicrobiaceae bacterium
ACTGCTGACACACCCCAGGATCTGCATCGCGGTGACCCATTGGGCGGCCGCCGATTCTTCCATTCCCCGACTTTGCAACACGCTGGGCAACCACGAAATCGAGGAATAAAAGACCATGGATTGCAATCCCATGTGAGCGGAAATCCCCCATGCGCGTCGCTGTTTCGCGAGGGAGCGGAGTCCCGCGAGGGGATGGACCGGTGGCCTCCGGGTCGGGGCACTTCGCATTTGAGGGGACCAGATCAGGAGGGTCAAGATCGCGACCCATCCCCAGGTCGAGAGCGAGGCGGGCCATCCGCCCGAGAGGGCGTCGGCCAGCGGAACGGCGAAGGCGACTCCCAAGGCGGCACCGAGGTTGAGCGCGGTGGAATAGAGACTCGTGAGAGGCCCCACATGGCGGGGAAAGCGACTTTTGACGACGCCGGGAAGGAGCACGTTTCCCAGGGCGATTCCGGCACCGATCAGCACGGTGCCGCCGATACGCCATACTCCCGATTGGGCGACGTCGATGGATCGGATCCAGCATCCCGCCGCGAGGAGGAGCAGTCCGACGCCCAAGGCCCGCGCGAAACCGATCCGGCCGCCCACCCATCCCGCGCCCACCCCGATGAGTCCGAACAAGATCAGGGGAACGGTGGTCAGGGCACCGATCTCTTGCAGGCTCAGACCGCTCAGGTGGATGCGTTCGGCCAGAGCGCCCACCGCCGTGATCGACGGACGCAGATTGATCGACACCAGGAGTATCCCGACAATCAAAATCACGTTTTTCCAGGTCGGATAGGGATACTTCATCAAAGAGAACTCCCTTGAGACGTTCGCGTCGCGCAAACCTGTCACGAATGCGCTCTGCAAACGCGCGAGCGACAAGTTTTCCTGAATCTGGCCCCGCCGCCTTCGCCTCTCCTTGAAATGCCCTTGTATCGGCGGAAAGTAGCAAAATACCCAGGCACCATGTCAGAAGAAAATTTAACCGACGAAACCGCAGTTCCCTCATCCGAGGAAAAACCCTCCCCGCTCCTCACCTTTGAAGAATCCCGCGTGCTCGGTTGCCTCCTCGAAAAAGAGGTGACCACACCGGACCACTATCCGCTGACCTTCAACAGCCTTTTCGCGGCCTGCAATCAGAGCAGCAACCGCGATCCGGTGACCGACTTCGGAACCGACACGGTGGAGGGGGCGATGGAGGGCCTGCGCTACAAAAAACTCTCCGTTCTCGTCCATCAGGCCGGCGCCCGTGTTCCCAAGTGCAAACACACCATCGAGAACAAATTTCCCTACCTGACAAAAGGCCAGCGCGCCCTCCTCTGCGTCTTGCTGCTGCGCGGACAGCAGACCGTGGGGGAACTACGCCAGCGCAGCGAGCGGCTCCATCCCTTCGCCGATATCGCGCGGGTCCAGACCGTCCTCGACGAGATGGCGGCCTACGAACCCGAGCCCCTCGTGCAACTCATTCCCGCCGGAGGCGGACGCCGCGCCGCGACCTATGTGCATTTGCTCTGCGGCGATGTCGCGCCCACGCCGGTTCAGGCTGTCTCCTCGCGGGGCGAATCGACCGAATCCGCCGTTCCCGCGGCGACGTGGCGGACCGAGATGGAGGAGGAGATCTCCGCTCTCAGAGAACAGGTTCTCGAATTGAAATCCGAAATCGAAGCCCTCAAATCCAACCTCGGAATATGAAAAACATCGCCCTCTTTTTTGTCCTGACATTGTTCTGTCATGTCCTGCATTCACAGGAATCCGCCCCGCTCTGGCCCGAGGGGAAAGCCCCTTACGCCCTGCCTGTCGACGCGGAAACCGGTTCTCCCCGCCTGATCCTCTATCCGACCCGCGGCGATGCCGGCCACAGCGGTGCCGCCGTGGTGGTCTGTCCCGGGGGAGGCTACGGAGGACTCGCCAAGGACCACGAAGGCCACCAGATCGCGGCGTGGTTTACCGAGCAGGGCGTCTCCGCCTTCGTGCTGCACTATCGCCTCGGCAGCGAGGGGCATCACTATCCCGCCCAGCTCGCCGACGTGCAGCGGGCGATCCGTTGGGTGCGGGCCCATGCCGACGACTACGCGCTCGATCCCGCCCGGGTGGCGGTGATGGGATTTTCCGCCGGAGGCCACCTCGCCAGCATGGCCGCGACGCTGTTCGATGAAAAAGCCTACGAGGCCTCCGATGCCATCGACGAGCAAAGCGCCCGCCCCGATCTGGCCATTCTCTGCTATCCGGTGATCAGCCTCGATCCGGCGATCAGTCACGGAGGCTCCCGGAAAAATCTCCTCGGACCGGACCGCAACGGGGACGAGGCTCTCGTCCGGAAACTTTCCTCCGAGAACAACGTCACGGAGAACACTCCGCCGACCTTTCTGTTTCAAACCGACGCCGACACCGTCGTCCCGGCGGAAAACGCGACCCGCTTCTACCTCGCCCTGCGGGAGAAGAAAATCCCCGCCGAGTTCCACGTCTATCAGAACGGCCCCCACGGAGTCGGGCTGACTCTCGGCGACCCCGTTCTCGGGACCTGGCCGGGGCTGTTGAGCCGATGGCTGCGGGCGAATTTCTTCTTCGCCCCCGCGCAACCACGCGTCGCCGTGCGCGGCGAGGTCACCCTCGACGGACATCCCGTCAGCGCCGGGGTGCTGACCTTTTTTCCGGAAGACAACAAGCTCCCGGTCACCTCGGTGCGGGTGCGCCGAGGAAAATTTTCCGCCAAAGCCGGGGTCGGTCCCTTCGTCGGCAAGGCCACCGTCCACTTCGAGGGCAGCATCTGGGAAGCCACCGGCGCGGAGGAAGACAACCTCGTGCGCTTGGAAGAACTCACACCCGGAGACGGGAAAGCGGTGAAAGTGGAGTTGACGGAAGATTCCGGGCCGATTTCACTGGAGTATCGGTCGCGCTGAGGCGGCCGAGCACCCTCCCGGAGTCCCTTTTCCCATGAGCCAACTGATCCTCCACGAACTGTCCCACAGCCCCTTCTGCATCCCGGTCCGCCGCATTCTGGAAGCCTATGGCCGACCCTACCAACGCGTCGCCGTGCCCGCCTGGGACCGGCGCGGACTGGCGCTCCTCACCGGAGGGGCCTACTACCAGGTGCCGGTGTTGGAAGACGGCGACCGCATCGTTCACGAGACGCCGGAGGATCCCCTCGCGGTGGCCCGTTACCTCGATGCCGAGGTAGCCGGGGGGTGCCTCTTTCCGGAGCATTGCGCCGGACTGCAGGAGCTGGTCATCGGCCACATCGAAGACACTCTCGAAGGACTCGGTTTCCGCCTGAGCGATCCCGGTCACGTCGATGCGATCGAGGACCTCGGCGAGCGGGTCATGGTCATCCGGCACAAGGAGCGCAAGCTGGGCGTCGGCTGCGTGGAGCGCTGGCGGGAGGAGGCCCCGCAGCTCGCGGCGGCTTTCGAAGCCGCCCTCGCCCCCTACGAATTGCGGCTGGGGCACAGTGATTTTCTCTTCGGCGGCGAGCCGGTCTATGCGGACTACGCGCTCTTCGGCGTGCTCGGCAACGCGCAGGGCAACGGCGACTACACCCTCGGGGAGAACTTCGTTCACTTGAAACGCTGGGAGCAACGGATCGGCACTTTTGCCGCAGTGTGAGTCATGGAAATCGTCCTCAAACGCGCCTACGATCCTCCGGAGAAAAGCGACGGTCACCGCGTCCTCGTGGACCGTCTCTGGCCGCGCGGGATCGCCAAGGAGGATGCGAAGCTCGACGAGTGGAGAAAGGAGATCGCCCCCACCGACGACCTCCGGAAATGGTTCGGCCACGATCCCGAACGCTGGGGAGAATTCCGGCGTCGTTACCTCGCGGAATTGAAAGAACACCGCGCCGAGCTGCGGGAACTCGCCGCGCGCGCGGAACGAGAAAAGCTGACCCTGGTCTACGGTGCGAAAGACCGGGAGAGAAATCAGGCGGTCGTCCTGCGGCAATACCTGCGGATGCTGGGAAGTCGGTGAGGCGGCGCGCCCTCGCTCAGTCCCGGTATTTTTTCCCCTTCTCCCTCACGGTGAGCCGGGAAAGCCCGAGCCAGCCGGCCGCGCGGGTCACGTTGCCCCCGCTCTCCCGGAGAGCCTCCTCGATGAGAATGGCCTCGACCGTTTCGATGGCGCGCCGGTGGGCTTCTCCGCCGGACTCCCCGGCCGCTTCGGCGACGAGCCCGCGACACCAGGTGCGGAGCATTTCCCGATCGGCTCGCGGGCTGTCTCCGATTTCGGTTTCGGCGAGCAGTTCCTCGACGATGTCGCGGTCGATCGAGAAGCCCCGGCCGCGCAGGAGCGCCTTGCGCACGAGATTCTGTAACTGGCGGACGTTGCCGGGAAGCCGGGCCGATTCTAGGCGGGAGAGCGCCCGACGGGAGATCACGACGTCGGGCAGACCGAGTTCGCGGCTGAAGCGTTTCAGGAAAAATCGGACGAGCAGGGGAATGTCTCCGGTGCGGTCTCGGAGCGGAGGCAGCTTGATCGTGGCGACGTTGAGGCGGTAAAAGAGATCCTCGCGGAAGTCGCCCTCGGCGATCATGCGTTCGATCGGGCGATGGGTCGCGGCGATGATGCGCGCGTCGACCGCGATTTCCTTGGAACCGCCGACTCTCTGGAACCGTTTCTCCTGGAGAACGCGGAGCAGTTTCGCCTGGAGGGCGTGATTGAGATCGCCGATCTCGTCGAGGAAAAGGGTCGCGTTGTTGGCCTGTTCGAATTTCCCGATCCGGGTCGCGGACGCCCCGGTGAAGGAGCCTTTTTCATGCCCGAAAAGCTCGGACTCGAGGAGCGTCTCGGGAATGGCGGCGCAGTTCACCGTGATGAATGGACGGTGGGCGCGGTGTCCGTGTTGGAAGAGGGCGCGGGCGACCAGCTCCTTCCCCGTGCCGGTCTCGCCGCGGATCAGAACCGTGACGGGAGTGGGGGAAAGCCGTCCCAGAGCCTTGTAGACATCGAGCATCGCCCGGCTGTTGCCGACGAGGGTGTCGGCGGCGTCCTCGTGCTCGTTCCGCGGATCGATCGCGACGGGTTCGTTGCCTTTGCGCGAGCATTCGATCGCCTCGCGAAGAGAGCGGCGCAGCTCGTGGGGATCGAGCGGTTTGGAAAGAAAATCGAAGGCCCCGGCTTTGACCGCCTCGATCGCGGAGCGGCTCCCGGCGGCGGTGGCGATCCCGAGGAAGGGCAGACGGGGATGGCTGCGACGCAGTTCCATGAGGAATTCGAAACCCTGGAACGCGTCGTCGCCGAGCTCGCAGAGCACCGCGTTGAACGGGTGCTGCATCAGCTCGATGCGGGCCGCCTCCACACTTTCCACGGGGAGGAACCGGGTCTCCGACTCGCGGAAGGCGTCCGTGGTGACGCGGACGGTTTCGGGATCGGCGTCGACAACGAGGACTCGGGAAGGGCTCGACATGGAAGTGGTAAGAGACTGTGCGGGGACTGGTAAAAAACTTACCACAGGACGCGCGGAATCCCATTTCTTCCTACGAGAAATGCGGATAGAGTCCGCTCCGGGAGGGATCGCGCTGGGTTGGCATACAAGATGCTATCCTTTGGCTACGGAAGCCCCTGCATTTCCCCAATCATCCGACAACAACCATGAAGAAAATCGAAGCCATCATCAAACCCTTCAAACTGGAAGAAGTAAAAGAAGCCCTCACCGAGTCCGGCGTTCACGGCATGACCGTCAGCGAAGTCAAAGGGTTCGGCCGACAAAAAGGCCACACCGAGATCTATCGCGGATCCGAGTACACGGTGGATTTCCTCCCCAAAGTGAAGCTGGAGATCGTGGTGGAAGACAATGACGTGGCCAAAATCGTCGATACGATCGTGAAGGCGGCTTCGACCAACAAGATCGGGGACGGAAAAGTATTCGTCTCTCCGATCGAGGAAGCGGTTCGCATCCGCACCGGCGAGCGCGGGGACGACGCCATCGCCGTCTCCGCCGAATAAGCGCGGGCACCTTGGAATTTTTCCCTTGAGAGAAAGCCCGATTCCGTGAAACACCGGGATCGGGCTTTTCCGTGGGCGCAGGCCGAGTCAAGGGTTTCGTCGGGAAAAAGAACTGTCCTTATTCTTTTGGCGGCCTATCCTGACGCATCATGAGGAAACCTGTCGTTGCCGCGAGAAAGCCGAAATTGATCCAACTGGAGAAGGGAAAAACCTACTATTTCTGCACCTGTGGCCGATCCGCGGGGCAACCGTTCTGCGACGGATCGCACGTGGGCACCGATTTCACACCGATGTCTTTCGAAGCCGGTGAGGATGGTAAGGCGGCGCTGTGCCAGTGCAAGCAAACCAAGAACCCACCCTACTGCGACGGATCCCACAGCCGGATTCCAGAGGAAATGGAGGGCCGGGAATTCGCCTTCGAGCGCGAGGAGGTGGAGTCTGTGGTGCCGACCGCGAAACCCACTCCGGAAGAGCCGACCGTGGCCTGGATCCACGAGCTCGCGACATCGGGCTTGGAAAAAATCGGCCATCACGGCCCCATGGATGCGATGGGAGTTCCGCGCGACAAACTTCCCACCTGGGACTCCATCCAGATCCTGGTGGCGCAACTGGCGCGCCGCCCCCTGATGGAAGACGCCGAGGTCGGGACCGACCTGATCATCGGTCCCGAGGCGCGCAAACCGCTCCACCTGAAAATCCCCTTGTTCGTCTCCGACATGAGCTTCGGGGCGCTCTCCGCAGAGGCCAAGATCGCCATGGCGAAAGGCGCCGAACTGGTCGGGACGGGGATCTGCTCGGGCGAAGGCGGCATGCTCCCGGAGGAGCAAATGGCCAACAGCCGCTACTTCTACGAACTGGCCTCCGCCAAATTCGGCTACACGGAATCTCATCTCGAAAAGGTCCAGGCCTTTCACTTCAAAGCGGGGCAGGGTGCGAAAACCGGCACCGGAGGGCATCTGCCGGCGAACAAGAACATCGGCAAGATCGCCGAAGTCCGCGGCCTTCCCGCAGGCACCCCGGCGGTTTCCCCGCCGACCTTTCTGGATCTCGTCACCGTGGACGACTTCAAGAAATTCGCGGACCGGGTCCGCTCCCTCAGCGGCGGCATCCCGGTGGGGTTCAAAATGAGCGCACAGCACATCGAGCGGGATATCGACTTCGCCTTGGCGGCTGGCGCGGACTACATCATCCTCGACAGCCGGGGCGGAGGCACCGGCGCGGCACCCCTGCTTTTCCGCGATCATATCTCGGTTCCGGCGATTCCGGCGTTGGCGCGGGCCCGCCACCACCTCGACCGGAAAGGGGCTTCGGGACGGGTCACCCTCATCATCACCGGCGGGCTGAGAACCCATCCGGATTTCATCAAGGCCCTCGCCCTGGGTGCCGACGGCATCGCCCTCGCCAACTCCGCGATGCAGGCGATCGGCTGCGTCGGCGCGCGCATCTGCCACACCAATCTCTGCCCCACCGGAATCGCCACCCAGAATCCGGAACTGCGCCAACGCCTGAAAATCGGTCCCGCCTCGGAGAAGCTCGCCCGCTTCCTGGACGGATCCGTCGCCCTGATGCAAGTCATGGCCCGCGCCTGCGGACACGATCACCTCAACCAATTCCACAGAGGGGATCTGGCCAGTTGGGATCGCCGCACCGCCGAATTGGCGGGGATCGAATGGAGCGGGTATGACGCGGCGCGTCCGGTGGGGTAAGCTCGGTTTTCCTCCTTCGGCCCCAAGGCGTTCCGAACAAAAGTGCGACCGGATCCTACGGAAAACGGGGTCACCCTTCGCCCGTATTTCGAAAACGGTTCCCGCTCGTCTTGTGCCAGAGAAGACCCGCCCCGATGAGCGCGAGACCGGCGAGCCAGATCGCCGGCTCCACCCAGAAAGCGAGACCAAGGCAGGAGACGAGACCGCAGACGGGGACCCATCTCGGGTAGAGCCGACTCTCCGCCGGAAGCCGAAGCGCCGCGAGATTGGTGAGGGCGTAGTAAACCAACACGGTGAACGCGCTGAACGACCAGGTAAGCCCCACGTTTCCCGTCATTGCGAGCGCGGCCACCAGCACCGCCACGGCGATGACGGCGCGACGCGGAGAAGCGTGTTCGCCGTCGAGCCGGGCCAGCCCCGTAGGCATGTCCCCCCGCCGAGACATGGCCAGGAGCACCCTCGAAAGCCCCAGCAAGAGGTTGAGCAGCACACCCAGCATCGCGGTGACGGCACCCGCTGCGACGAGCCAGGCGACGCCGGGGACCCCGAAACCTCGCGCGACCACCTCCAGGGGAGCGGCGGCGAGGGTGGCCTCCGCCAATCCGGGGGCACCGACGGCGGCCACCGCGACGAAGGCCACCGTCACATAGATCCCCATGGTGGCCAGCAGCGTCAGGACGATCGCCTTCGGGATGCTGCGCCGGGGATCGCGGATTTCCTCGCCCAGCGTCGCGATGCGCCCGTAGCCAGTGTAGGCCACGAACATCAGGGCGGTCGCGTGGAGCAACCCGCCGACGCCATCGGCCGGGATCTCAAAAAGGCTGCGGAGATGCAGGGACGCCCCGTCGAGCGCGGACGGAATGCCGGTGAGCACGAAGACCAGCAGTGCCGCCAAGGTCAGCGAGACGATCACAGCGTTGGTTCGGTTCGACCGGTGCATCCCGCTGGCGACGACCCCCGTCACCAGTCCTATCGCCGCGAGCGCCAGCACGATGCGGGCCGTCATCCCCGACTGTCCCAAGGCAACGAGGACGTATCCGGCAAAACCGAGCGCCGCCGTCGCAGCGGAGGCGGATTTCGCACAGAGGAACATCCATCCCGCGGTGAAGCCGAGCGCCGGATTCAGGTAGCGGTAGCCGTACTCGTAGGTGCCCCCGCTGACGGGATGACTCGCCGCGAGTTGTGCGCTGGACAGTCCGTTGCAGGTGGCGACCCCCGCCGCGACCGCGACCGCGAGGATCACGGAGGGTCCGGCGACCCCCGCCGCGATGCCCAGGCTCACGAAAATACCCGTGCCCAGAATCGAGCCCAGTCCCATCAGCACGGCACCGGGCACGCCGACCACGCGCATGAGACTCCTTCGCTCGGTCGTATCGCTCACGCGCGCGCCCTCCTCATTCTCTTTGCGAAACGGGCCGCCATCGCTGCCTAGTTCCCTGGAATTTGAATGGTGACCATGTTTCTCCCGCCGGTGACTTCGTAGCTTTCCCCCCGAAGCGTTACTGTGCCTCCTTCCGGAACATCAATCCTCATTCTCTTATTCAGAATCATCTGGCTTCTTTCCTCTTTCACCTTCCACTTTCCTCCCGATCTCATTTGCAATGATCCGAAGCGGACATATCTCATCAAAGAGGGTTTGGTCCAGCAGGTCAAGGATTTACGGATTTTTCCAACAGGTCCTGAACTGCGGATTTCATCTCCCTGCCACTCAGTGATCCTCGCCCCGCCGCAGACGCTCGAGGATGGCACCGATGCGGCGGCGGGCATCCCGTTGGTCGG
>JAAYAT010000331.1 GCA_012719225.1 Verrucomicrobiaceae bacterium
AGACGCGCATCCTCCGGATCACGAGCAACTCCCGCAACCGTATCGGGGTGGACTGGTCCTCCGTCCTCGGTGACGAAGGGATCGCCCTGGGGGCTTCGTCCAGCCTCAACGCGCTTTTCAACCTTCCCGAGCTCGACACCGTTTCGAGAATACTGACCTCCACCGGAACCGGCAACAGTCTCGCCGTGGTCAACAACAACCGCACCTTCACCGAGACGAGCACCCGCGATTCCCTCAACAACGAGGCCAACCTCGTCCTCGCGCCGGTGGAACTTAGCGCGGTGCTGCGCGCCCTCAACGCCGGCGGCCTCGCCCAGCAGGAATCGAGCCCCACCCTCATCACCGAGGACAACGAGGAGGGGCTCATCTCCATCATCGACCGCATTCCCATCATCACCGCCACGGTGACTGAGACCACCACCGGTCAGAATGTCACCGAGGAAGTCCGCTACCGCATCGATGAATCGGACCCGGCTGGCGACCCCGCCACCACTCGCGAGGTGGGAGTATCCGTTTCCGTGACCCCGACGATCCTGCCCGACTCCACCATCCGGATGGAACTCCGGCCGCGCTCCTCCCAGGTCGTCGAGTATGTCGAGGGGGTTACCGGCAACCGTTATCCCCGGGTCAACGAATCCACCGTCACCACCACCGCCCGCGTCCCCAACGGTCACTCCTTGCTCATCGGCGGCTTCTACGAGGAGATCCAATCCGACGCCACCAACAAGGTGCCCATCCTGGGCGACATCCCCGCGGTCAACCTGCTCTTCAAATCCACCGACAAGCAGAAAGAGCACACCAGCCTGGTCTTCATCGTGACCCCCAAACTCTACCGCCCCGAAATCGGCAACGAGAACGACATCATGAGCCACGAGATCCACGACAGTCACGTGCTCCCGACCAACCACGA
Source organism: Verrucomicrobiaceae bacterium (assembly GCA_012719225.1). Lineage (GTDB taxonomy): Bacteria > Verrucomicrobiota > Verrucomicrobiia > Verrucomicrobiales > DEV007 > Arctic95D-9. The sequence continues at coordinate 911 of JAAYAT010000331.1, forward strand.
TTACCCGGACGCCGAAAATCCCGGGCACGGCTACCGTTCCGATCTCCGCAACACGGTCAACAACACTTTCAAGAAATACGAGCCCGACGCCCCCGCGAACCTGCTCCACCCCGGTCATCCCTACAACAATCCGCAAACCCTTCCGGTGCATGGAAAACACTATGACAGTGAGCCGGTCTTCGCGGAGAGCCCGACGGTGACGGTGCGTCCGGCAAGAGAGAACCATAACAACGGCGGATTCCTCGGCAAACTTTTCGGAGGGAACAAGCAGAACAGAGTTCGATGACCACCACCAGCACCGAAACACCTTCCGCCCACGCCCCCACCGAACCCGCCGTTGTTCCGCCCAGTTCCGCGCATCACGCCCCTCAGGCGACGGCGGCTCCGCAGCAGCAACAGGCGACAGCGGTGAGTCAGGACCACGGACGCATCCCGACCACGGATCTGTTGCGTCGCCAGATGGCCCACTGCGGTGAATACTCCTTCCAGGCCCTCAACAAGATCGGCAAACTCAGCCCCGAGGACACCGGACGGATCACCCAGCAGTATCTGAAATACCTCAACGAAGTCGCCAAGGGCACCCCCTTCATCGACAGCCTAGAGTTCCTTTATTTCGAAGGCTGGAGAAAGCCCGAACTCGAGGCCCGCGACACCATTTTGAAACTGACGCGATCCCTCATCTCCTACTCCAAGACGAAGATCACCCACCTCGCCTTCGCCCACCAGACGGACACCCCGATCGAGTTCTACAACTCTTTCCCGGCGATCTCGGAAATCTCGCGGCTCCTCAACGTCCCCATCATCCAGGTGAGCGAGAAAGACTTTTTCTCCGTCGCCTCCATCAACCCTTTCACCGCCACCGCCGCCGCCCGTCTCATCTCCAATGAGATCCAGCACGAGATCGGACGCAAGCCCTTCAGTTTTGTCTCCACCACGGACCTCACTGCCTGGAAATACCTCATCGGCAGGCACTTCGGAGCATGAACCTCAACATCGGCTTTACTCTCAATGAAACGATCACCGACGCCGTCGTCGATCAGTTGATCGTCTTCGACCCCTCGCTCGGAGAGCGATCCCGCGAGGACATTCCCCGGACCTGCACCGCCAACCGCATCCTCGCCGCGGTGGGGTCGATCACCTCGCTGCCGCTCTTCCTCAAGATCAAGGATTTCGTCGATCACTCCCTCCTCGAACAGAGTGATCCCGGCCTCCTCAACCGAGGCATGTTCGTCCCCCTCTACAAGGACAACGAACAAATCTACGTCGCGGTGGCGAATCCCTGGGACCCCACCGCCGAGGACACCTTTTCCCAACAATACCCACAGCTCGAGGTCACCAAGATTCTCGCCCCGGTGGCCGAGATCACCCAGGTCATCGAGACGGTCTCCCGCACCACCGGACCCTCTCAATCCGACCTCGACGCCATCGAGGTCGACGACCGCGGCGAGGAGATCGCTGATTTCAACGTCACCGAAAAACACGACGAACCGCTCGCCCAACTCGTCGCCAAAATCTGCTCGGACGGGATCAAGCAGCGCGCCTCCGACATCCACATCAAATGCGACAAGGAGCGCGTCCACTACAGCTACCGCATCGACGGCGACATGGGCGAGAAATTCGAGATCCCGATGAAGCTGAAGGACCGGGTTGACGCCTTCCTCCTCAACCTCATGGGCCTCGCTCCGGAAGAACGGACCAAGCGGCCCGGCATCTCGGGTCGTTTCACCGTGAACTATCTGCGGCGCTCCATCGACATGCGCTTCGAGCGGCACCGCACCTACCGGGGCTACCACGTCACCATGCGTATCCTCGACAAGAGCCACTTCGAGGCCAAGCTCGGGGTCGGCTCCCTCGCCTTCGACGCCGCGACCCTCTTCGAGCTGGAGCGCGTCATGGCCATCCCCGCCGGCATCATCGTCATGTCCGGCCCCACCGGATCCGGCAAGTCGACCACGCTCAACGCGATGCTGCGCGAGCTGAACCGCCCCGAGGACAACATCCTCACCCTGGAGAACCCCGTCGAGGACGAGATCACCGGCGTCATCCACTGCGACATCCGCCCTTCGGA
>JAAYAT010000332.1 GCA_012719225.1 Verrucomicrobiaceae bacterium
GAGCCCGTTCCTCCCGCTACGGTGGAGAAAAAGGAAAGCGCCGCAAGTTTCCAGAAAAAGAAAATTCACCGGGGACCGCGGAAAAATTTCGAGGCGCGCTCCCCCCGCTCCGCCTCTTTTTTGGTGCGACGGACCCGCCCCTGTGATACATTCGACCTGTCGTGAGCGACCGTATTACCCCGCCGCCGCATCCGTTGGAACCGCCGCACCCGCTGCCTTGAAGATCAGAAAAGAGTATCTCATCGGTGCCGCGGCCTGTCTTCTCTGTCTCCTCTCCGGGGCGGTCAACGTGCATTTCGTTCGGCTCTTCACCTTCTCGGTCGGCAACCTCACCGGGGACACCTTCCGCATCCTCATCGAGTTCGATCCTTCGCAAAAGGACTACCACGCGGCGATCACGCTGACCCTCATTTTGCTCTTCTTTCTCGCCGGCGCGGCGACCGCGGGCGCGACGATCCATCATCCGCGCTTCGACCTGGAGCGGCCCTACGGACGGTCGCTCATGGCGATCGGCGGCTTGTTTCTCCTCGCCGCCTTGCTGGAGAAGGATTCCGCGATGGCCGCCTTGTCATTCGCTGCCTTCGCGTCGGGATTACAGAACGGACTCGCGACCCGCTACCGGGGCATCATTCTGCGCACCACCCACGTCACCGGGATCATCACCGACCTCGGCCAGAGCATAGGGATGAAAATCGCGGGCAACCTCGTCGACAAATGGAAGATCGGATTGCACTTTTTTCTCTTCGTCTCCTTTTTCGGCGGCGGGATCCTCGGCATGATGATCGACACCGCGACCGGAGACAAAACGGCTGTTGTGATCGGATCGATCTACCTGCTCTTTGGCACCCTCTTCCATTGGGTGAAGCACTATGTCTTCCGCTGGCACGACCGGGAGTAACCGCTCCCTTCTTTCGGTCAGGCTGTTTAGCGGGTAGCTGTTTAGCTGGTAGCTTTTTTGCTGTTAGCGATTTAGCGATGCGTGACTGGAGCGGAACATGCCAATGTTCCCGGGGTTGAGGGGCTTCGATGTCTTTTTGTCGGAATGATCGAAAGACTGTTCGCAGTCTCGACTCGGTTCGCGGATTTGGTTTATATCTTCCCGAACCGATGTTCTACTGTCCCGTCTGCCGCACTGTTCTGGATCGCACCAAGTCCGCCAAGGGTTTGGTGTGGACTTGCGCCGGGTGCGGAGGGCATGCCTCGACGATCACGATTTTGCGCAAGAATGTCGCGGGACCTTTCGTCAGCAATCTGTGGGGAACCATCATTGAGGGCGAAGGGCTCCGCCCCCGCCCGGATCGTCCCTGTCCTTCGTGCGCCCGCTCCATGAGCGAGATCACCAGCGAAACGATCACGGGTCCGGTGGAGATCGATGTCTGTCGCGGTTGTCGGTTTTTCTGGTTCGATCCGGGCGAAATCGAGCGATTTCCCGCCCCGCCACCCGCAGTCGTGGAACCCGAACTGCATCCCCGCGCACGCGAGGCTCTCGCCCTGGCCACGATCGAGGCGATCCGACTACGCCACGAACCGGCGGCGTTCGAGAACGCACCGCCCGACGAATGGTGGAAAATTCTCGCCACGATTGTCGGACTCCCCGCCGAAACGGAAGAGGTGGGACTCTCCCGCAAGCCGTTTCTGACCTGGGGCATCGGACTTCTTATCGTGATCGTCGGACTCCTCACCATCCCCTCGCTGGACGTGTGGGTGCGCGATTACGGACTTCTCCCGGCCGATCCGCTACGGAGCGGGGGACTCACCCTGCTGACCTCGTTTTTCCTCCATGGAGGCTGGTTGCATCTGCTTGGCAATCTGTATTTCTTGATCGTATTTGGCGACAACGTGGAGGATTTCCTGGGACACAGCCGGTATCTGCTTCTCCTCGTGCTCGCCGCTCTGGTCGGCGATGCGGCCCATATCGCGAGCGACCCGGAATCCATCAGACATGCGATCGGGGCGAGCGGAGGGATTTCCGGAATCATCGCGTTTTACGCGCTCGCTTTTCCCAGGAACCAAATTGGCATTTGCCTGCCTTTTTTCTGATTCCGGCTTTTCTGGCTCCGCATGACGGCGAAGTGGGCCTTCCTTTGCTGGATCGCGATTCAGGTTTTCGGCGGGTGGCGACAAGTTTCCGGATTCGGCCATGTGTCCCATATCGCCCACCTCGGCGGGGCGTCGGTGGGTTTGGTCGCTTGGTTCTGGTGGCGGTTTCTTGCCGGGAGAGGCGAGGGGAACGGGAAATAGCGGTGTCGTGCCACGTTTCCGCTCTTGCCCCCGGAGTGATTCTTCCCTACAGATTCTCCCCTTATGAAACGATTTTTGCTTTCTCTGACCATGCTTTCCGCCTTCGCTTCTTATGCCCTCGCGGATACTTCCAAACCGCTCGCCCTCACTCCGGTGCCGCATCCGGGCAAGGAGAAACTGCACGCCTCCTTCAATGAGATTTCGAAAAAGGGCGAAGCCCCTCTCGTCTTCCTGGGCGACTCCATCACCCAGGGGTGGAGCGGCAAGGGCAAGGCTGTCTGGGAAAAATACTGGGCTCCTCTCGGAGCGGCCAATTTCGGCATCGGCGGCGACCGCACCGAACACATTCTCTGGCGTCTCTCCCACGGCAACTACGACGGTCTCCAGCCCAAGCTGACGGTCCTGATGATAGGGACCAACAACACCGGACACCAGGGGCGTCCCATCGCCGAGCACGGCGGTGCGGTCTACTCCAGCCCGGCCAAGGAAACCGCCGCCGGGGTCACCGAGATCGTCGAAACGCTCAAGAAAAAGCAGCCGCAAATGAAAATCCTCCTCCTCGCGATCTTCCCGCGCGGAGCCACTCCCGACGACGCGATGCGCCGCCAGAACGAGGAGACCAACCAACTCATCGCCAAGCTCGATGACGGGAAATCCGTCTTTTTCATGGACATCAACTCGTCTTTCCTCGAATCCGACGGCACTCTATCCAAGGAAATCATGCCCGACCTGCTCCACCCCAACGAAGCCGGTTATGAGATTTGGACGAAGGCGATCGAGGCGAAGGTGAAAGAACTCTTGGGAGAGGGGTGAGTTTCGAGGGGAGCGTGCGCCGGGCGAGGACGAACCGGGCGCGTTTTGGATGCGCCGATTGCCTGTTTGCCTGTCTCGGGAGGCTTCCCTGCTTGACTTCGCGCGGGGAGTTCGTCACACTGGAGATCTCCACTCAGATCCCTCAACCTCCATCTCTCTCCCTCTCATGAATCGTCCCACTCTTCACAAGAGCAGTGGCTGTGCTTTTTTCCGCCGGTCGCCTTGGCTCCAGCGGCTCATCCTAAGTCTCCTCGCTCCGGGTATGATGACCTGCTTGTCACCGGTGCGGGCCAATCCCCACGGGGGCAGCGTGGTCCACGGCGACATCCACTTCGGGGCCGGAACCGGCGGCAACCTGCAAATCCACCAGGGCAGCGCCAACGCCATCATCAACTGGGACAGCTTTTCCATCGCTGCGGGCGAGCTGACCCAATTTCTCCAGCCCGGCACGAGTAGCGCGGTCCTCAACCGCGTCACCGGGGGCGATCCCAGCGCCATCCACGGCGCTCTCCAGGCCAACGGCAACGTCTTCGTGATCAACCCCAACGGGATACTCGTGGGACCGAGCGGCACCATCGACGTGCATGGTTTGGTCCTCTCCACCCTCGACGTGAGTGACGGGGAATTTCTCGCCGGGGGCGATCAGGTTTTCAAAGGTGCCAGTGACCAGGGGGTGACCAACCTCGGGCGGATCAACGCCATCGGCGGGGACGTTTTTCTCATCGGCAAAACCGTGACCAACTCCGGGGCGATCACCGCTTCCGGACGGGTCGGTCTGGCGGCGGGCGAGGAAGTGCTCCTGACTGCGGCGGAAAACAGCTCGGGCGAACGGATTTTCGTGCGGGCGACCGGTTCGGGCGTGAGCGGAACGGGCATCACCAACGACGGCAGCATCGAAGGGGCCGCAGTGGAAATGAAGGCGCACGGGAACATCTACGCCCTGGCGATCAACAACAAGGGAACGGTGCGGGCGACCGGGGCGAGTCACTCCGGCGGTCGGGTGTTCTTGCGCGGGATCGGCGGCGGAGTGAACAACAGCGGCTCGATCCGGGCGACGAGTTCGGGGAGCGGCAATGCTGGTCGAGTTCTCATCGAGGCGGCCTATGCGAAGGTGGACGGCATGATGCGGGCCGAGGGCGGCGATGTCCGGATTTCCGCGACGGAACAAGTGGAACTGGGCGGCACCGTGGACGTGTCCTCGGAAAGCACCGTCGGCGGCGCGGTGGTCGTGGAAGGACCGGAGATCGCGGTGGGTGGTGGAGCCGACATCAACGCCAGCGGGACCGAAGGCGGTAGCGTCAGGATCGGCGGTGGATTCCAAGGAAAGGACGCCGCGGTGGCCAACGCCGAAACTCTCGTGGTGGAAAGCGGTGCCCGCATCGAGGCGAACGGCGCGGACGGCGACGCCGGATCGGTGATTCTGTGGTCGGATGACAGCACCCGCTTTTCCGGAGAGATCCGCGCCGAAGCAGGCGGCAGTGGTCGCGGCGGATTCGTCGAGGTCAGCGGCAAGGACACGCTGCATTTCGAGGGCCTCGTTTCGAC
>JAAYAT010000333.1 GCA_012719225.1 Verrucomicrobiaceae bacterium
GAAAGCGGGCCGCGCTAGATCCAGCCTTCCGCTCCGACCTCCTCACCTCTATTTCCCATCATTTTGATGCGTAAGCACTGGGTGCACGCCGGTTTCGCTGTTTTTGAGATTGAAGGCCGCCCCATCCCGTGCGATGGCAATCATCCGACTTTTCCCCGCAAGGATGGCGATTTCACTGAGACCCTATCATCCCGACCAGTATCCTCCGGGGGAGTTTCAGATTCCCCGTGAGGCAGGCGTCTATCGCGTCGGGCGGGACGACGACAACGAGATGCAGGTGCCCCATCCGGCGATCTCGGCGCGGCACGCTCTCATCGAGGTGGATGGAGAAAACGGGATCGAAGTGGTCGATTGCGGATCGAGCAACGGAACCTGGGTGAACGGCAACCGGGTCTTGGAACGCTGCGCCATCGCCCCCGGCGACACGCTCAACTTCGCCAGCCTGGAGTTCCGCGTTTTTCCCATTCCCGATGCGGGGGGAGAAAACGGCTCGCCGCCCGACGCCGGAGAAACCACCCGCCCCGTGGCGACCCTGAGGGAGGCGATGGAGAGGGAATCCCTGAAACATTCCGAGGAAGAACGCGAAAGGCTGGCGGCGGAGCTGGGTTCGGTCGCGGGAGAGCGCGACGAACTCATCGGCCAACTCAAGACGCTGGCGGCCCGCCTCGCGGGAAAAGAAGAAGATCTCCGCCGTCTTCTCGGTGAAAAAGAAGCGGAGCTGTCCGCAAAGGACGAGGAAATCACCACTCTGGGAGCGGCGTGGGAAGAAGTGAGGCTTGCGCTGGCAGGGGAAATCAGCGGGAGGGACCAGGTCATCGCCGCAAAAGAAGCGGAGATCCTTTCCCTGGGTAACGAGAACGAAACGCTTTCCGCTCGTCTGGAGGAAAATGGTGAGGAAATTCTCCGCTTGCGGCGCGAGGGCGACGATGCGACCCGGCGCGAGGAGCGTCTCCAGCAGCAACTCAGTGACAGCCGCGCCGAGGTGATCGCTCGCGAAGGCGATATCGCCGCCCTGAACTACGAAATGACCCGGCGCGAGGCCAGCCTGAGCCAACTCAGCGAAGAGCATGCGGAGTTGCAGCGGGTCTGCGATCAGTCCATCGCCGACCACGCCGCCCTGCGGATCGAGATGGAAACACGCGAGGCGGAACTGGCCGATGCGGTCGCCGTCAAAAACGAGGTCGAGGCGCGCGACGCGGAAATCGTGGAACGGCTGTTCCAACTGAGCCGACGTCTCCTCGCCGATTGGAAAGACTGGATCCCGGGCGCGGGAGAACAAGACGGCGGGGAACAAGGCGGAAAAGAGGACCTTTTTTCCTCTCCCGAAGCCGCTTTCGTACGGGTCGAGGATGTCGCCGACCGCATCCGCCGGGAGCTGGATCTCATCGAACCGATCTGGCATCAGTACGGCGAAGGCGTCCAGGAGGAATTGCGCGCTCGTTGCGACCGGCTCCGCGAGGAGGAAGACGAGCTCACCCGGGAGACCGAGCGGCGTCGCGGAGAACTGGGTGGGATCAAGGAAGATCTCGCCCAATTCCGCGCGCTCGTCGACACCGAGGTGCGCCGGGTCCAGCGACTGAGTCGGCGCGGGACCGAGATCGAGATGCCCGAGCGTTTCGAGTCCATGATCATCGCCCGCGACCACGAGCAGGAGATCTATCGCGCCCTCATCGAGCGGCTCGAAGAATTCGACCACCATCTCGACGGGTTCCGGGGATCGCGCAAGCTCAGGACGGTGGTCCCGGCCCTTGAGGAGTTCCGCTCCCGCCTCGCCGGGATTCTCGAGTCGAGCCATGTGCGGGTCTTCGAAGTCGGCGTCGGCACCCTGCTGACCTTACAACACCGCAAAGAAGTCCAGATCCTGAGCCGGAAAGGCTGGGGGACGAAACAATACACCGAATACCCCTTCCAGCCGGGAGAAGTCACCAAAGTGATTCGTCCCGGCTACCGCGTGGGCGAGGACGAATACGCCGTGATCCTCCGGAAAGTGGAAGTCCTCATCCGCGGAGCGGAGGAGTAGCCGACGACTCGACCCTGTCGGCATGACGATGCGACCCTATTCCACATCGAGGCGATTCCTCGCGGTTTGCCTCCTCTTTTTGCCGACCTGCCCGCTCCCGGCCCAGGAACCCGCCGCCGTGGCCGGGCGCGAATCCGTCGCGTCCGATCCCGCCGACAGTTGGGTCTCCGTCTACGGTTGGATGCAAACCGGGGACAGGCTCGGAGCGGCGGGACACTGGGCGCTCGCGATGGGAAGCTACATCGAGTCGCACCGCCAGATCAAGGCACTCGCGGCAAGCCATCCCAGCTTCGAGACCGAACTGGTGGCCTACCGCACCGGGAAACTCGCGGAGACCATCGCCACCGTCGACGCCCGCCTCAGCGAAGACGAACACGAGACCATGATGACCTATCTCGACTTCATCGAATCGCTCGAATTGGGACTCGAACAGCGTTTCAGCAGCCAATACGAGGCCGCGCTGGGCACTCTCGCGATCGCCCGGTCGCTCCTCGATTCGCTCATCGCCAAAAAACCGCCCGAGTTCCGCGAGGCGATCGATGCCCAGTACCAGCGACTCGAGGACAACATTCTCTGGCTGGGTTCGCAGATCGACTACAAAGAGGCGAGTCGCCGACGTCCGGTCGCCTCCGCCGCCAATGACGGGCGCGGCCGCGGCACGACGCGATTTGTCAAAGCCGAAGACCTCCCCGACTCTTCGGACGGGGTGATCGTTTCGGGCACCCTCTTCCCTGCCACAAAACGCAACGCTCTCTCCGCGACCGATCCCACCTTGCCGCCGCCGGAGAAGGAAGCGAAAGAACAGGCCGAAGCCGGTTCCGCGCCCGAGCGTCCGATGCGGTTTCGGATGAACAGCCGCCAGGACACTGCGGGTCCGTCGGACGAGGAAGAGCCCGGCAAAACGGTAGCGGGGGAGAAAGAGAGGGAAAGATGATTTCGCGGCGAGGAGCGTTCAATCCTCGCTCCGGCCCGATTCGGCCAAATCTTCTTTTTTCTTCCAAACCAAGCTTAGCTTGCGGTTGTTCTCCGCGCAGTCCCTCAGGTAGAGATTGATGAGGTGCTGGTAGGGAATGCCTGTGTCGGATGACATGGCTTTGAAATAATCCACCACATCTTCCTCGAGACGGATGGTAATCGCCTTTTTCCCCTTCTTTGCGTATGGGTTCCGGACGGGATCGGTAGAACGGGTCTCCAGGCCCGTTTTGGTGGTGGAAGGGCAGAGGGAGCGTCTGGACAAGCGGAGCGCCCGTCCAACAGACCGGCGGGGGAACCGAACATTTCGCTCACGATCAAGGAAATCCGGAGACGCAATCGGCTCACCGGGGACGGTTCGCCCCACCTTCGCCTAAGCTGCGATGGGGAGTGTAAGCACCATCCACCTTCCCCGAGCGCGATTCCAGCCAGGATGATCGTGCCGAAGAAGCCCATCCGGCGGGGCTTGCGGGGCGCTAGAAAAGCGCCCTTCCTTGGGGCCAAACGTGGTTCCAGCGCCAGACCGCCACGCTGTCAAGGTAGCGGTTCGGTAATGGCGAGGATGCCCGCGAACCAGTTGGTCTCTTCGATGGGCCCCGTGATGCCGCGGATGTAGATGTAGGAAATGTCGCCGTCGAGATAGAGGGTGTTCGGACATTCGAGCTTGTCTCGGAAGAATTCTGCGAAGCGGTAGAGGTTGCTCATGCCGAGCTTCCGATCAAGAACGGAGCAGGCAAAGAGGATGGTGCAGCTTTTCGTGACACCGACTCCGTTGCGGTAGCGCCTGCTGGTGGAGTCAGCGGTCAGGATGGGATGGATCCTTCCCTCCTGCACCAACAGCGGCCCCGACTGGGTCGCGAGCTAGGGTTTTTCGGAGAGTGTGGCGTAGCGATGGGATTCGACGATGGCAGCACCGCCGTCGGGGCGAATAAAAAACACGCCATTAGGTTTCAGAAAAAAATTGGGAGTGAGCTCGCCCTCACTCCTTTTAACGAAGTCATCGAGATTGAGCTTCGTGATCGTTTTTCCGTCGGCAATGTGCAGACCGGTGGAGCGGAAGTTGCCCTCGAAAATACCCGAGTTCATGGCAAACTTGAGTCGGCGGCCCTGATTGCGGAGGCGGTCTTCGAGCTTCGGGAATGTGTTAGGAACGCCCGCTTTTTCGCTGAGGAAAAGTTCGATTTTTTCTGTCCTTGGTTTGACGCGGTAGACGTGGTAAGTCGTC
>JAAYAT010000334.1 GCA_012719225.1 Verrucomicrobiaceae bacterium
TCTCGATCCGCTCGTGCAGAGCATCTCGATGACCCAGTACCGGCTCGCCAAAGGCTCCTGCATCGCCCGGGCGCTCCAGGCCGCCGCGCGGAACGGGAAAAAGGTCTTTGTCCTCGTCGAACCGCAGGCGCGTTTTGACGAAGAAGCCAACATCAAATGGGCGGGACGCTACCGCGACGCCGGCGTGGAGGTGCAACTCGGGGTGCAGGGTCTCAAGGTCCACAGCAAACTGATTCACATCGTCCGGCGCGAGTCGGGGCGCGACCGCAGCTACACCGTCCTCGGCACCGGGAATTTCAACGAAGACACCGCCGACGTGTTCGCCGACCACCTCCTCATGACCTACCAACAGGAGATCGGGAACGACTTGGCCGAAATTTTCCGCTTTTTCCGCAAGTCCTACCAGAAGCCGCGGCTCAAGCACCTCAATATCGCCCCCTTCGATCTCCGCTCCTTTCTCCGCGACCGCATCGAGGCGGAGATCGAGAACCACCTCGTCGGCAAGCCCTCGGGCATCTTTTTCAAAGTGAACAACTTCTCCGATTCCGAAACCAACGAACTCCTTCACCGCGCCACCAACGCCGGAGTGCCGGTGCGCATGATCGTGCGCAGCATGTTCTCCCTCGTCATCGAGGAAGGCAGCGGATGCGAAGCCATCAGCATCGTCGACAAATATCTTGAACACTCGCGCATGATGATCTTTGAAAACGCCGGCGATCCCGCCGTGTTCCTTTCCTCCGCCGACTTCATGCCGCGGAACTTCGACACCCGCGTCGAGACCATTTTCCCCGTCTACGAGAAAAAACTGCGGCAGCAGCTTCTGGAGTATTTCCACATCCAATGGAGCGACAACACCAAAGCCCGCATCCTCGACCGCGATTTGGAGAATCGTTACCGCACCTCCGCCGGGAGCGGGAAGGGCAAAAAAGGGAAAAAGACACGAGCCCAGTTTGATATCGAGACCTACCTGCGGGAAAAAAACTGAGCGAGCAGCGCGAGAAACAGGCCGCCAGGACATCGAAATCGATACCTATCGCATCTTCGATGGTGGGGCGAACCGTCCCCGGTGAGCCGGTTGCTCGTCCGGATCACCTTGGATCGACATCGCAATCCCCGGTTACCCACACGATCCGTAGGGCGGGCGTCCTCGCCTGCCCCCAAGAACCGCCCCTTGCCGGACGACCATCGAAACGGGCCTGGAGACCCGTTCTACCAAAGCACCACGTTCCCCGCTGCTCGTCCCCGTCCGCGCAATTTCCAACGGCGGCTCACCGGGGACGGTTCGCCCTACCCGTCGACGGTTTCCGCTATCGAAGAGCACAGTTCACCCCAATCCCCACATCCGCTAAACAGCAAAAAAGCTAATAGCTAAACAGCTAGTAGCTAAACAGCTAGCCCGCCGACCTGATCTCCAATCCTTCCAACCACGGCGCGGTAATCTCCGGAGGCATCCCGCCAAAAGGCTGATAGACCGGAAGCTGGACCACACTCATGCTATGCGGCTGGGAGGCGATGAAAAAGAGCGACTCGGCGCAGTCTTCCGTCTGGATCATCGCCTCGCAATGCTCGTCCGAGGGACGGACCGGACGATTTTCGACGAGAGGGGTGAAGGCCTCGCCGGGGGCATATTCCGACACCACGATATTGCGGGCGGCGAGCTGGGGGCGGGCGGTGAAGAGCAGGCCGTGGACCGCCCACTTGCTCGCGGTGTAGGGCACCCCGGCGAAGGAATCGAAGCCGTGCCCGGCCGTCGAGGTGACCACCACGATGCGTCCGCCTCCGTTCTCCGCCATCGGGGGAGCGACGGCCTCCATCATGTGGACGACCCCGAGCACATTGATGTCGAGGACCTTCCGCCAGCTTTCGGACGAGGCCACCCGCGCCGGTTCGGCGTGGTGCATGAACCGGTCGGGCGTATTGATCCCGGCGGTGTGGATCAGGGCGTGCGGCGCCCCCTCGCGGCGCACCACCTCCATCGCCGCCGCGACGCTGGCCGGATCGGCCACGTCACAGACCACCGGAACGATCTGCGGAGAAAAAGCCGCGCATTGCTCCAGCGACGCCAGGGTTCGCCCGAAGACAAAAGTCCTTGCTCCCGCCGCGGCGAATCGTTCGGCCGCCGCCTTTCCCATTCCGCCGCCCCCGCCGGTGACGATCACGATCTTTTCGCTCCAGTTTTGCTCCATGGCGGAAGGGTAGCAAGGAGACGGGCCCGAGTCCAGCGGACGAATCGGCGCATGGTCGGCCGCGCCAGACGCGTCCGAAATCCAGGAGCGATCCGCACCGGGGTTCAGTCGGCCGGTTTTCGGGCACGACGGGGAGGGACCGCCGCCAAAACGATCAGAATCGAAACGGCGATGCCGTAGTAGACGACCGATTGCACGCCCAGTTGATACCGGAAAAGCAACCACGAAGCCCCTCCGAAAAAGTGCCCGAACACCAGTGAGAAAAGCAACACCGCCCCGAGCCGGCACGGCAGCTTGGAGACGAGCAGAAAACAGCCGCCCACGTAAAAGACATCCACCGCCAGACTCACCCCATAGCCCTTCGACATGATGTAATGAAAAAGGGCGTTGCTCTCCCGCACAGTGGAGGGATCGGTCCAATAGCTGCGAGGTTGTCCTGACAAAGTGAGCAAAATGTCCGCCAGGATGACGAGGAGCATGACCCAGCGCAGTCGCCGTATCATGCCGACGGGGGACAAGGGATCGTCGCGGGTCATTGGGCCGGAGGTCATTGGGCGGGGGCGAGCGCTTCGAGGTAGGCAGACAGGGCGTTGCAATGCTTCACAAAGAGTCTGGCGCTGATGACGTCATCATCACGCCAGACGCCGTTCCCGTCGCTTGTGCGGAGGGCGCTGCGGACTTTGCCTCGGAGATTGCGGGCGGTCTTGGCCCGGCGCTCGGGAGAGTCCGCAGGGTTTCGCGCCGCGAGGATTTCCTCGCGCGTTTTCGCGAGATCGCCCCGGAGCCGTTCGATGCGATTCATCAGACCGCTGTCGATGGTAAAACCGTAGTGGTCCGGCGTGTTCGAGCCGTCGTAGGTGAGAGCGTAGGTTTCCGCCTCGCAGTAGAGAGGTTTGTTGGTGTGGAACTCGTAGAAGCGCGCCCATCGTCCATCGGGGAGGCGGCTCGCTTCGAGCCAGTCGAGGGCGGCGGGAATGGCCTCGCGGTACTTTTCCTCGCCGGTCGCGAGCCAGATCTCAAACAGGGTGGCACAGGCCCCGAAGGACTCGGTCGAGGTCAGCGCCGGAGGCTCGAACTTGCGCGCCCACGCCGGGACCATTTCCGCGTCGTACTGCTGCGCCCAGCCCGCCTGGTCTTCCTCGAATTGCGCGAGCAGGAGAAAATCCCCGCATCGTTTGGCGGAGTCGAGATAACGGGCCTCGCCGGTGAGTTCGTGGGCGCGCAGCATCAGGGAAACGAGATGCTCCAGATTGCCGTCGTTGAGCGTGTGAAAACCGGCGTACTTTTTCTTGGGGAATTTCCGCGGCCATTCCGCCGGGATCACCGCCTGTTTCACGATTCCGTCCGACGGGGCCGCCTCGCTGAACTGCTGCGGCCACGATCCGATCTTCGTCTGGGCCGCGAGGACCCGATCGAAGGCGTAGGCGACCGCCTCGTGCAAGTCTGTGTCGTCGCGGGAAACGGGATCCCGGGAGAGTTCGAGCAGAAAAAGCAGCGCCGACTGGGTCTTGTTGTCGTCGAGAGTGGAGGCGTTCCGCTGCTTGCCGATCTCCGTCACGCCGGCGGCGACTTCCTGACGCAGCCACCATTTTTCCGGATCGCCCCCCTCGAAATCGAAATCAGACGTCCAGCCGCCCGATTCCAACTGGCAGTCGATCAGCGCCCGCGCCGCGCCCCGCGCTCCGGCGAGAAAGGCCTCGTCGCCGGTCGCCCGCCAGGCCCGCCACATCGCAAGACCGACCGTGGTGGTTCCGGGAGGCTGGATCGACAGGACCGTTGCGCTCTCCTTGCCCTCGACCATGGCGAGGCTCAGATCGGTTTTCCAAGCCGAGGCGTAGCCGCCGTGCGAAGCGAGATGGGAGACATAGAAATCACAGGCCCGCCGCATCGTCGCCGTCACCACCGCCGGGTCGGGAAGGTCGTCGGCGACACAGGGGGGCGGGAGAGAGGGGAGGGCGAGGAGGGCGAGTGCGAGGAGCGGACGGAGCATAGAGGAATTATGAATTAGGAAGGATGAATTATGAAGGGTTCTGTTTTGTGCGTTTGGAGATGGTGGTGAGGATTGCGGTCCGTTGGTTGGTCCGCCTTGGAGCTTGGCGATGAACTCCGCACCAGCCGGGCGCGGTAATTCACATCGTCGCGGTTCCACGATCCGGCAGATTGCAACGCAAACATTCGCCTGATTGCTCTCTGCCAATGGGACACATTGCACCCTTAGCGCTCGCCAAATTGCACTCTTGCTGCCCGGCGGATGGCAACTCCGTTGTCTCCGGCGGGTATCGCCTACATCGTCGCCGCATCTGCTTCTCGCATGCTCGGCGGGAACTGGACTTGAATATGAATTCTTTTTTAGTTCCGTGAAGTGGGGAAGAGCCATGCTTCTTCCGTTCCCCGTCGCAGCTTCGGCAGAGGTAGGGCGAACCGTCTCCGGTGAGCCGATTGCGCCTCCGGGCTATCTTGGATGGAGTAAACCGCCGAAGTGGGCCGTGAACCCGCTCTCCTTTTTCACCCCAGCCGCATCCGGTAGTCTTCGTAGCCGTAGGTGCGCACGGTTGCGATCTCGCCGTCTTCCCCGAGGATCGCGATGGAGGGGAGGGGGACGCCGTTGAAGGTCGTCGTTTTCACCATGGTGTAGTGGGCCATGTCGTGGAAGACGAGGCGATCTCCGATCGCGAGCGGCGCGTCGAAGCTGTAGTCGCCGATGACATCCCCGGCGAGGCAGGTGGGGCCGCCGAGACGATAGGTGTGGGCCTTTTCCCCGGCTTCGCCGGTGCCTTCGATGACGGGGCGGTAGGGCATTTCGAGCACGTCGGGCATGTGGGTTGTCGCGGAAACATCGAGGATCGCGATGGGCATACCGTTCTCGACGAGGTCGATGACCGTGCCGAGCAACACGCCGGTGCCGACGGCGATGGCCTCGCCGGGTTCGAGGTAGATCTGGAGCTGCGGATAGCGCTCCCGCACCTCGCGGAGGAGCGAGAGGAGCTGTTCGACATCGTATCCCGGCGAGGTGATGAGGTGACCACCGCCGAAATTGAGCCACTTCATTTTCCGCAGGGGAGCGTCGAATTTTTCCATCACCGCCCGCAGGGTGCCGCCGAGGGCGGAGGCGCCCTGCTCGCAGAGGGTGTGAAAATGGAGCCCCTCCAGTCCGGTGAGGTCGGCGTCCTTGAGTTGGCGGGCGAGCACCCCGAAGCGGGAGCCGGGGGCGCAGGGATCGTAGATCGCGGCGACGGCTTCGGAGAATTCGGGATTGATTCGCAGACCGGCCGAAACGCGCGGCGCGGCGGCGAGAACCTCGTCGCGGTAGCGTTGCCACTGGCCCAGCGAATTGAAGACGATATGGTCGGCGATTCCGAGAAGCTCGGTGATTTCCGACGGGGTGAAAGCGGGGGAAAAGACGTGGACCTCGCCGCCGAATTCCTCGTGTCCGAGCCGGGCTTCGTATCGTCCGCTCGCGGCGGTGCCGACGAGGTATTCCCGCAGGAGCGGGTAGAGGCCGAAGCCGGAAAACGCCTTCTGGGCGAGGAGAATTTTGGCACCGCTGCGGTCCTGGACGCTTTTCAGGATTTCACCGTTGCGACGAAACAGGGTCGAGTCGAGCACATAAGAGGGTGTCTCCAAGCCACCGCGTTCGCAAGCCGCAAGCAGGGCCGGGACATCGCCGCGGTAAAGGCCGGTTTCGGGGTGGTCGGGCATGTGGGGGAGTAGCAAAGTGGGAAAGTGGGAAGGTAGTAAAGTAGTAAAGTAGTAAAGTAGTAAAGTAGTAGAGTAGTAGAGTAGGAAAGTAGGAAAGTAGGAAAGTAGCAAAGTGTGGAGGAAGATGCCAATCTTCCCGTGGTGGGGAAAGTGATTGAGGGATTCAGAGGTTGGCGTGGGGATTCGGGAATCTCCAGATCCGGATATCGATCGGCACGATAGCCCCCTCTACTGAAACGAAATTGTCCGAACGGGCATCTCCGATCCAGATCTCCCATGGTGCTCCGGTATCCACCATTTTCCAGAGCCAGCAATTCTTTTTGACTGGAAAAAGACCAGCTTCGGTCAGAAACGAATCGACCGCCTCCTGAGTGGGAAGATCGCCGTGGATATATGTCTGTCGTGAAACGATCTGGCGGTCTTCGGTGAGACCTTTTGGAACTGGTGCCGTTGAAAAGAGCTTTTCCCACCAGTTCATTCGCAAAAGATATTCGGCCGGGGTGCTGTCGAATTGGGTGATGCGCCCGTCGATCAACTCATAATAATCGCCATAAATGCCGATTCTGGTGACCTTTACGACTTCACCGGAGGGATTGTCAAAGTAGACCAAGTGTTCCGAACCCTCCGCGAGATCGGGAAGTCTCACTTCAATCCATTCCGTGTGCGGGCACCGGCGGACCCATTGGGCAAGCATTCTGGCTTCACGGGCTTTTTGTCGGTCGATCCGTTCGTTGCGACCGTCGTCTGGAAACTCTTGGCCTGAGCCAGTGCTTCGGACAAGGTGACTGAGCGCGGTCGCACCTCCACCGCAGCTTTGACACGGCCACGGACGCCAGCGAATGAGTGAAGAATTTGCGGTTGCAGAAGGATTTTCTGGTCTGTGGTCGGCATGGCCCATAATTTATGGCGATCTCTGAAAGGAGTCAAGGGAAGTCCCTGAACCCCTCAACACCCCTCTCAAGGCACTTGCAGGGGTTCGGCGTCGATCACTTGCCAGGGGAGGCCCCAGGTGTGGCAGTCGGCGAGGAAGGGATCGGGGTCGAGTTGCTCGACGTTCCAGACGCCCGGCTCGCGCCAGGCGCCGGAGAGGATCTGGCGTCCGCCTATCA
>JAAYAT010000033.1 GCA_012719225.1 Verrucomicrobiaceae bacterium
AGGCGAGGGCGACAAAGGAGGGGAGGTTCGCATTTTCGCTGCCGAGGCCGTAGCTCACCCACGATCCGAGGCTGGGGCGCGGCACCGTGATGGAACCGGTATGGACTTGCAAAGTCGATTGGGAATGGTCGTTGTGGTCGGTGTGCAGCGAGCGAACGAGGCAGACCTCGTCCATGCACTCGCGAATTTCGGGGAAAAGATCGCTCACTTCCGCGCCACCGCTCCCGCCGGGTCGGAAATCCCATGGCGAGGGACGGGCCTCCCCTCGTGGCAGTTTGGTGCCTGCGGCGGCGAGACGGGCGAGCTCGGGTTTGGGGTCGAAGCTGTCGACGTGGGAGACCCCGCCGGAGGAAAAAATAAAGATCACATTGCGGGCGCTGGCGGGGTGATGAGGGCGCTTGGGAGCGAGGGGATTGGGGGTCTTTTCCCCCGCGATGAGGTCGGCCAGCAGCGCGGGGTAGATCATCGAGCCGCCCACGAGGGAATGGATCGCCGCCCGCCGCGAAAGCGGGGCGGGGAATGCCGGCGAAGGGGAGAAGGGAGAGGTCATGTCAGGGGGAGTTCGGGGGGATGCCCGGGTCGGCGTCTCGATCAATTTACGAAAGCAAAGGAGTTGGAGCTGAAAAGAGTGCGGGCGAGGCTGGTCCAGGCGGCGTGTTCGGCGTCGTTTCCGTCCTCGGAGTCGCGCCAGACGGCGGTGGTTTGGTCGAGGAAGGCGAGGGCGATCGCGGATTCGTCGCGGCTGGGGGCGCGACCGTAGATCCGCAGCCAGGCCGACTCGACGCGGGCTTCGGGATTGTCGGGGACTTCCTTGAGCAGGCGTGTCGCGAGGGCGGCGGCTTGTTCCTCGGAAAACTCGCTGTTGAGGTGGAAGAGCGCCTGCATTGGCGAGGCCGAGACCGAGCGCAAGCCCGTCGCGGTGGTGGGATCCGCCCCGTCGAAGAGTCCGAGAAAAGGATGTTTATCGAGCCGTCGCTGCATCAGATACACGCTGCGTTTGTCCGATTCGTAGGTCTCGGTGAAAGGGCGGTGTTGGCTGTAGCTGAAATGCAGCGGCGCGGGAAAGGGGTGCCGTCCGCCGGGTTCGGGGTCGAGACGACCGCTCGCGGCGAGCATGCTGTCGCGCAACTCCTCGGCCGAGAGGCGGCGGCTCTCGAAACGCCAGTAGGAAAGATTGGCCCCGTCAGCGGCTTCGGCGGCGGTGAAGGCGGGCGTGCCGCTCTCCGGCGCGACCGAGGCGCGGGCATAGGTTTCGGAAGCCATCAGGACGCGGTGCATCGCCTTGAGGCTCCAGTCCCGGGCGACAAACTCGGCGGCGAGCCAGTCGAGCAGGGCGATGTGCTCGGGCGTCCCGCTGCGCTTGCCGAAATCGTTCGGAGTCGCCACGATGGGACGTCCGAAGTGGTGCAGCCAGATGCGGTTGGCCATGACACGGGCGGTGAGAGGATTCTCCGCATCGACGATCCAGTGGGCGAGAGCGAGACGACCGCTGCCCTCGCTGTCCTGCGGCAGGGTCTGACCGCCGAGAATCTGGAGAAAACCGCGCGGGACCGGTTCCCCGGAGCGGTCGGAAAACTCCCCGCGGGCGCGCAGGGGGGTGTCGGCGGCTTTTCCCTCGCTGGCGGCGAAGGCGAGTTCCACGTCGGGCGGGCTGGCCTTGAGGCGTTTGATCTCCGCGGTGAGATCCTTCTCGACACGCTTGCGTTTTTCGCCGCTGAGAGCCTTGTCTTTTTTGGCCTCGGCGAGGGCGTCCCCGGCTTTGCGGAGACGGGTGAGATAGTCCTCCCAGCGGGCCGCGTCTTCCTTGGACCCGAGGGGAACCTGGTCGGCGCTGTCCTTGCTGTGCTCGAGACCGGGGAAACTGTAGGTGGTGCTCTCGAAGATGCCATACAAGGCGTAGTAGTCCTCGATGGGGATGGGGTCGAACTTGTGGTCGTGGCAGCGGGCGCAGCTCACGGTGAGCCCGAGGAAGGCCTTGCCGAGATTGTCCACGGTGTCGTCGAGGGTGTGGACGAAATCGCGCGGGTTCTGCCCGAAACGCTTCGAGAGGGCGAGGTAGCCGGTGGCGATGCGGTTGGCGTCCCGCTCGTCCTGCGTTTCCGCCGGGAGGAGGTCGCCGGCGATCTGGCGCACGATGAAAGTGTCGTAGGGCATGTCTTCGGCGATCGCCTCGATGACCCAATTGCGGTAGCGCCACGCTTCGGGGATGGGGAAGTCGCCCGCGTCGCCCGCCGTGTCGGCGTAGCGTGCCACGTCGAGCCAGTGACGCCCCCAACGTTCCCCGTAGGCGGGCGAGGTGAGAAGACGCTCGACGACCCGCTCGCGGGCATCGGAGGCTTCGTCGGCGAGAAAGTCGGTGATCTCGTCCACGGTCGGGGGCAGGCCGGTGAGGTCGTAGGTGGCGCGGCGGAGCCAGGTGGCACGATCCGCAGGAGGCAGGGGCGAAACCCCGAGGGCCTCCTGTCTCGCGGCGAAATACCGGTCGATCACCGCCGCGGCATCCGCAATGCTCCCTTCCCCCGGGGCGACTCCGCCTTCGGAGAAGCCCTCGAAATCCGCAAGGGAAATGGGACGAAAGGCCCAGTGCGTTCCGCTCCCTCCGCCGTCCGTTGTCGGAACGGCCGCCGGGGAGACTTCACCTGGAGCCTGCGGGACGTCGGCAAGCTCCCCCGCGGTGCCGGGACCGGATGAGCCAAGCGCCACCGCTATGCCCAGTGCCGCGAGCCAGTGTCGTATCGATGAGACCGGTCGGATCGGCGCGGCACGAGGTCCGGAAAGGGGCGCGGAGGGGCAGTGCATCGAAGAGAACGGTACGGGGGCGAAACTCCGTCGCAATGGACGGTTCTGCGTGATGGATCGAGCACTCCGATGAATGGGAAAAGTCAGGCGTTCCTCTCCTGTCCCTCCCTCCCGCCCGCCCAGCTCAATATCTCGCGAATGACGTGCCCTTCCACATTGGTCAGGCGACGCTCGATGCCATTGTGCTCGAAGGTGAGCCGTTCGTGATCAAGACCCAACAGGTGCAGGATGGTCGCGTTGAAATCGTAGAGCGGATGGATGTCCTTCACCGCCTTTTGCCCGAGGGGATCGGTCTCGCCGTGGCTGACTCCCCGCCTTACCCCCGCACCGGTCATCCAGCAGGTGAAACCGTCAGGATTGTGATCCCGTCCCCGCGCCCCTTTTTGGAAAAAGGGCATACGGCCGAATTCAGTACACCAGACGACGAGAGTTTCCTCGAGCAGGCCGCGTTGTTTCAGATCCCGGATGAGGGCGGCGGCGGGCTGATCGAGAATCCCGGCGTGGACATCATACTGCTTTTTGAGCTCACTGTGACCGTCCCAATTCAGCTTGCCGCCACTCGCGTAGGCCCCGTTGAAAAGCTGCACAAAACGCACTCCTTTCTCGATGAGACGACGCGCGAGAATGCAGTTTTTGGCGAAAGCCGCCTTGTTCGGATTCGAACTGTCATCGACGCCGTACATTTTCCGGATGGAAGTCGGCTCGGAATCGAGGTCGGAGACACCCGGCATGCTCAACTGCATCCGCCCCGCGAGTTCGTAGCTGGCGATGCGGGCGGCGAGCTTGCTGTCGCCGGGATGGGCTTCGAGATGTCGGGCGTTGATGCGTTGCAAAAGGGATCGGGCGGCGCGGTCGGACGCTCCGGATACACCGGGAGCGGAAAGATGGCGCAGCGGACTTTTCGAACTCATCGTGGTCCCTTGAAAAGTGGCCGGGAGAAAGCCGGGCCCCCAGTTGTTCGAGCCGTTTTGTGGCACTCCGCGCGGATCGGGAATCGCCACATAGGAGGGCAGATCCCGACTCTCGCTGCCCAGTGCGTAAGTCGTCCATGCCCCGAGGCTGGGGAATCCGTCGAGAACAGAGCCTGTCGAGAGAAAATTTTCGGCGGGCCCGTGGGTATTGGATTTGCTGGTGAGAGAATGGACAAAGGCGATCTCGTCGGTCAGTTCCGCGAGATGGGGGAGCATCTCACTGACCCATTTGCCCGTCTCTCCGCGCTGGCGGAAGGAGTATTGCGGACGCGCCAGATTCCCCGCCGGTCCCTGGAAAGTCACGGCCGGTCCGCCCGGTAGCGGTTTGTCGTCCCACTGGATCAGTTCGGGTTTGTAGTCCCAGGTCTCCAATTGGCTGACTCCGCCGGCGCAGAAAATCACGATGACATTTTTTGCTTTCGCGGGGAAATGACCTCGCCTCGCCGCATAGGGTTTCGCCGCGTCAATGAGAGGGTCGTCCGGTCCCGTCGCGAGCAATTGGTCCCGTCCGAGGAGACTGGCCAGCGCGACCGATCCCAGCGCCGTCGAGCTGTTGGCCAGAAAGCGGCGGCGATCGAGGAGCAAACGCCCGGCGGGGGAAAGGTGTTCGGCTTGAGGTGTCATGGCACGAAGAGAAATTCGTTGCTGTTAAAAAGGGCGCGGCACAGGGTCGCGAGACCGTGGTCGCGCACGACGGGTTCGCACTCGCGCAGTTCCTCCGCATCGGGGAGTCGGTTGAAGGCGATCTCGTAAGCGCGGGCGATCTGGCGTCTGGGATCGTCGCCGACCTCCGTCACGACCCGCTCCGCGAAAGCCTCGCACTGATCGAGGGTGAAACGGCTGTTGAAGAGATTGAGCGCTTGGATCGGGGTGGTGGATTCGCGGCGGACGGCGGCGCTCTGGCCCGCGTCGGGGCAGTCGAAAGCACCGAAGACGGCTGCTGTCTCGCGGCGGACCTTGTGGGCGTAGATCATGCGGCGGAGACCCTCTCCGGTGAAGGACTCAACAGGGTCGAATCCGCTGAGACCACCCCGCTGCGCAAAAAGATTGTAGCCGACCCCGTACATTTTCAGATTCAACCGCCCACTCACCGCGAGCATGGAATCGCGGATGGACTCCGCTTCGAGGCGGCGCAGGGGGTAGCGCCACAGCAGCCTGACATCGGCATCTTTCGCGGCTCCGTCTGGATGGTGCGCCGCCCTCTGCCGGTAGGTTCGCGAGAGAACGATGAGGCGGTGCATGTGTTTCACGGACCAGCCCGATCGGATGAATTCCGCCGCGAGCCAGTCGAGCAATTCCGGATGCGATGGCGGCACGCCGTTGTTGCCGAAGTCACTCGGCGTCGGCACGATCCCCGCCCCGAAGTGTCCTTGCCAGATGCGGTTCACCATGACTCGTGCGGTGAGGGGATTGTCAGGGCTGGCGATCCAATCGGCGAGGAGGAGTCGCCGTTTTTGTTCGGGGGTCTCCTGTGGGAAGGAGATGTCGCCGAAGGCGCTGAGGATGGCGGGATCCACGAGGTCCCGCGGTTGTTCCGGATCTCCCCGGTTCAGCAAATGGATCTTGTCGGGTTCGCGAAAGCGCCCCGCAAAGACTTTTCCGGCGCGGTTGGCCATCTTGATTTTTGTTTCGTTGGCCGTTTTCTCCCGCAGGAGTGAGGCCACGCGTTCCGCTTCGTCGGGAGAGAGTCCGCTGAGGGCAATTTTCTCCGGGGCAAAACGATCCGCATTTTCCCCGGTGCTGACGATGGGACGCTCCGCCCCGGAATCCGCCGGAGGAACGAGAGCGATGAGGGTCCGGTCGATTTCGGCCTGGCGCGCCGTGAGCCGGGCCGCTTCCGCTCGCGCCGCCTCGGCCTCGGGGGTCCTGAGATCGCGATCGGCATACTCGACCCCGGCCACGAAAGCCTGCATCGCGTAGTAATCTTCCGCGCGGATGGGATCAAACTTGTGGTCGTGGCAGCGAGCGCATCCGATGCTGAGGCCGAGGAAGGTTTGCCCGATGTTCATCACAATCTCGTCGAGAGAATCCTGACGGGCGAGTCGTTTGGAAGCCGCGTCCTTGCCGATCTGTGCGGGCAGCAGAACCGAGGCGGTCACGAGGAATCCCGTCGCCGCGTCTTTGCCGTAGGCGTCGCCCGCGATCTGTTCCCGGATGAACTGGTCGTAGGGGATGTCGTCGTTGAAAGCCCGGATGACATAGTCGCGATACGGCCAGGCATTGGGCCTCTCGGTATTGACCTCGAAGCCGTGGGTGTCGGCGTAGCGCACGACATCGAGCCAATGCTGGGCCCAGCGTTCGCCATAGCGGGGGGACGCTAACAAGTGGTCAACAATCCGCTCGAAAGCATCGTCCCGGCTGTCTTTGACAAAGGCCTCGACTTGTTCCGGCGTCGGTGGGAGGCCGATGAGATCGAAGCAGACCCGGCGCAACCAGGCGACTCGATCCGCCGGCGGGGACATTGTGAGACCGCGTTCGGCCAGGGCCGCTTCGATGAACCCGTCGGGACTCCCGGGCGTCGGTGACTCGGTGGGTGAGAGCGGTTTAAAACTCCAGTGATCACGGGTATTTTTCAAAACGGTGCGGTCCACCCCGTCCGGCCAGACCGCGCCTTCGTTGATCCAGGCGGTCAGGATGGCGATCTCTTTCGCGGAGAGAGGCGCGCCGCGAGGCGGCATGATTTCGTCTTCCTGGTCCGTCGTGACGAAATGGATGAGGGGACTCTGCTGTGCCTTTCCGGGAAGAATGTCAGGACCGTGATTGTCACCGCCCTTGAGAGCGGCGGCTTTCACATCGAGACGAAAACCGGATTTTTGTTTCTCGGGGCCATGGCAATCGTAGCAATGCGCTTCGAAGAGGGGGCGGACATCGCGGACAAAGTTGATTTTCGTGTCGGCGAGCGTGGATCCCGTCAGGGTCAGCGCGGCAATGGAAAACAGAGGCACGGACCTCCGCGCGCGAGCCCGCATCGCCGTTTCTTTCGACGGGAAAAGCCGAAGGAAAGGGCGATGCAGACCTGAATCCGAGAACGACATGAGCGGGGTTTCGTCCTTTATCTCCGATTTCGCGGAAAATTTAACGCAAAAAAAGTTCGGGATGAAGCTATTGCGAGCGGATCGCAGGGCTGGCGGGCCGTGGTCCCGATTTTTCGCAAAACCACTTCCCGCCAAATTTTCTTCTTCCGTTCCCTCGGGCTTTCCCGCACACTCCGCCCATGTCTCCCTTTCTCGCAGAACTGGTCGGAACGGCGTTGCTGATACTGCTCGGCAACGGGGTGGTCGCTAATGTGGTCCTCTCCCGCAGCAAGGGCGAGGGGTCGGGCTGGATCGTCATCGCGGCCGGTTGGGGCATGGCGGTGGCCCTCGCGGTCTATGCGGTGGGGACGATCTCGGGGGCGCACATCAACCCGGCGGTCACTCTCGCGATGCTCGCGCTCGGGCAGATCGGGTCGGGCGTGGCGGCGGGCTACATGCTCGCGCAAATGCTCGGTGCGATGCTGGGCGCGGTCCTCGTCTACCTCGCGTATTACCCGCACTGGCGGGTCACCGAGGACGCGGCCTGCAAGCGCGCGGCCTTTTGTACGACCCCGGCGATCCGCCACACCCCGGGCAATCTCATCGCCGAGGTCCTCGGTGCGTTCGTTCTCGTCCTCGGTGCCCTGACACTGCCACGTCCCGAAAATCTGCCGGTCGCGACGGGATTCAGCACGGGGCTGGGTCCGCTCCTCGTGGGCCTGGTGGTGTTCTCCATCGGCCTCTCTCTCGGCGGACCGACGGGATATGCGATCAACCCGGCCCGCGACCTCGGCCCGCGCATCGTTCATTTTCTGCTGCCCATTCCGGGAAAAGGCTCCTCCGACTGGCGCTACGCGTGGATCCCGGTGATCGGTCCGCTCGTCGGCGGGATGTTGGGCGCCTGGGCCTACCAGGCGCTCTGGTGAGGTCCGGCGGGAGAGCCGACGAAGAACCGAGGAGGCATCCAGCGCAGGCCTCCCACGATCCCGCCATTGCCCGCCTGCCGTCGCCTCCCTCAGCATGGTTCCTTCTCGACCCCGTTTTCCAAGAGCCATGAATCCTCCCTTTTCCGACCCGACCCGCCGTCATTTTCTCCGCCGTTCCGTCCTGGGACTGGGGGCCGTCGGCCTCTGTTCCGCCGCCGAAAAACCGGCCGCGAAACCGAAGATCGCCCGCTTCAAGCACTAC
Organism: Verrucomicrobiaceae bacterium; assembly: GCA_012719225.1. Lineage (GTDB taxonomy): Bacteria > Verrucomicrobiota > Verrucomicrobiia > Verrucomicrobiales > DEV007 > Arctic95D-9. Next base: position 7,973 of record JAAYAT010000033.1, read on the forward strand.
GACGACGCCGTGCTGGCAAAGGGTGCGCCGCCCGCCATCGCCGAGGGTTCGTTCACCATCGTGGTGCTGCCCGACACGCAGCGTTACGCGAAGGACAACCCGGAGGGCTTTCTCGCGCAGACCGCGTGGATCGCCAAAAACCGCGAGAGTCGCAACATCGCCTGTGCCCTGCATCTCGGTGACATCACTGACAACAATCTGCCCGAACAATGGGAACTGGCACAGCGGGCGATGTCGCGCTTGGACGGTGCGGTGCCCTACTTCATGGCCCTGGGGAATCACGACTACAGCGAAGGCGGGGTCTGTGCGGACCGCACCACTCGCTACAACGAGTATTTTCCCCTCTCGACCCACGGCACACTCCCGACCTTCGGCGGGGTCTACGACAAGGAGCCGGATCGCTTCGAGAACAGTTTCCATCTCTTCACCGCCGGGGGCCGCGACTTTCTCGTGCTGTCCCTCGAGTTCGGTCCTCGCAAGGACGTGGTGCGCTGGGCCAACGAAGTGGTCTCGCGGCACCATGACCGCGCCGCCATTCTGATCACCCACGCCTACATGTATTTCGACGACACTCGCTACGACTGGGCGGAAAAAGGACGCGGACAGACCTGGAATCCCCACAGCTACAAAGTCGCGGCGGCCACGGGTGACGACGTCTCGGACGGCGAGGAGCTCTGGCGGAATCTCGTGAGCCAACATCCGAATTTCATCCTCACCCTGAACGGCCATGTCCTCGAGGACGGGCTCGGACGTCTCAGTTCGGAGGCGGACGACGGCCGTCGGATCCACCAGATGTTGGTGAACTTCCAGATGCGTCCCAACGGAGGAGACTCGTGGATGCGGTTGCTCGAGATCAAAGCGGATGGCAGCGCTGACGTGTGCGACTACTCGCCCCAGCTCGACCAACACAACACCGCTCCGGAAAATCGTTTCCGGCTGTCTCTCGCACCGGTGGCCTGAAAAAGGCAGCGAGCCGGGACATACGGGAGATCCCGCCCGCCTTCTCGCGCTCACTCCGCTGCGGCCGTTTCCCGCATCAGGGGATTGGCCATCTTCTGGGGACTGAGCAGGTCGTCGAGTTCGTCCTGGGAGAACCAGCCCTTTTCCAGGACGAGATCGTAAACGCCGCGACCCGACGCGAGCGCTTCCTTGGCCAGCGCGGAGGAGCGTTCATACCCGAGCACGGGGTTGAGGGCGGTGACGATGCCGATGGAATTTTTCACGTAATCGGCGCAGCGTTCGCGCTCGGCCGTGATGCCGCTGACGCAGCGGTTGGCGAGAACGATGGCGGCGTTTTTCAAGAGCATCAAGCTGCCGAGGAGATTGTAGGCGATGATGGGTTCGGCCATGTTGAGCTGGAACTCGCTCGCCTCGGCGGCCATGGAAACGGTGAGATCCGACCCGATGATCTGGTAGCAGATCTGGTTGACCACTTCGGGGAGGACGGGGTTGACCTTGCCCGGCATGATGGACGAGCCGGGCTGCAGCGGGGGCAAATTGATCTCATGCAGCCCGCAGCGCGGCCCCGAGGAGGCCCAGCGCAGGTCGTTGCAAATTTTGGAAATCTGGATCGCGGTGACCTTCAGGGCACTGCTCATGACGGCGAAGTCGGCGGCGTCCTGGGTCGCTTCGACGAGGTCGACGGCGAGGGTCACCGGGTGACCGCTCACCTCGGCGAGTTTGGCGGTGCAGAGTTCGGCGTAGCCGCGCGGACTGTTGAGTCCGGTGCCGATCGCGGTGGCCCCCATGTTCACGACGAGGAGCCCCTCGGAGGCGCGGTCGAGTCGGCGGATCCCGTCGCCGATCATGGTGGCGTAGGCGGTGTACTCCTGCCCGAGAGTCATGGGCACGGCGTCCTGGTTCTCGGTGCGGCCCATTTTGATGACATCGGCGAACTCGGCCGCTTTCTCCTGGAAAGATTTCCGCAGGACACGGAGCGCCGAGGTGGCCTCGTGGAGGGCGGAGACGAGAGAGAGTTTCACGGCGGTGGGGTAGACGTCGTTGGTGGATTGGGAGCGGTTCACATGGTCGTTGGGATGGCAGTGCTCGTATTCGCCCTTTTCGTGCCCGAGGATTTCGAGGGCGCAGTTCGCGATGACCTCGTTGGCGTTCATGTTCGACGAGGTGCCCGCGCCGCCCTGGACCATGTCGACGACGAAATGCTCGTGGAACTCGCCCGCGAGGATGCGGTCGCAGGCCCGCCCGATGGCGGCGGCGATGGCGGGGTCGAGCACGCCGAGTTCCGCATTGGCGGCGGCGGCGGACTTCTTGACGTGGGCGAAGGCGTTGACGAGGTGCTGGAAATGGGACAGGCGGATGCCGGAAAAGGGGAAGTTCTCCACCGCTCGCATCGTCTGGATGCCGTAGTAATGGCTGTTGGCGACTTCGCGCTCGCCCAGGGAATCGTGCTCCAGTCGGTAGCCGGAGATGACCGCGCGGTTGCGCTCGGAGTGCAGGAGCAACTCGGTCGTCTCGCGCAGCCGCAGGCTGATGCGGCGGGCGGCGCGGGCGCTCATGCGATAAAACAATTCCGGCTTTTCCCGGCGGAACGCGTCGATTTTTTCCCGGGAGATGGTCCAGATCACGACGTCTTCGAGAGCCATTCCGGAGACACTGTGGGAGAGATCGTCGATGAAAAGGCTCTCGCCGATGACGGCCCCGTCGGTGAGGCAGGCGATCGTGATGTGGCGACCGGAGAGACCGCGCTGGAGATTGATCTTTCCGGCCAGGACGATGCCGAAAAACCGGCGCGGGGTCGATTCGTGGAAAAGGTAATCACCCTTGGACCAGCTTCGTTTTTCGCCGAGGGCGACGAATTTCTCCAACTCCTCGAGCGGGACCTCCATGGAGGCGGCGACTCTTTCGATTTGTTCCCGGGCGATTTCCATGATCCAGACTTTGGGGAGGATACGCCCGCCGGAAGCATCGGGGAAGCGGCAATTTTTTAAGGGGGTGGTTGCTCTGAATCATTGTCAGGGAATTGTTCCGCGTGGCGTCGGTGGGGAAAAGGGAAGTGACCGAGGATCGCGCGGATTTTCCATTTTTTCCTATTCCGCGGGTCCCTCGTCGAAGTAGGATGCTTTTTGATCTCCTTTCCCTCACCGATAGACATGCCTTTGCCCCTTCGTTATCTCGCCCTCGCATTTCTCCTGAGCAGTCTCCCGGGCTGCTCCCCTCCGTCGCCATACGATGTGGTGCTCGCGGGAGGTCGGGTGATGGATCCGGCGACGGGATTGGACGCGCTGCGAAACATCGGAATCGCCGGTGGCAAGATCGTGGCGATCTCCGAAGAACCGCTCGCCGGGAAGGAAATCGTGGACGTGTCCGGCCACGTCGTGGCGCCGGGTTTCATCGACCTCCACGCTCACGGGCAGACCACGGGAGACTTGCAGATCAAAGCCCGTGACGGCGTGACCACCGCACTCGATCTGGAAGCGGGCGTGTATCCGGTGGCGGAGTGGTACCGGGAGATGGAAGGGACCGCGCCGATCCACTATGGGGCCACGGTGGGGCATATCGCCGCCCGCTTCGAGGCGTTCCATCCCGGGATGGAGGTCGGACACTGGGCGATCAACCGGGCCAAAATCGCGCGCCTCGGAGCGAGGCCGGCGGGAGCGAACCAAACGGCGGGCGAGGAGGAGCTGCGAGCCATCGGCGAGGCGATCCGCGAGGGCCTCGACGAAGGGGCGCTGGGAATCGGCTTCGGTATCAACTACACACCGGCGGCCACGCCGAGCGAGATCGAGTCGATCTTCCGCATCGCGGCGGAGCGAAAGGTCCCCGCCTTCGTCCACACCCGTGAATTCGGGATGGCGGCGATCGCGGAGACCATCGCACTCGCCCGATCCACCGGCACCGCGCTGCACATCGTCCACGTCGGCAGCAGTGCCATCGGCGATATGCCGGAGGTCCTGCAACTCATCGACGAGAGCCAGGCGGCGGGCATGGACATCACCACGGAAGTCTATCCCTACACGGCGGCGTCCACGGCGCTGGAGTCGGCGATGTTCAATCTCGGCTGGCAGGACAATCTCAAAATCGACTACGGCGATCTCGCTTGGGCGGCCACGGGCGAGCGCCTCACCGAAGAGAGCTTCGAGCGCTACCGCAAGCAAGGCGGCTGGGTGATTATTTACATGATGAAGGACGAAAACGTCGAGCGCGCCATCGCCCGTCCCGGAGTGATGATCGCGAGCGACGGAGTGCCCTTCATCGACGGCAAGGGGCATCCTCGCGGGGCGGGGACCTTTGCGCGGGTCCTCGGGCATTACTCGCGGGAGAAAAAACTGCTCTCCCTGATGGACGCCCTCGCCAAGATGACCATCCTGCCCGCGCGACGGCTCGAGGGCCACGTCCCGATGATGAAAGACAAGGGCCGCATCGCCCTCGGTGCCGACGCCGACATCACCGTCTTTGATCCGGCCACCGTGCGGGACGCCGCCACCTTCGACGCCCCGACGGCCCCGTCAGAGGGCATCCCGCACGTCCTCGTGAACGGAGAGTTCGTGGTCCGCGATGGCGGGCTTGTGCAAGCGGCCCGGCCGGGCCAGCCTGTCAAAACCAGCCCATGAAATATCTCCTCCTCACCCTTCTTCTTTTCCCCGCCCTCCTCCCGGCGGAGGACGCCCCCGCTTTCCGCGACCTGTTCAACGGCAAGGACCTCGCCGGCTGGGTCGATGTCAACACGAGCCCGGAGACCTGGAGCGTCAAAGACGGGCTCCTCGTGTGCAAGGGAACGCCCATCGGAGTGATGCGCAGCGAGAGGCAGTACGAGTACTTCATCCTGCACATCGAATGGCGGCACATGGAAGCCGGCGGGAACTCGGGGGTGTTTGTCTGGAGCGAAGGCTCCGTCCCCGCGGACCGACGTCTCCCCAAGGGCATGGAAGTGCAGATGCTGGAATTGCAGTATCCCCAATTGAACCCTGACAAAGATGGAAAACCCCGGCATCCCGGCTATGTCTCGGGCGAGCTCTTCGGTGCGGGCGGTCTCGAAGCCATCCCCGACAATCCCCGGGGACGCCGCAGCATGTCCTACGAGATGCGCTGCAAGGGCAAGGGCGAGTGGAACACCTACGACGTCGTCTGCGTGGACGGCACCATCAAACTCGCGATCAACGGGAAATTCGTCAACGGCATGAGAGAGTCCACGGTGCGCAAAGGCTATCTCTGCCTCGAATCGGAAGGAGCGGAAATCCACTTCCGCAACATCCGCATTTTGGAACTTCCGGGCGGCCGGGCCACACCCGAGCAGACCGCGCCGGTGGTGGAGTGAGGGACGGGCCGCCTTCCTTACTTTGGGATCGAGCGCATCGTAAGCACGCCAGAAGCTAGGCCGGGCGAGAGAGATCACAGGCGTCGGCGGTCGAAGGGTTCCGAACCCTCGGCGGTGGATTCGCGCAGGAAGGCGTTCAGAGCCGGGCGCGGGCGAGGCTCGTCGAGGATCTCCTCCCAGCGAGCGTCGTCTTGTTGCTCAAGCAGGAAACGGACGAAGTCAGCCACTTGCTCGCGCTTCTCGGAGGGAAGGGCTTCACAGAGTTTGGCGATGTCGGTGGCGCTCATGATTTCAAGAGTAGCTGGATACCCGTGACAACCTCCACGATACGACGTTCTTTTTCAAGGAGGGCAGCGCCCGCTCCCCGAGCATCGCTCAAGAGGTCATCCCCGTCAGACCGTTTCTTTGCTCCTCCTGTCGGCAAAGACCAAGCGCAGCACCGCACGCACTCCCTCGTTCGCGGCGGCAAGACGTACCCGTTCTCGAAAGAGGTCGGCTCCGAGCTCCGAGAAGAGATCGCCGAAACACTCGTCGGCGAAGGAATGCGAAATCGCGCCGACGCCGGAGAAGTCGATCCGTACGTCCTCCCCGCGGTCGAGCAAGGTTCGGATTTCGTCGCGAAACCGAGCCCCCATGAAGCGTGTCTTGAGGACGTCGCCGCTTTCATTTCTGGGATTCAGAACCGTCATGGTTTGTCGAAGAGTACGGGATTCGGCAGCAAACCAAACATTGGATTACGAAACCTTCAATCGTCGAAGAAATCAAGCCCGTCTTCAGGGTCCGGCGGCCAGACATCCTTGTAGAGGGCAACTCTCCAAGGTCGAGTCGGAAGCGATCCGACTCGGCGGTGGACACCGTGTGGACCCGCTGAGTAAATCCAGGCAGGGCATTCCAATCGAAGGATCCTCGAACTGGAAAGGAAATGGGTTCTCGCGTCATGTTGCCCCCTCCTCCTCGCCGCTCCCCGGTCACTCCTCGTGCGCCTTGTCCTCGCAGCCCTTGATGTCGAGCTTGCCCGAGGCGAGGATGGGGATCCCTTCGACATCGACGATCTTCTTCGGAATCCAGAGGGCCGGGATGCCGTCGGCGGCGAGCTTGCCGCGGAGTTCTTTTAAATCGATGTCAGGGTTGGAGCTGAGGAGGATGAGGGCCTCGCCCTTGGCCTCGTCGGGCACGCCGACAATGGCGATGCGGCGCTCGTCCTCGGCGTGGCCGAGCGCTTTGTTGATGAGATCCTCGACCGTCTCGTGCGGCACCATTTCGCCGCCGATCTTGGAAAAGCGGGAGAGGCGTCCCTCGATGAAGAGGAAACCGTCCTCGTCGAGTCGCCCGAGGTCGCCGGTCTTGAACCAGCCGTTCTTCATGACCGCGGCGGTTTTTTCGGCCTGATTGAGGTAGCCTTCGAAGATGTTGGCCCCCCGCAGCCAGATCATGCCCGAGGAATGGAGCGGGAGCGGCTCGTTGGTCTCGGGATCCGTGATGCGCACGGCGACCCCGGGAATGAACTGACCGACGGACCCCGGACGGTGGTTCGGCAGCACGGGACCGCGGCCGCCTTCGGGCGGGACGGCATCGGGCAGATTCACGTTCGTCACCGGCGAGGTCTCGGTGAGGCCGTAGCCCTCCAGGACGGGTTTTCCAAAACGTTCCTCGAAATTCTCGGCGACCTTTTTGGGGAGTTTTTCGGCACCGGTGATGACCAGCTTGAGACAGGCGAGCTGCTCCTTGGTGGCCTTGCGCAGATAGCCGCGCAGAAAAGTCGGGGTCGCGATGAGCAGACTGGCGGAGTGCTCTTCGATCAGTTCGGCGAGCTTCGCCACTTCGAGCGGGCTGGGATAGGTCACCACACTGACCCCCTCGATCATCGGATACCACATCGTGACGGTACAACCAAAGCTGTGAAAGAGGGGCAGGCAACCGAGAATCCTGTCATCAGAGCGCAGATCGATGCGGGCTCCGAACTGGTTCACGTTGCCGAGCAAATTGCGGTGCGAGAGAACCACCCCCTTCGGCTCTCCCGAACTGCCGCTGGTGAACAGCAGCACCGCCTCCTCCGAGCCGCCATTTTTCGGGAGTTTCAGGAGCGAGGCGATGGCCCCGGCGGGGAGCAGCTTGGAAAGGCCGAGCCACAGCCCGATCTTGGCCTTCATCCCCGGGAGGATGCGGTCGAGGAGAATGAGCTGCCGCTCCGGCGGCCAGGGGAACGTGGTCATCTTGCGCACGAAAGGATCGGCGGTGATGAACTTGTCGATGTCCGCCTGGGCGATGCACGAGGCGATCGCCTTCTCCCCGGCGGTGAAGTTGAGGTTCACCGGCACCTTGCCCGCGAGCAACACCGCCAGATTGCTGACGATACCGCCCTTGCCCGGAGGCAGGATGATCCCGATCCGCGGCTTCCGGGTCTCCTTGCGGATCACCTTGGAAAGCGCGATCCCCGCGGCGAGCAGCTTGTCGAAACGCAGCTTCGAACCGTCGAGCCCGTCGATGATCTCGGCGGAGCGCCCGTGCTTCTTGAGTCCCCGCAGGATCTCCCGGGCGAGATGGCTCCGCAGGATGGGGCGCGCGGCGTAGGCCGTCTCCGCCGCGATCAGCAGATTCTCGGTGAAATTCGCGAGAGTGGCGGCCTCGCGCTGGAGCGGTTCGCCGAAAGAGAGCACGATGCGCTCGATCTCCCCGCGATTCTCCACCCCCAGAGCCGACTCCTCCGGATGATTGACGAACAACGGCAGCACCGGAGCCCCCGCACTGGTGAGGAACTGGACCGTCTCCGCCGGGATCGTCAGATTCTGTCCGCTGCGGGCGTGGACGATCCCCGGGACGAACACCACTACGCTGCCCTCCGCGAGATACTGGTGCAGCTCCTTTTTAAAAGCCGCCTTCGTCGCTTCGTCAGACGAGAACTCCACCGCGTGAGTGTCCTCCTTTTCGAGATGCGCCTGCAGCAGCGGATCGTAGTCGAGAGCGCGGTCGGTCAGAAAGACGAGCTTCCGTCCCGAGAGCAACTTCTCCAGATGCAGGAGATCCTGAAACGCGAGGCGGTTGGCGATGATGAGAACGCCGGCGGCGGGCAGGTGGGATTCTCCGTGGAGTTCAAGTGTATCGCGATGGCTGGCCATGGTAGAAAGTGTGGCTTCTTTTGCGGAGATTTCGACCAGTTTAGCGGAAAAGCGGTGATTCCTCACTTTTTATGATCCCGGTCTTGCAATGATCGCCAAATTGGCCAGTCTTAGCGCTTCCTTTCTCAACTACCAATCAACCCCCTGTCCCCTGAGATGAACACCCTTCTCGTCCTGATCCCCCTCTTCGGCGTCCTCGCCCTGGCTTACACCTTCTGGCGCTC
>JAAYAT010000335.1 GCA_012719225.1 Verrucomicrobiaceae bacterium
CACGCCGCCCTCCCGCCGGATCACCAGTGTCTTCGCACCGCGCCGGTCGCGGTCCATGACGTGGAATCGGACGGGGTTTCCTTTTTGGTAGGGCACCCAGTCACCGAGATCGAGCAAGAGGGTCCGGTTGATGGTCGGCTCGGCGGCATCGGTCCCATAGTCGGGAAAACGGAGGGGATCGGCGCGGTTGCTCCCACGCCACGCGTCGCGGTCGGTGATGCGGAGGAGCCCCTTGTTCTTCGCCGCGAGATGCGCATCGAATTCGGACGCGCTGCGTTCCCTGATCAGCGTAGCGTCGTGGGCGGCCAGTTCTCCTCGACGCGCACGGAGACCACGCGACCCGTCGCGTCCCGCGTCACGGCGGTCACCATTTCCACATGAGAGCCGGGATTCCCCGTTGCGGGCGGCGTGTAAATCACGTCCCCGACCCGGGCGGTGCGGGCGGATTGCGCCTCGACCCGGACGACGCCCCGGCCCACCGGCGGCCCGTAGCGGCAACTCACCTCCGGGAGGGCGCAGCCCAGGGCGTAGCTGGTGTAGGCGGAGCAGACGCTGCCGTAGTAGGCCGCCGCGTTCGGCACCCTGTCCTTGAGGCTTTCGGTGTAGAGGACGCTGCGCGGATTCTCCGCGGCGGCCAGGAAGGTGCGCAAAGCGATGTCGAAACCGATGTAGCGCCCCTCCGATCTCACGCTGGAATAGGGAACGCCGGTGTATTCGCGGCCCTTTTCGAAAAAGCCGCCCTCCCGATTGGACAAGGTCTCGGCGACCGGGGTCCACTTCACCTGCGAGAGGATGTGGGCCAGCTCGGCGGCGCGCTCCTGCCATGGCTGCAAAGGCGGTTCACCGGATTGGGCCAGCGCCTCGGTTCGGGCGCAGACGGACGCGAGGAGGGCGAGGACGGCGAAGTGGCAAGTTCTCATGTCGTCCCCACCGTAACCGTTCTTTTTTCCCTCCGTCAAACGTGGACGAACGCTTTGTCGCTCCCGATACGCGTTCCCGGTTCCGCGAGCGCGGGGACGGACATTCGCCTGGGAAGATTCTCAGTGAAGCTCAAGGGCGGATTCACAGTCCGGCATCGCGTTGCCCGACCCTCCGGGCTCCCCTCGCACTGTCAGGACAACGTGTATTGCGGAATCTTGAGAAGCTCGCCACCCTGCAAAGCGGATTGGTGGGCAATGACACCCGAGACCGACAAATTCAAAGACGTGATGATGTCCACCGTCGGCTTACGGTCCAACAGAATCGATACGATAAAGTCATCGGTCAAATACCCATGCGAACCTCCGTGCCCACCTAATGAAACCGTTGGAGGCAAGGGAGGACGCGCCAGACCAGGAAGCTTTTTGTCCAGACCCTGGTATTCCGTGTAAAAGGAACCTCGCTGACCGCGCACTCGGCCTTTTTCTCCTTCTGCTCCCGGGGTATCCCAGCTCACCACCATTCTTGCCATTCCTCCCTCACTGGTGCGGAACTGCGCCACCTCGGTTCCAAACGGATTTTTGTAGCGATTGTTGTCGGGTTGCAATCGCGGTAAAATACTCGGTTGCCCCATGCAAGACACCTCGGTAAAGCTCCCGCCCGTCACACAGATATGAAAGGCATTGGAATGCGTTGGATACCATTGCGGCGGCACACCATCTCGCCATCCTTTGTAAGAAGGCAAATTCTCCACGCCATAGTGATAATATTCCCCTTCCGCATAAACCAACTCACCAAAAGCACCAGCGGAATAAATTTGGCGCATCGCGTAGAGTTCCGCTCGGAAAGCCGAAGTCTCAAACATGGCATATTTCTTACCGCTTTTCTTGACGGCTTCCAGCAAAGCATCCGCATCTTCCACAGATCCAAAAACGGCTGGCACCGCACAAGCCACATGTTTTCCATGGTGTAAAGCCTCAATGCAATGTCTGGCATGGCTCGGGGCATCCGTCGCAATGTAAACCGCCTCAATCGAGTCATCCTTCACCAATTCCTCCAACGATGGATAGGTTTTACTACATTTACAAGCTTTCGCCAAAGCTTCACAGCGCTCTGGGATCAAATCGCTGACTGCAACCACCTCAACGTTAGGATGGGTTTGAAAGCTGAAATCTGCTCCGAACTTACAGAATCCATACCCTATGATACCAACCTTCACCTTTTGGTCTGAGACAGGCTCCCAGTTTTTCGAAGCGTCATCCGGTCGAGTGGCTCGCTCAAACCCTGCGATCACTTTTTCTGCACCCATCAGGGATCCACCTGCTCCCAACACCCCCATCGTAAGCCCTAAGGACTGTACAAAATCCCGACGATTTCCATTTAGATTTCCAGGTTTCATAAGATTAAAGTGCTAGGAATTCCCCTGGTCATCGCATCGGCTGTGACGGTTGACTCCACTTCGTTTTGGACGCTTCGCTTGCCTTCGACATCCATCTCGATTCTCGATATTGTCTATCTTCGCCGCGCTTCGATTCGCTCCCGCCTTTCGGCAGGCTATCGCCCTCTGGTCGGCTCTTCCCGCCGAAGGCCCGAGGCCGGAGGATAGGGGCGTTTTCAGGGTCATTAACGAACAGAATCGCCCGATTCGGGCCGGTGAGTCAATGAGTTTCTTCAGAAAACAGGCGTTGTCACGTCAGATGCCTCCACTTATTCGATGTGCGCGCGTGCCGGTAGCATTAGTGAACTTTGGTGGGGCGGCCTTCGGCATCGTAGGTGTAGGCGGTGCTCAGGCGTTATGCGCCGCGGGCAGGAATGCCCGCACTCCTTTTAGACGAGGACTGGATTTCCTGCCATCGGGGACAGGCCATCTCGTGATCGTTGACCATGCCCACCGCCTGCATGAAGGCGTAGACGATGACCGGACCGCAGAATTTGAACCCGCAGCGCTTCAGTTCTTTGGCCATCGCCTCGCTCTCGGGCGACTGGGTGCGATGCTCGCGGTAGTGGACCACCCGGCCGACGATCGGCGTCCCGTCAACGTAGCGCCAGAGGAAACCGGAAAAGCCGTCCGGTTCGCTCTCCATCAGCGCCAGCCACACCTTCGCGTTGCCCACCGCCGCCTCGATCTTCGCCCGGGACCGGATGATGCCGGGATCGTTCAGAAGACCTTCGATCTTCGCCGATGGGTAACGCGCCATCCGCTCTGGATCGAAGCCGTCGAAGACCTCGCGAAAACGCTCGCGCTTGTGGAGAATGGTGCGCCAGGAGAG
>JAAYAT010000336.1 GCA_012719225.1 Verrucomicrobiaceae bacterium
CCGGGGAAAAGCAGCGCCTCTTCGCCTTCCACATCTGCGATTGGCTCACCCCCACGACCGACCTCCTCAACGACCGCGGTCTCATGGGCGAAGGCTGCATCGACCTGCCAGGGATGCGAGCCATGGTCGAAGCCGCCGGCTTCGACGGTTTTCACGAAGTGGAAATTTTCTCGAACCGCTGGTGGGCGGCGGATCAGGATAATTTTCTCGCCCGGATCGGGGAGAGCTATTTAGCTTTTAGCGATTTTGCTATTTAGCCTCCTCAAAAGCTATTTAGCAGGTAGCGATTTTGCTATTTAGCCAGATAGATAAAATAACAACAAAGCTAAATCGCTAACAGCTAAACAGCTAAATACCTAAACAGCTATGAACCTAGGCATCATCCTCAACGGCGTCACCGGACGCATGGGCACCAACCAACACCTCATCCGCTCCATCCTCGCGATCCGCGAGCAGGGCGGCATCCAGGTCGCGCCGGGCGAGACCATCCAGGTCGATCCCATCCTCACGGGACGCAACGAACACAAGCTCCGCGAGCTCGCCGTGAAACACGGGGTGGAGCGCTGGACCACCGACCTCGACGCCGCGCTGGCCGATCCACACAACCGCGTCTTCTTCGACGCCAGTTCCACCCTGCACCGGGCGCGTTTCGTCGAGAAGGCGGTTGCGGCCGGCAAGGCGATCTACTGCGAGAAGCCCACCGCGGTCGAGACGGCGGAGGCTGTCCGCCTCGCCCAACTCTGCCGCGAGGCCGGAGTCAAGAACGGGGTCGTGCAGGACAAGCTCTGGCTCCCCGGCATTCGCAAGCTGAAGACGCTGATCGATCAGGGTTTCTTCGGCCGCATCCTTTCGGTGCGGGGCGAGTCCGGCTACTGGGTCTTCACCGGACACGACGCCGACCAGCCGATCCAGCGCCCCAGTTGGAACTACCGCAAGGAGGAGGGCGGCGGCATCATCGTGGACATGCTCTGCCATTGGCGCTATCTCGTGGATAATGTCTTCGGCCCCATCAAGAGCGTCTCCTGCCTCGGCGCGACGCACATTCCCGAGCGCATCGACGAGAGCGGCCAAGCCTACGCCTGCACCGCTGACGACAGTTGCTACGCCACCTTCGAGTTGGAAAACGGTATCGTCTGCCAGTTCAACAGCTCGTGGGACGTGCGGGTGCGGCGCGACGACCTCCTCACCCTGAACGTGGACGGCACCCTCGGCTCCGCCGTGGTCGGACTGCGCCGCTGCCGGGTGCAATCCCTCGGGACGACGCCGAAGCCGGTCTGGAATCCGGACGTGCCCCAGCCGATCGATTTTTACGAAGGTTGGCAGGAGGTGCCCGACGCGACCACCTACGACAACGCCTTCAAGATCCAATGGGAGCTTTTCCTCCGCCACGTCGTCCTCGACGAGCCCTATCGTTTCGACCTCATGGAGGGGGCCAAGGGCGTCCAGCTCGCCGAAGCCGGGCTGCGGAGCTGGGAGGAAAGGCGCTGGATCGAGCTGGGGGAGTTGGGCTGAGAGTTTCGGGAACCTCGACTCACAAACCCCCAAAGCGCCGGTGGCGGCACTGGTATTCGGCGATGGCGGCTTCGAGATGTTCCCGCCGGAAATCGGGCCAGAGCGTCTCGGTGATGACGATCTCGGCGTAGCTGATCTGCCAGAGGAGGAAGTTGGAGACACGGCATTCGCCGCTGGTGCGGATGAGGAGGTCGGGGTCGGGCAGGGCGGCGGTGTGGAGGTAGCGGGAAAAGGTCTCCGGATCGAGGTCGGCGGGGTCGATGGCCCCGGTCTTCGCCTCTTCCATGAGCCGCCGCGCGGCGTCGACGATTTCTTCGCGGGAGCCGTAGCTCAGGGCGACGACGAGGGTGAGTCCGTCGTTGTCTTTTGTTTTTTCAATGGTTTCCCTGAGCTGCCGCTGGTTCCGTTGCGGCAGTTTGGCGAGTTGCCCGATGACCTGGAGCCGGACGTTGTTTTGCATCAGGCGGGGCGTTTTTTCTTTCAGGAAATGCGTCAGCAAGGTCATCAGGGCCGTCACCTCGGCCTGGGGACGTTTCCAGTTCTCCGAGCTGAAGGCGTAGAGCGTCAGGTAGCGGACCCCGAGTTCGCCGCAGGCGACGAGGCATTCTTCGACCGAGACCGCTCCGGCGCGGTGGCCTTCGCGGCGGGGCAGACCCCTCGCGGCGGCCCAGCGTCCGTTGCCGTCCATGATGACGGCGATGTGCCGCGGGATCGCTTTGTTGGGATCGGGCGCAGCCATGGGAGGGAAAAGCGACGGGCGCTCAGCGGATGATGGTCTGGTCGCGGGAGGGACCCACGCCGACCATCGTCACCGGGGTTTCGGTTTCCCGTTCGATGCGGGCGAGGTAGGCGAGAGCGTTGGCGGGGAGATCCTCGTAACGGGTCGTGCCGGTGGTGTCGCAGCGCCAGCCGGGGAGGCTCTCGTAGACGGGGACGACGCGCTGGAGGTCCTTGGCCGACGCGGGGGGGAGGAGCAGCTTTTTCCCGTCGAGTTCGTAGTGGGTGCAAACGGGGATCTCGGCGCAGTCGTCGAGTCCGTCGAGGATGGTGATGGCGAGGTCGTTGAAACCGTTGACCATGGCGGCGTAGCGCACCAGAACGAGGTCGAGCCAGCCGCAGCGGCGTTTCCGTCCGGTGGTGGCACCGAACTCGCGGCCCATTTTGTGAAAGCGGTCCGCGAGGGTGTCGTCCTGGGTCGGGAAGGGACCTTCGCCGACGCGGGTGGTGTAGGCTTTGGTGACGCCGACGACGCGTTCGATTTTCTGCGGCGGCACCCCCGATCCGGTGCAGGCGCCGCCCGAGGTGGTGTTGGAGGAAGTGACGTAGGGGTAGGTGCCCTGGTCGATGTCGAGGTAGGTGCCCTGGGCGCCTTCGAAGAGGAGGGAGCGACCCTCTTTCATGGCCCGGTGAAGGGTCTCGACGGTGTCGGTGCAGTAGGGGGCGAGCCGTTCGCCGGCGTGGAGGAGTTGCTCCGTGATCGCCGCGGCATCGAGTTTTTCCATCCCGATCGAGGCGAAGAGGATGTTGCATTCGGCGATCCGGGCGGAGAGGCGTTCGGAAAAGTTGACGGGATCTCCGACGAGGTCGTGGAGGCGGAACCCGATGCGGTCGATCTTGTCTCCGTAGGTGGGTCCGATCCCGCGCTTGGTGGTGCCGATCTTGCCGGTGCCGCGGCTGGTCTCGCGGTAGGCGTCCATTTCCCGGTGGAAGGGCATGACGAGGTGGGCGCGGTTGGAGATTCGGAGATTTTCCGGGGAGACCGTGATTCCCTTTTCGACGAGGCCGTCGATTTCGGCGAGGAGGGCGATGGGGTCCATGACCACGCCGTTGCCGATGACGCAGAGTTTTCCGGGCCAGAGGATACCGGAGGGGATGAGGTGGAGAATGTATTGGACGCCGTCGTTGATGACGGTGTGTCCCGCGTTGTTGCCGCCCTGGGGACGGACCACGACATCGGCCTTCTCGGTGAGAAGGTCCACGATTTTACCTTTTCCTTCATCGCCCCACTGGGCGCCAATCACGATGGTATTCGACATGAGAAATCAGAGTGCTAAACAGAGGAGGTCGCGACGACGGAGCGCCGGAGGGGTCCGGCTGGGAGGATCGCGGGCGGGGGAACCGGCCGACCGGCCGGAAACATAGACGGGTTCAGGGGCGGGGGAAAGTCATCAAATCACGCCGCCTTCATCATGCTGGCGAGGACCACCACGCCGATGGCCGCGAGGATCGCCACGACACCGAAGGCCAGGGCGATCTGGCCGAGAGTGTTTTTCTTCACGACCTTCTCGATGGGGGAAAGGTCGCCGAAGTCGGCGGGGCGATTCGAGGCTTCGGCGATCTCGGCGACGTGGCCGCTGGTATAGCCGCTCCCTCCCGAGGAGACGAAGGAGTCGCTCTCGCCGACGGCGGCTTCATCCTGGAAGACCGCCTCGACGCTGCCGAAATTCACCCGCGAGCCGTGGCTGAGGACGCCCTCGGAGATGGCTTCGCCGTTGAGGTAGGTGCCGTTGGTGGAGCCGAGATCCTGTATCTGGAAGGCGCCCCCGAGGTTGAAAATGGTCGCATGGGTGCCCGACATGGAGACGTGGTCGAGGACGATGTCGTTGTCGGGACCGCGTCCGATGGAGACCTGCTCGTATCCGTCGAGGTCGAGCTGGAGGGGTTCCTGATCGGGGACGTAAATGGTGATGGTGGCCATGGCGGGATTGGTTGTACTACGGATCAGCGGGATTGATCAATCAGATTAGCGAATTCTTCGAAAAAGTAGGAGGCGTCGTTCGGTCCGGGAGCGGCCTCGGGATGGTATTGGACGGAGAAGACGGGGTAGTCGCGGTGCCTCATCCCCTCGACGGTGCCGTCGTTGAGGTTGATGTGGGTGACTTCGACGTGGGGAGGGAGGGAGTCGCCGTCGGCGGCGAAGCCGTGGTTCTGCGCGGTGATCGCGATTTTTCCCGAGCGTAGGTCTTTCACCGGATGGTTCCCGCCGCGATGGCCGAACTTCAGTTTGAAAGTGGAGCCGCCGAAGGCGTGGGCGAGAACCTGATGCCCCAGACAGATCCCGAAGACGGGCTTTTTCGCGACGATTTGCTCGATCTCGCTGTGGATGTAGCCGAGCGCGGCCGGATCGCCGGGGCCGTTGGAGAGGAAAACGCCGTCGGGATTCCGCGCGAGGACCTCGGACGCGGGGGTGCGGGAGTTGACCACCTCGACTTCGAAGCCGTGTTGGCGCAAGCTCCTGAGAATGTTGCGCTTGATCCCGAAATCGTAGGCGACGATGCGGTATTTGGTGTCGCCAAGGGAATGGTAGACCTGGCCGTCGTGTTCTTCGAGGACTTCGTCGAGCGAGGGGTTCACGATGGTCCAGCGACGGCTCTCGGTCCCGGAGGGATCCCAGTGGTAGGAATCGGGGGTGGTGACCTCTTTGACAAAGTCCGAACCCTCCATGGGATCGGAGCGGCGGGCCGCTTCGACCGCGGCGGCGGCGTCGAGGCTGCCGTCGGTGCAGAGGGTCGCCCGCATCGCCCCGGCGACGCGGAGGCGCTTGGTGAGGGCACGGGTGTCGACCCCTTCGATCCCGGGCACACCGGCCTCGAGGAGATATTCGTGGAGGGGCATCTCGCTGCGCCAGTTGCTCGGGATCTCGCAGAGTTCTTCGATGACAAAGCCGCGCACGTGGACCGTGCCGCTCTCGGCATCGGCTCTGCTGACGCCGTAGTTCCCGATGAGCGGGCAGGTCATGGTGACCAACTGGCCGCGATAGGAGGGGTCGGTGAGAATCTCCTGGTACCCCGTCATCGAGGTGTTGAAACAGATCTCACCGGTCTGTGTGGTCGCGGCGCCGAAGGAAGTGCCGTCAAATACCGTCCCGTCCTCCAGTGCCAGAATTGCTTTTTTCCGTTCTTTACCCATTGTACCCATGTCCCACGACCCCGCTTGCAAAAAGGGCCTTGGGAGGATGACAGAAAAGCGGAGGGTTTCAAATGGTTTGTCGGAACCGCGTCCCGGGAGGCGTTGCGGAGGGCTGGAAACAGGCCGCGAAAGGCCGCGAAAGGCCACGAACGACCGGAGAACCGGACGAGACCGAAAAGAGCCGAAGCTTTTTCTTGGAAAGCGCGTCGGGCCGCATACCTTCCCCTTTCCCTCTCTCCATGGATTGCGATCAAAGAACCCTCGTGAGCGCCCTCGTCGATTCCTACCGCGAAGTCGGCGGGATCAATCATCTCGACAGCGCCAACCTGCCCTCCAAGCGCACCGTCACGACGATCTGTGAGAAGCTGATGCAGCTCCTTTTTCCCGGCTACCACGACGAGGAACCCGTTCCGGCGGACGAGCTGGAAATGATCACCGGCGAGCGCATCGCGGGCCTCATCGAGACTCTCGTGATCGAGGTGGCCAAAACCCTCCGGCTCCGCGACGACGAGATCGGCGAGAAACACAGCGGCTACCGCCAACAGGCGAGGGAGCTGGCCTGCCAGTTCCTGCGCGAGCTGCCGGGGATCCGCCGGCTCCTCCAGACCGATGTCGAAGCCGCCTACGAAGGCGATCCGGCCGCGAAAAACTTCGACGAGATCATCCTCGCCTATCCCTGCCTCGAGGCGATCGCGATCCAGCGCTGCGCCCACGCGCTCTACGCGCTCGATGTGCCGCTGATCCCGCGCATCATGACGGAGTACGCCCACAATCTCACCGGGATAGACATCCATCCCGGTGCCACGATCGGGACGCACTTTTTCATCGACCACGGGACCGGGGTGGTCATCGGAGAGACCACGATGATCGGAGATCATGTCAAGCTCTACCACGGGGTCACCCTCGGGGCCCGCAACTTTCCCAAGGACGAGAACGGCCGCATCGTCAAGGGCAACAAGCGCCATCCCGACGTGGGGGACCACGTCGTGATCTATCCCAACGCCACCGTCCTCGGCGGCAAAACGGTCATCGGCGAGCGCTCCACCATCGGGGCGAACGTCTTCCTCCGCGAGAGCGTCCCGCCGGATTCCTTCGTCACCAACGACGGGGAAAAGCTCAACCTTTTCAACAAAATCACCGGGGAGTCGATCGCTCCGGCCGAGTCCGGGAGCGAGTTCTGAGCCGATGGAGGAGGAAAGAGATCTCTTCGGGGAAAAGATCGGCCCGGCCGACACCCCTTCCGACCCCGTCGTCC
Organism: Verrucomicrobiaceae bacterium; assembly: GCA_012719225.1. Lineage (GTDB taxonomy): Bacteria > Verrucomicrobiota > Verrucomicrobiia > Verrucomicrobiales > DEV007 > Arctic95D-9. The sequence goes on from JAAYAT010000336.1 coordinate 6,677, forward strand.
GGACCCGATCGGGAAAGGACGACACCCTGACCCTCCACGCCGCGACTCTCGCCCGCCAAATCAATCTCGAGACGCTGGCGACCGCGGTGACCGTCTCGTGGAATCCCCGTATGCGCTCCGCGGCGGGGCGGGCCTTTCTCAAAGACTCGCGCATCGAGCTCAATCCGCGTCTCCAGGATCTCCCGGAGGAGCAACGCGCCGATGAATTGCGCCGCACCCTGCTTCACGAACTCGCGCACCTCGTCGCCTTCGAACGGTCGGGACAACGGCGGATCCCGCCGCACGGAGCCGAGTGGCGACAGGCCTGCCGCGATCTCGGCATCCCCGACGAGGATCGCTGCCACGATCTCGATTTCCAATCCCGCCGCCTAGCCCGGAAATACGCCTACCACTGCCCGCATTGTCGCGCCGTGATCCAGCGGGTGCGCCGCCTCAAACGCCGGGTGGCCTGCTACCCATGCTGCCGCGCCCACGCGGGCGGACGGTTCGACGCGAGATTCCAACTCGTCGAGCGGCGGCTCGGGTGATTCGCAAAGTCGCGCGCCGGACGATTTTCTTTTGTCTTTTCAAGGCGGCGCGGAACGGCGACACTTCCCGCCATGGGCTCCCTTCGCTTCCTCGCATTCGTCCTCGTTTGTTTTTCCCCCGTCGCGGGAGGGAGCGAAGAAAAACCGAATCTGCTCTGGATCACCGCCGAGGACATGAGTCCGACCCTGGGGGCCTACGGCGACGCCTACGCGACGACACCGCACCTCGATGCCTTCGCCAAGGAGAGCGTGCGCTACACCAACGCCTTCGCCGCCGCGCCGATCTGTTCGCCCTCGCGCTCGACCCTGATCACGGGGATGTGGGCCCCCAGTCTCGGGACGAGCCAAATGCGCTCCGCCTATCCCATCCCTTTTAGCGTGAAGGGGTTCCCGACCTACCTGCGCGAGGCTGGCTACTTCACCACGAACAACAGCAAGACCGACTACAACACCGCCAACGAGGAGCGACTGATCGAGGAGTCGTGGAACGAGAGCGCCGGTCGAGCCCACTGGCGGAGTCCCGAGCGGAAGGAAGGACAGCCCTTTTTCGCCGTCTTCAACCAGATGACCACGCACCAGTCCCGCACCATGGTGTGGCCCTACGAAGTCTTTCAGGAAAAGGTCCAGTCCAGACTCCCCCCGGAGCAGCGGCACGATCCGGCGAAAGTCTCCGTGCCGCCCTACTACCCCGATACGGAGCTGGTCCGCCGCGAACTCGCCCGATATTATGACTGCGTCACGGCGATGGATGTCGAGGTCGGACGCATCCTGACACAGCTCGAAGAAGACGGTCTCGCCGAGAACACCATCGTCTTTTTCTTCTCCGACCACGGTTCCGGCATGCCGCGGCACAAGCGGCTCCTCCACGACTCGGGGATGCGGGTCCCGCTCCTGATTCGCTTTCCCGAAAAATACCGGCATCTGGCTCCGGCGGAGGCGGGCGGGACGGTCGATCGACTGGTCAGCTTCGTCGATTTCGGGCCGACCGTTCTTTCCCTGCTCGGCCTCTCCGTTCCGGAAAACATGCA
>JAAYAT010000337.1 GCA_012719225.1 Verrucomicrobiaceae bacterium
CGTCGCGGACATCGTCGTCTTCGATCCCGAGACCGTCGCCGACCCGGCGACGTTCGAGGATCCGCACCGCTACGCCGTCGGGTTCAGCGACGTCCTCGTCAACGGCGTGCCGGTCATCGCGGGCGGGGAGCTCCAGGACGTCCGCCCCGGCCGCCCGGTGCGGCGGGGGGAGTGATCCCCAACCGCGACGGGGACGCCGGGGCACGCGCCGGCGCCCTTTCGGCGTTCACTCGGGCTTCGACTTCCACAAGGTTTCGACCGGGTATTTCGCATACTCCTCGGGATGGGTTTCCCAGCGCCCGACCTGTTCCGATCCCTTGCCGAAGATGTTGGAACGCCACAGCCCCTCGGTATAGAATCCGGTCCCGTCCCATTCCAATTCCTGTCCATGGGCCTTGAGCAGGGCGGTCAGTTCGTCCCGGTCGATGTCCTGGACCGCCTTGCCGCTTCTGACCGCGAGTCCGGCGGCGATGCCGGCCGATTCGCCCATGACCATGTAGGTTCCCTCCATGCGGATGCTGGCGTAGGCGACGTGGCTGGCCGACATCATCATGGGCACCAGCAGGTTGGCGATCTCGTCCCGCTTCGGGATGATCGCTCCGTAGGGAATCTGATAGGGCCCCGGCGACACCATGGTGAAGACATCGCCCTCCTGCACGAGGACGCCTTCGTCGTTGACCGCCAGTCGCGTGGGGTAGATGTCCACTTTGTAATAGCCCATTCCGATCGGAGTGGGTATGTCCGTCTGCAACTGGAGATCCTGCTGGGTCATGACATACTCGCCGATCATCCGCCGCCCCCCTCGCATGTAGAGATAGGGCCAGCCATTGGTCTCGTTCCGGTAGTCGGACAGCAAGCGCACCTCCTTGCCGGAAAAGTCGGTCAGGGTTTTCACATGATCGATGAAGGCCTGCCAGATTTTGGATCGGGTGGCCCAGTCTCCGTCGGGGTAGTCCGTCTGCATTCCGGGAATGGCGCCGGTCATCAACTGCCGACGGTCGAAGTTCGAATCGGGCCAACGGGTGGGGTAGCCCGCCTCGGTGGATCTCCGCAACAGCTCGTAGACATCCTCGTCCTTGTTCTCGGGCGGAGTGATGGGGATGCCGGGATATTCCTCGGTCGGTTTGGTCTCCCAGGCGAGCTTGAAATTCCAGCTCATGAAAAAGCGGCTCGCCTCCCCTTCCTCGCCGATGGGGTCGGGAAAAATGGGGGAAAGCAAGCCGCTGGAGGGGTCGCCTTTCACCTTGTAGGGATCCACTCCCGGAAATTCGCGACTCACCACCACCCCGGCGAGGGATTCACCGTATTCCTCCCGCGACTCCCGGCCGACCCGATAGGAGACACCGGAAAAAGCCATCAGGTCGCCCTCGTAGCTGGCGTCCACATATATTTCCGCCTCGACCCTTCTGAGGTGATCCGAAGATCGCACAGGAGAGGGAACCCCGTTTTCATCGTCCACCGCGTATTCGAAGACGACCCCCTCGATCTCTCCCTCCTCCGTCTCCACAAAGGCCACGCGATGTTGGAGGACCACCGTGATGAGGTCGGCGTAGCGGTCGATGTATTCCTGCAGCATGGCGACGTTGTCCTCACCGGCCCCCTGATAGTGTCGCAGCGTGGGTGCGTGGATGCCGACGTGGAGCGCGACGTCCTTGTCGAAATAGTCCCGCGTCAGACCACCGAGATGCTGGGGATCGGGAACGTCCTGCTGCATCCGGAAGCCCGAGGCGAGGAGTCCGCCTATGGTGTAGGTCGGCTCGACGATGACCACCGAACAGCCTTCGCGGGCGGCGGCGACAGCGGCCAGAACCCCGGCTGGGCTGGCCCCGTAAACGCAGACATCGGCTTCGATTTCCGATTTGATCACTCCTCCCTTGAGGCGGTCTTTCTCCGGCGAAGCTCCCTGCAGCGACAGGCCGGATATCCAAAAAACCGCTGAGACGACAATCGTAACTGTAAATTTCATATTTTCTATCTCTACCATTCAATAATCGAAGGTCTGGGGAGGGTAGGTCAGAGAGTCCCGACTGTCCAAGAAGCGGCGGTGCGTGATCACGTTCGCGGATGCCTGCGACCCTCACCGAATCTTCGCGAGAGCGGCGATCCGCTCGACCACCGGCGGGTGGGTGTAGTTGAGAAACACGTAAAAAGGATGCGGAGTGAGGTTGCTGAGATTGTCCCGGCTCAGCTTGACGAGGGCATCGGACATGGCTCCCGCATTCCCCGTGACCTCGGCCGCGTAGGCATCGGCTTCGAACTCGTGCTTGCGGCTCATCCAGTTGCCCGCGACGGAGAGGACCTCGCTCAGGGGCGACATCAGGATCCCGAAGAGCACGAGACTGACATAGACCGAAGTCTCCTTCACCCCGAAGGCGTCAAAGAGTGCGCGGTTGTGGAGCATCAGTCCGAGCAGAAAAAACATCACCCCGGTCGTGAGGGTGCCGGCGAGAAGCGATTTCACGATGTGCTTCTTTTTGAAATGGCCGATCTCATGGGCGAGCACCCCGACCAGTTCCGCCTCGGTGTGATTGGCGATGAGAGTGTCGAAAAGGGCGATGCGTTTGTTCTTTCCGAAACCGGTGAAAAAGGCGTTCGACTTGGCGGATCGCTTCGAGCCGTCCATCACACTGACTTCCTTGAGAGGAAACTCGCATCGCGCCGACATCTCGTGGATGGCCCGCTTCAGACCGCCCTCTTCGAGCGGTTCGAATTTGTTGAAAAGCGGCATGATCCAAGTCGGCGCGAGATAGGCGAGGACCAGGGAAAAGGCCGTCACGAGGAGCCAGCCCCACAGCCAGGCCATCGGCACGGTTTGGAAAATCCAGAGCAATCCGGCGAGGAGCGGCACCCCGAGCAGCACCGAGAGGAGGGTGCCTTTGACCAGATCGCCGAGCCAGACCGCGAAGGTGGAGCGGTTGAAACCGAAACGCTCCTCCAGCCCGAAAGTGTCGTAGAGCTCAAAGGGGAGATGGAGCAGGCGCAGCGCCACGACGAGAGCGCCGATATACAGCACCCCTGTGACGACGGGACCCTGGCCGTAGCCGCGCACCTTTTCATCGAGCCAACCGAATCCGCCGAACCACCAGAAAACGAAGAGCGCCACCAGCGCCACTATGCCCTCCCCTATCCCGAGGAGAGCCTTGGCGCGGGTGTAGTCCTGCGACCGGGCGTAGGTGTCCTCGTCGATGAGCCCACGAAAGGCCGTCGGGATCTCCGATCCGAGCGACTTCAGGTTGAGCAGCGTCGCGAACAGATCGATTTTCCAGAGAATCACGAGAGCGAGAACGATGGCGAGAAACCAGCCGTTGATTTGCATCGAAGGGTTCACCTGCATCCTCTCCGGTGTACTCCAGCGCGGACGAAACGGCAACCTCTTTCCCATCACTCTCCCAAACAATACAACCAATCCTGTCGCTCCGCAGCGGCATCGGCGGTGCGCAGATAGACGGCATCCCCGACGAAGGAAAGACTCGCGAAGCCCTCCGCCCCGAGGGTGTTCTCGGCCAGTTTGGTGAACTTCTCCGGGTCGGGGGCGAAGACGTGGGTGATCCCCCGCTCGTTCATCGCATGGATGCGACCGCCCGCGAGGATGGGCGAAGCACTGACCGGCCCACCGAGACGCACCTTCCAACGCTCCTCGCCCGATTCCGCGTCCCGACAGATCATGATGCCAGTGTCGTTGTAAATGTAGACATGACCGTCGTGATAGAGCAGCGATTGCTCGTAACAGGCGTCGGCGTGCCGCCAGAGCAACTCCGGCTCCCCGGTGACCCGCACCGCCAGCGTCTCCTTGCCGGGAAATCCGCCGCTCGCGAAAACCGTGTCCTCGTTCCAGACCATCGTGCCGCAGGTCGCCTTGGTCGAACCCGGCACCTGCCAGAGCAATTCCCCGGTGTCCGGATCGTAGCTGCTGACGAGTTCCGCCCCGCTGAGGAGGAGCTGGTGTTTACCTCCGACAAACGCCACGATAGGCGAGGAATAACTCGTTTTGATGCGGCGATCCGTCCGCCAGATCTCCTCCCCGTCCGACCGACGGAAAGCGGCGAGATACCCTCCCGCAGTGAACTCCGACGACACGATGACCAGATCCCCGTGAATCGTCGGACTGGGGGCGTAGCCGAAGCCGTAGTCGCATTCATAGGGGCCCGTGGTCCGCTGCCAGACGATCTTCCCCTCCAGATCGAGAGCGGTCAGCATGACCTCGCCCTCGTGATGAAACACCGCGAAACCATGGGTCCCGTCCGAGGCCACCGTCGGAGTCGCGGCGCTGTTTTTACGGTGGATTTTCTCCGGGAGCGGCCCTTCGTGGACCGTGGTCTCCCAGCGCTTTTTTCCGTTCCTCCCGTCGTAGGCGACGACGAGGCGGGTCGTCTCTGTAGCCGTGGTCAGCAGGACCAATCCGCCCACCACCGTCGGACTGGAAAGCCCCCGCCCCGGCACCGGGACTTTCCACCGCACGTTCTCCTCCTCGCTCCAAGTCAGCGGCGGAGTCGCCGTCGCGTCGGCCGTGCCATTTCCCTGCGGTCCCCGCCATTGCCGCCAATCCTGGGAGGCTCCCGAGAAAAGCGGGAAAAAAAGCAGGACGAAAAGAACGGGGAGAAAAGCAGGCTTCATTTCCGGGACCCGACACGGGCGGCGCAATCGGTTGAATAAAAGGACAAACCGTGGAAAACTCAAGCGACACCCTCCCCTTCTCCACGTATGGACGATCCTACCGCCGACGAACCCGCCGGGACTCTCTCCCTCTATCAGGAATTCCTCGCCGAACGAGACGAAATCCTGAGGCACAAATGGATCCAGAGCGAAGAAGCCGGACGCGACATCGGCTTCGAGACCGCCTTGGTCGATTGGTGCGCCAAGCACCGCGAAAAGTGGAAGCAGGATTTCCAGAGCACGCCGCGTCCATAATCGACAGGGTCAGGTCGGTGACCTTACCCTATGGAACACAAAAAAGGGCGGCCCCGCGACCGCCCTTTTTCCGTTCACCGCTCCTTTCGTCGCGATCAGTTGCCCGCGAGGGAGGCGGGTGCCGTCGAGCCGGCCTTGTCCGCATCCAGTTCGGCACCGATGACCTTCGCGCTGACCAGCAGCCCTCGGGCCTCCCCGTAGGCGATGTCGTCCTTGGGAAAATGAGCGAGCAGTGCGCCGGCGGTCTCGATTTCCCCGCGCCCCACGAGTGCCCGGACCTCGGCCGTGATCGTCCGGACGAGGATGTCCTTGACCCCGGGCATGATGGCGGCGATTTCCGCGGCGAGGCGCGAGGTCGTGGCGTGGTCACCCGAACGATGGAGGCTCATGATCAGCCCCTCGGCGGCGGAATGGTCCGTGGCATCCTTTTCCAGCGCGGAGAGGAATTTGTCCATCGCCGCGTCCCACTCCTTCGCATCGAACCGGGCCCAGCCCTCGCTCGTGAAAGCGGCTCCCTTTTTTGCGTCTGCCGACGCTCCGCCCGCCACCACCATCGTCACCGATTTGGCCATGAGCGGACGATACTCCCGCACCGTCGCGGTCGGCTCCGCCCGGGCGAAGGTCATTCCAGACAAGAAAACAAGGGCGGCGAGGAAGGGAGAAGTTTTGCTCATGGGAAGTAAAATGTTTTAAAAATTTACTTCCATTTAAAACAGTGGCAATCAAATATTTTAAAAATATTAATTATCAGTCTCAGTTTTGCGAACTTATCCCATCAGGTTGCCGCGCCCTGGCACTGCACAGCAGAAAAGCTACCCGCTAAACCGCTACGAAGCCGTTTCGATGAGACGGGTGATCTCCAGAGCCACGTCGAGGGCGGCGGCGCCCTGGTGACCGCTGACCTTGGGCTGTTCTCCCCGCGCGGCGCATTCGACAAAGGCGGCGAGTTCGCATTTGAGCGGTTCGTCCCGTTCGACTTCCACCTCTTCCTTGGTGATGGCCA
>JAAYAT010000338.1 GCA_012719225.1 Verrucomicrobiaceae bacterium
ACTGGATCTCGATGGCCCAGAGCGCCGAGGTGGATCGCATCGTCCACGAACCCTCGCCTTCGCTCATCGAACTCGTCACCCACCGTCCCCCGGCCGGGTCCGGTTCCGCCGCGGGTGGCCGCAGGACGGAAAGCGCCCCCGATGACGTGCCGAAAAAGTAGCTGCTCTTCTCCGCCGCCGCGGCTATAAGGAGAGACCATGCTTGACGACGCCAGACGTGCCCGTGACTTCCCCTCGCTCGAGGGGATCGCCTATCTTAACACCGCGGCGGAGGGCATCCCGCCGCTCTCCGTCGGCGAGGCCCTGCAACGCTATTTTTCGCACAAGGTCATGGGCATGGACGGACGCGCCCTCTTTTCCCGCGAGTTCGAAGCCTGTCGGGAAAGCGCGGCGGCCCTGCTCGGATTGAGTGCGCCGGAAATTTCCTTCGCCTCCTCGACCTCCGAAGCCTACAACCTGCTCGCGACGGCGGTCTCGTTCGCCGAAGGCGACGATCTCGTCCTCTCGAACCTCGATTTCCCCTCGGGCGTGACTCCGTGGTTGCAGCATCGCGACGGTCCCGTGGTGCAACTCTGGGAACACCGCGACGGCGTTCTCGAACTCGACGATCTCGCGGCGATGCTGAGCGAACGCACCCGCCTCGTCCAGGTCTCGCTGGTGAGTTTCCTGACCGGCTACCGGATTCCCTGGGACCCCTTCCGCGATCTCGTGAGGGAACGCGCCCCGCACGCCCTCCTCGCGGTCGACGTGACCCAGGCGGCCGGTCGCGTCGCCCTCGACTGCCTCGATGCCGACTGCCTCATCGCCAGCACCTACAAATGGCTCCTCGGCACCCACGGCGGTTCTCTCGTGGCGGTGCCGGAGCATGCCCGCGACCGACTCGTGGTGAAAGCGGGCGGCTGGTTCCATCTCGCCAACGCCTTCGAGCAGGACAGATTCCACCGCGCCGAACCCTTTCCCGGCGTCAGGGGATTCGCCGTCGGAATGCCCGTCTACCCCGCGATCTACGCGCTGCGTCAGGGAATCCTGACATTGCATGAAAACGGTATCCCCGCGATCGCCGCCCATGCCGACGCCCTCGTCGCCCGCCTCCACGAGGGTCTCGCCGATCTCGGCCACGCCACCCTCTCCCCTCCGCAGCCGGGCAACAGCTCGGGCATCGTGGCGATGCGCACGACGGACGACGCGGCGCTCCACGCCCACTTCCTTTCCCGGAACATTCACGTGATGCACCAGGCCGGCCGCATCCGCTTCGCGGTCCACGGCTACAACCGCATGGCCGACATCGACGCGGTGATCGCCGCCCTGGCCGAATACCGGGGATGATGCGAACGAGTCACTGATACTCCTGACACATCAGCGAAAGAAAACTTTCTCGGCGGTGTTTTTCATGATGTCGGTCTTTTCCGCGTCGGAGAGAAAGTCGAGCTTCTCCCGCACCAGTGCGACCGAGGCGGCGTAGCTATGCTCGTCCGCGACCTGATAAGGGCAGTCCGATCCCCACATGAGCCGTTCCGACCCGTAGGCATCGCGTAGTTCCCGTATCATCGGCGCGAGGTCGGTGTAGGGCGGCTGCTTTTTCCCGAGCGCGTAGAAGGCGGAAACCTTCACGTGGACCTGCGGGAAAGCGGCGAGGGCGAGGAGTCGGGCGAGCTCGGCCGGGTCTATCGTTCCCTTCGCTCCGATGCGGGCGAAATGGTCGATGACGACGGGAGTGTCGGGATAGGTCTCACACATGCTCTGAATCGCGGGGAGCGCGGCGGGATCGGCGAGGCAGCACATCGCGAGGTTCTCTTCGCCGCCGACCTTCCACATTTCCCGCATCCCGGCGGACCCGGCCCAGTCCTTGGTGCGGTCGGGAAACGCATAGAGCCGGAATCCCCGGACCCCCTGGCCACCGAGTTCCTTCATCCTCTCCCCCACACCCGCGACGGAGTGATCGACGATGGCGACGCCCCGATAGCGCTCTGGATCGGACTCGATGACATCGAGCATGTAGGAGTTGTCAAAGCCGTAAAAACTCATCTGGATGAGGACCGTCCTCGTCACCCCGGTGCCCTTTTGGTGCCCTCTCAGAATCGCCGGATCGAAGATCTCGGGAGTGATGGTTCGTCCGACAGAGGACTCGGCGAGCGGGTATTTTTCCCGATCCGCCGGCCAGACGTGGACGTGGGCGTCAATCCAACCGTCCTTCACGGCGGGTTCGGCGAAAAGCGTTTTCCCCGGAACGAGCGGGAGGATTCCGGTAGTGGCGAGAAAGCGGCGACGGCTCGGATGTTTCATAGGCCATAACTGAGCAGAAAACGGCGGTGAAAGGCAAGGGCCAACTCCACCTGATCGAGTTCGACCCACTCGACCGCCGCGTGCGCTTGATCGATGGACCCCGGTCCGAAAATGATGCCGGGGATGTCGGCGCGGTGCAGTTTGGTGACATCGCAACCGAAGGGAACCCCCGCCGGATCCGGGTCCAATCCCATTTCCGCGAGGACCGCGCCCGCCGCCCGCACCAGGGGAGAATCGGACGCCGTCTCCATCGCTTCGTCGGAAAGATGCGGGGGATGAATGACCAACTCAGCGGCCGGGAAATCCGCGAGGAGGGTGCGATACTGGGCCAGCACCGAGATCTCGGTCTCTCCCGGCAGCATGCGCCGGTCGAGGGTGATGAGACAGCGCTCGGGCACGAAATTGACCTGGGCACCGCCTTCGATCAGGGAAATGGTGCAAGTCGCCGCGCCGACGAGCGGGTGGGTTTGCTCCCGCAGGCCCGCGTGGAACTCCTCCAGCCGCTCGATGACCCGTGCCATCGCCACGATGGCGTTTTTCCCGAGATGCGGTTTGGAGCTATGAGCGGCGACTCCGCGCGTCTCGATCCGCCAGCGCAGCACCCCTTTGTTGCACGAAACGGCCCGCAATCCGGTCGGCTCGGCGACGATGGCCGCCTCGGGATGAATCCCTTTTTCCCGCATCCAGTCAATCAACCGGAGAACCCCGCGGAAGGCGTTCTCCTCATCGACCACGGCGGCGAAATAGACATCGCAGGGCGGTTGCCGGCCCTCGGAATGGAGGCTCGTCAGGGCCAGCATCATCGCCGCGAGACCGGCCTTGGTATCACAGGAACCGCGCCCGTGGATACGGCCATCACGGATCTCCGGATCAAAGGGCGGAATCGTCATGTCCGCGACGGATACGGTATCCAAATGCGCCTCCAGGAGAACCGAGCGGGTGGCGTCCCGTCCCGGCAGTCGCGCGATGACGTTGGCGCGACCAGGGAGCACCTCATCGACCCACACCTCCAAACCGGCCCCTTCGAGAAATCTCCTGACAAACGCGCCCGCCTCCGCCTCCCCCGGACCGTTCCACTCGGGGTTGACGCTGTTGATCGAGATGAGACGCGCGAGTGTGTCGGTGAGGTCGTTCATGCATCGGGAGGATGCCGCAGTTCCCATCGACGCGATACGAAAATTTCCGGTCGGTTTGCGCCAGCGCCTGCGACAAAACCCGGAGAAACCAGGCGAACCCAGATTCCCATGAACGATTGACTTTCCCCTTGTTATTTAACAAAAATTATGATACTTGCAGTTGTTACGGTTTTTTAAAACATGAAAAGCAGACGTGCCTTCTCCCTGCTGGAAGCCCTCATTGTCGTGGCGGTGATCGGGATCGTCGCGTCCCTCGGGGGAGCGGTTTTCTCCCATGTGGTGACTTCGGCCCGCGAGCAGAAGCTCCAATCCGACGTCGATTCCCTCAACCGCAGCGTCCTCGCCTACCTCGGGGCCGGGGGCGATCTCTCCGCCGCGAGCTCGCCCGAGGAGGTCCTCAGCGCCCTCAAGAGCCGCATGAGCCATGCCTCCCGCGTTCCCACGCTGAGCGGCAGCAAGGTCGACGAGCGCCTCACTTTCGTCATGCAAAACGCCGAAGAAGCCGGTCGGAAGACGCGGCGGGCCTATTGGGACGGCGACGCCGGTCGCTTTGTCCTCGCGACCTCGGGGAGCACTCCGGGAATCAAGAGCTTTGTCCTCGACGACACCCTCGTCAATCAGGGCTTGGAAGATGAAAACAGCCGGGCCTCCATGCTCTACGCCGCGGAGGACAGTTGGATCTGGGACTACCAGGAAATCCCCGCCTCCCGGCCCGCGGGTCCCTCCGCGATGCCGCTGACCGAGGTGCCCGACACCGTCGCCACCCCGGCTCCCCCCGGGAGCGGCCCGGTCGGTCTCACCCCGCTCGCGTCACCCACTTTTTCCGTCCCATCGGGTGTTTTCCCGATCACCTCCTTCGATCTGCCCCTTTCCCTCTCGAACCCGAATCCAGCGGGTTCGTCGGAACTTTTCTACTCCATCGATTTCGGGAACTGGAAAGCCTACACCGGACCGCTCTCGGTCCCGCCGGGTGCTCTCGTCGCCGCCCAGGCCATCTCCATGAGCGACTTGTATTCGGACAGCGGTCGGGTCGATCAGAGCTACGACTTTATCCCGGGCGCTCTCATCGCCCCCGTGATTTCCCCCGACCGCCCCCAGATGGGGCTGTTCACCGGACGCGTCATTCATGTGACTCTCATTGAACAAAACTCATCCGGTCTCTCCACGATGCAGTACAAAATCGGCGACGAACCCTGGACGGATTACACCGGCCCCTTCCCATTGGACCGCGACGACTACCCCACCGGAGCGCTCGTTCAGGCCCGTGCGACCCCGATCAACGATTTTTACACCCCCAGCACCACCAGCCTGCGCACCCTCGGAGTGGAGGCCGCTCTGGTCACCGGCACCGCGACGGGCAGCTTTTCCAATCCCATCGGAGAAAAAGATATGGTGAGCAATCTCAACAACGGCGGTTCTTCGGATTACTTCGAGTGGGGACTCGATACCGCGGCCGATCACATGAAAAGCTGGCTGGATTTCTCCAACTCGTCCTTCAACACCGTCGCGGCCGGAGAACGCTTTCAGATCGGAACGCTCGACTACTTCAACGGCACCATCGCGGGGGGAACGGCGGCGGACCACATCACCTTCACCGCCAACCTGAACTTCGACATGAACGGCGTCGGCGCCTCGACTGCACTCGATTTCGACTTCGATCTGATCAACGTCACCAACAAAAACGACCCCAACGATCTCTGGGCGGACGCCGACTATGTCCAACTCGCCGACCCCATGGCCAGTCAGACCATCACTTTCCAGGGAATCGAATTTCTCTTCCAACTCGAATTCGGCGAAACCAGCACGGACGGGATCAGTCTCTTTGACGAGTTTTACGTCCTCGAAGGCCGCAGCGCTTCGACCAAGCTCTACGGAACGCTCATCGAGATCGGCTCGGTCGATTTCAACAATTGATCCGCCTGCTTTTTTCCC
>JAAYAT010000339.1 GCA_012719225.1 Verrucomicrobiaceae bacterium
GAGCAGGATCTGCTTGATGTTGTTCACATCCTTGGTGCGTTTGGCGCGCTCCTGAATTCCGTTGTAGGCCGGCATCGCGGCACTGGCAAGGATGCCGATGATCGCAATCACCACCAACAGTTCGATCAGGGTAAACGCGCTATTTTTTCTAGCGTTCACTTTCATGGTCTTTTTCTTTCTTGTTATTAGGTTATGATTTGCCCGAAGGCGTATGTAGTGCTGGAGAAGACATAGTAAATACCTCGACTCCGACCCGAGGATGACATTTTTCTGGAAATTCGACAAGCAAAATCCCTCCTTTTCCCGTAATTCCTCCCCCGGGTCCCCGAATCGACGATATGAAGCCCCCCATCCCCCTCGAAGACAATTTTGAAGACATCCTCGCCAAAGCGATGCGGGGCCACCACATTTCGGAGTCCGAACTGGTGGAAACCACCCGCGTCCCCCGCGACATCCTCGCCCGCCTCTGCCGGGGCGAATTCTGCGACGAGGCGGCCCTCGGCAAGGTGGCCCGGGCCCTTTCCCTCGATCCCCGCACCCTCGCGATGGCCGCCTCGCGGGTCTGGCGTCCCCGGTCCGTCACTCTCGACGGGCTGGAGAGCTTTTCCACCGCCTACCGCGACATGCGGGTGAACGCCCACCTCGTGTGGGATCCCGCTTCCTCCGTCGCGGCGGTCTTCGACACCGGGACCGACAGCGGTCTCATGACCGACCGCGCCGCCGCGCTCGGGCTGCGGATCGAGTCCATTTTCCTGACCCACACCCACAGCGACCACATCGCGGATTTCGACCGTCTCCGCACCGCCGCGCCGGAAGCGATCGCCCGCGCCAACCGAGCCGAGCCCTGGCCGGGAACGCGGCCTTTTTCCGAAGGCGAGACCTTCTCCATCGGATCGCTGACAGTCCGCCCCCTCACCACGAGCGGACATTCCAAAGGCGGGACCACCTATTTCATCGAGGGCCTCGCCCGCCCTCTCGCCATCGTCGGCGACGCCCTCTTCGCCGGTTCCATGGGCGGCGGGATCGTCTCCTTCGCCGACGCGTGGAAAAACAACCGCGAGAAAATCCTGACGCTGCCCGAAGACACCGTTCTCGCCCCCGGCCACGGCCCGCTCACCACGGTGGGAGAGGAAAAACAAAACAACCCCTTCTTCTCCGCCGAATTTTCCTGATTGTCCTTCGCCCTGTTTCAAAATGTCCTCCGCTCCCGCTCCTCCCCTCATTCTCGCCTCCGCCTCGCCGAGACGCAGCGATCTGCTCCGTGCGGCGGGGTATCGCTTCACCGTGGTCAAACCCGAGGTCGTCGAGATCGAGGATCCCGCCATCCCCATCCGCGAACTGACCGCCCGCAACGCCCGGCTCAAGGCCGACGCCGTCGCCTCGGCCCATCCCGGAGCGGTGACGATAGGAGCCGACACCCTCGTCCTGCTCGGTGACACAGTTTTTGGCAAACCCATCGACCGCGCCGAAGCCGCCCGGATGCTCGCCGAACTGAGCGGCCGCACCCATCAGGTCTTCACCGCCGTCTCGTTTCTCCATCACGAGGGGGAGAAAAAAATCGTCCACTCTCTCACCGTCGCGACGGAAGTGACCTTCAAAACGCTAGGGCCGGACGAGCGGAGCGCCTACCACGCGAAGATCGATCCCCTCGACAAAGCGGGCGCCTACGCCGCGCAGGAAGAGGGCGGACTCATCATCGAGCGCATCACCGGTTCCCGGAGCAACGTCGTCGGGCTGCCCATGGACGAAGTCGCCGAGGCTCTGGAGCGGCATTTCGGGATCAGGGCGGAGACGGTCCTTCGATAAAAAGAATCCCCGCACGCCGCCGCACCTCGCACCCGCCCGGCAGGCTCGCCCGCGCCGGACGCGCCTCCGCCATCAGGACCGCGCCGACCCGCGCCACTTCTTCGGAACCGCAGTCCGGCACCCCGCGCTCGCGGAGCCAGCGGAGGAGGACGCGCTGGCGTTGCCCGCCGGGCATCTCCCGCAGCGCCGCGACATCGAGACCGCCGTTTTTCCCCTTCCACGGCAGGGGGCCGGTCGCCTCCGCCGCCCAGGCCTCGTCGAGCGCCGCGAGATCGGCCGCCCGCCGCACCGCCGCCCGCACATCGCGCCCGAAAATCTCTCCGAGCAGAGGCAAAAGCCGATGGCGCACGCGGTTGCGCAGGGCGAAGTCCGAGGTGTTGCTCTCGTCCTCGCGGTAGGCTATCCCCGCCTCAGCGACATACCGTGCCATCTCCTCGCGGGTGACGGAGAGGAAGGGGCGCAGCATTTCCAGACGGACGCCGTCGACGAGCCGCTCCGCGCGTTCCTCCATGCCGACGAGGCCTTTCGCCCCCGTTCCGCGAAACAGATTGATCAGCACCGTTTCCACCTTGTCATCCGCGTGATGGCCGAGAAAGAGCCGGGGACAGTCGTATTTTTTTGCGATCCCGGCGAAGGCCCGATAGCGCAGCTCCCGCGCCGCCGTCTCCAGGGAGAGCTTTTGTGAGCGGGAAAAATCCTCCACATCGACCTGCCGCAGCTCGACCCGGCAGCCGTAGCGCTCCGCCGTTTTCCGGACGAACTGCGCCTCCGCCGCGGAGACTTCGCCCCGCAGGCCGTGGTCCACCTGGCAGACGATGAGATCCCCGTAGCCCGCCCCGTGGAGGAAATGGAGCAAGGCCATGGAATCCCGCCCGCCCGAGACCGCGACGAGATAGGGGCGGGTCGGAGGCCATTGCGCGCGAACCGTCTCCGCGCAGGCCCCGTGTAGTGTGATCTTGTCTCCCACAGCGTTTTCCTCCATTCAACAGGGTCGCGCGACAGAGTCAACCCTCTCTTACTGGGTGACGTGATCACCGCTTGCAATCTGCGATTTTCGGTGGTGATTCCCGCCCTATGTCAGATGACGCCTCCCCATCCACGATCTCCCCCGATCGTATCCGCAATATTGCCATCATCGCTCACGTCGATCATGGCAAGACCACGCTCGTCGATCAGATGCTGCGAGCCGCTGGATCGTTTCGAGAGAATCAGGTCGTCGAAGAGCGGGCGATGGACTCGATGGATCAGGAGCGCGAGCGCGGCATCACGATCAAGGCGAAAAACACTTCGGTGAAGTGGGGCGACAATATCATCAACATCGTCGACACTCCCGGCCACGCCGATTTCGGCGGCGAAGTGGAGCGGGTCATGAAAATGGTCGACGGCGTCATGTTGGTGGTGGACGCCTACGAGGGTCCCCAGGCGCAGACCCGTTTCGTTCTGAAAAAGGCCCTCGCCCACGGTCTCACCCCCATCGTTTTTGTGAACAAGATCGACCGGCCCAACGCCGAGCCGTTTCTCGTTCACGACAAGGTCCTCGAACTTTTCCTCGATCTCGACGCCAACGAAGAACAGTTCGGCGCGCCCTTTCTCTACGGCAGCGCCAAGAACGGATTCGCCGGCGACCATCCCGGGACCGATTCGCAGGATATGATCCCGCTCTTCGACACGATCATGCGGAACATTCCCGCCCCCGATGTCCAGCCCGAGGAGCCCTTCCGGATGCTCGTCTCGAACATCGATTGGTCGGACTACGTCGGTCGTATCGCCATCGGCAAAATCCTCTCCGGCTCCGTCTCCGTCGGGCAGAATGTCTGGCGGCTCATGCCCGGGGCCAAACCGCAGCGGGTCAAGATCAGCAAGATCTTCGAGTACACCGCGCTGGCCACCTCCGAGAAACTCTCGGGCGGCGCGGGCCATATCGTGGGGATTTCCGGTTTCGAGGATGTCGAAATCGGGGAGACCATCGCCGCCGACGGCGAATCCGAACCGCTTCCCTTCGTCGAGATCGACCCGCCCACGGTGATGATGTCTTTCGCGGTCAACGACGGCCCCTACGCCGGGACCGAGGGCAACCGCGTCACCTCGCGCGAGATCCGCGACCGCCTTCTCCGCGAAGGGCGCACCAACGTCTCCATCAAAGTCGAGGAGACCGACAGCGCCGGGGAGTTCAAGGTGAGCGCCCGCGGCGCCATGCAGGTCGCCGTGGTTGTCGAGGAAATGCGGCGCGAAGGCTACGAGGTGCTCGTCTCCCGCCCCACCGTGATCAAGCGCGAGATCGACGGGAAAATGCACGAGCCCTTCGAGACGCTCTACCTCGAAGTGCCCGACGACGCCGTGGGCGGCTGTATGCAGGCCATGGCCAACCGCAAGGGCGTGGTCGAATCCATGAGCACCCGCAACGGGCGCACCTCCATCGAAGCGACCATCCCGACCCGCGGATTGATCGGATTTGAATTCGAGTTGCTCAACCTCACCAGCGGCGAGGGGATCATGTCCCACCTTTTCAAAGAGTATCGCCTCGACTCCGGCGACATCCGCACCCGCCACACCGGCACCCTCGTCTCCATGGAAAAAGGCGAGGCGATGACCTACGCCCTCGGCAACATCGAGACGCGCGGCAAACTGTTCGTCGGCCCCGGCGACCTCGTCTACGAAGGCATGATCATCGGCGAGAATCCGCGCACCGACGATCTCCCGGTCAACCCGACCAAGGCCAAGCACGTCACCAACCACCGCGCCTCGGGCAGCGACAAAACCGTGGCCCTCACTCCGGCCCTGCGCTTCTCCCTGGAGCGGGCCATCGAGTACATCGCCCCCGACGAACTGGTCGAGGCGACCCCGAAAAACATCCGTTTGCGCAAGCGCATCCTCGACAGCAACGAGCGCAAGCGCATGGCCAAGAAGGGGTAGGTTGTCAGGGATTCAGGTTTTCAGGGGTTGAGGTTTTCAGGGGTTGAGTGGCGGAACATGCCAATGTTCCCGGGAACGGGTTTCGGCATCCATCCCGAGCTTGGGCAAGAGGTGGCGTTGGAAATCTTGTGGAGGAACATGCCAATGTTCCCTGGGGGGCGATTCAGTTTTTTCCGGTGGTGGGGAATTCTCCGGTGACGCGGACGCCGGCGAGGAAGCGGTGACCGGTGTTTTCCACCTTCAGCTTGATGCGGAAGAGACCGCTCTGCGGATCGGCGCTCGGACTGATGAATTCGACGGTGGCCTCGCCGCGTTTCTCGGGATCGCCGGTGATGAAAAAGGGAATGGAATCGCCGATCCCGAGGGAATCGAGCAAGGTCGGTTCGACGTAGAACTGGAGGGTGAGCTGATCGATGTCGACGATCTCGAAGAGGGGCGCGATGCGGTCCACCGACTCGCCCGGCTCGGCCATGCGCCGGATGACAATGCCGGCGACGGTGGACTTGATGGATTTTTCCTCCAGCTTGGCCTTGGCCAGTTCGTAGTCGACTTGGGCGAGTTCGAGTTCGGCCTCGGCCGCGAGGGCTTTCTCCCGGCTCAGCAGGTTGCTGTCGAGGAGGTTTTGTGAGGCCTTTTTGTCGAACTGGCGCTTTTCGAGGAGCGCCTCGAAGCGCCGGAATTCGATGCGCTCTTTTTCATCGAGCAACTGCGCGAGAAGTTGGTCCTTCTTGACGGTGTCGCCTTCTTCGACAAAGACCTTGGAGAGAAAGGCGCATTCCCACGTTGTCATTTCCGGGCCGGGGGTCCATCTTGGCGGGATGAATTTTCCGGTCCGTATCCTTTCGCTGTCTTTGTGGATCCTGGCAGGGTCACTGTTTCCGGGCTCCGCAGCTGCTGCCGATCCGGTGGGGGCGATGAGCGCCCATCTCGCGGCGCATCCCGACGGGGAGGCGGCGTTTACCTTCGACCGTTCGGCCTACCAGGAGGATCTCTCGTCCCTGCCCATCGGGGTTTTTGATTCCGGAGTGGGAGGCTTGACCGTGCTCGAGGCGATTCTCACGCTCGATGTTTTTGACAACGACAATCTCCAGCCCGGTCCCGACGGGCGGCCCGATTTCGCGGAGGAGCGTTTCGTCTATCTCGGCGATCAAGCCAACATGCCCTACGGGAATTATGCTAATGTGGGGAAGGTGGACTACCTCCGCGAACTCATCCTCAAGGACATGGTTTTTCTCCTCGGGAAACGCTACCACCAGGACGGCGCGGTGCGGCGGGACAAACCGCCCGTCAAGGCCATTGTGATCGCCTGCAACACGGCCACGGCCTACGGATTGGAGGACATCAAGTCGCTCGTCCAAACGCTCGGCGTGCCGGTGATCGTGGTTGGAGTGGTCGAAGCCGGTGCCCGCGGCCTGCTCTCGACCGAGACCGATCCCGACGGGGCCATCGGCGTGATGGCGACGGTGGGAACCTGCGCCAGCGAGGTCTACCCGCGCACCATTCAAAGCACGCTGGGCCGCGCCGGACGCGGCATCGCCACGATCACCCAGTTCGGCAGTCCCGACCTCGCCGCGATCATCGAGGGCGATCCCTCGATTCCGACGAGTGCGTCCGAGCAGGTGGCGCGGGACGTGCGCGCCCTCGTCGAGGCGCATCGCAAGTCGGCCCAGTCAGTCCAGTCGGCGGGATCCGACGGAGAGCGGGTGCCGCCGCTCTCGACCATCATGCTGGGGTGTACCCATTTTCCGCTGGTGCGGGAGGAGATCGAGACGGCCTTTTCCGAACTCCGCCGCGCCCCCGACTTCGCCCCCTACATCGCGGAAAAACGGATCTACATCGACCCCGCCGAATGGACCGCGCGCCAGCTTTTTCGCGAGCTCGCCTCGGCGGGGCTGCGGGCGTCGGCGGGAGGCGCGAGGGCGACGGATCGTCACCTCTTTTTTCTTTCCGCTGCGGCTCCTTCGATCGCTGCGGCCCACCGCAACGCTGACGGTGGTTTGGAGCACGAGTACAAGTATGGACGCGAGACCGGTCGTTTGGATCTGGAGGACACCATCGTCGTGCCGATGACCCGCGAGAGCCTCCCCGGCACGAGCCGCCATCTCATCCAAAATGAACTCCCCGCCGTGTGGGAGCGTCTCCCGTGAGGCGGGGAAGGGGGCGTCGTCGGAGCGGCGGGATTCACTCCAGCCAGTGTTTCAGAAATTCGTAGGACTCCTCCCGCACCGGCGTGGGGAAATCGTGTTTGTCGTTCGGGTAGGCGATGCGCATCTTTTCGGGAACGCCGTGAAGGTCGTAGATGCGGCGGATCTTCGGAGCGGCCTTTTCCACTCCGCGCCAGTCGAAGTTGCTGTCGTGAAGCGGGGAATTGGAAAAGAAGGCCGCCGGGGCGAGGGCGGCGACGAGTTCGTAGAAATCGAACGGCACTTTGTCAGGATCGAGGGAATAGCGGTCGCGGATCGCGGGGAAGTAGCGATCGCTCGTCCAGCCCTTGAGATCGCCGCCGTAGTAGTCGTGCAGCGGGTTCCAGCCGCAGCTGGATACGACCACTTTTATTCGCTCGTCGAAGAGTCCCGTGAAAATCGCGTTGTGCCCGCCGAGGGAATGACCGATCACGGCGATTTTTTCGGGGTCCACTTCCGCTCGGGAGAGCAGGAGATCGACACTGCGCAGGTGGTTCCAGATCGCCTTCATCGCGCCCGACTCGTAGCGGTCCGCCGCGAAATCGTAGTCGGCGGAGTCGCCGAAGGAAGGGTAGTCCGGCGCGATGACCACGTAGCCGCGCTCGGCCAGTTCGCGGGCGTAGCCCCGGTTGGGTCGCTTGCTCTGGCCGTCGACGATTTTTTTCCCGAGCGCTCCGGTGGGATGGAGGGCGAGGATGCCGGGACGTTTTTCCCCCGGGGTGAGATTTTTGGGCAGGTAGAGAAAGGCCGGAGTGCGGTCGCCGGGTTCGGAGACGAAGGTGATGGTCTCGCGGGTGTAAGAGTCCGTGTCGACGGTTTCGGTGACGCGAACGTCGAGGTCGGGCAGGTTGTCGCGCGAGGGCAGGGGACCGGCCACTTCTTCGAAGCCGGCGATGATGGCCGCGCGGCGTTTTTTCCAGTCTTCCAACGTCTCGATGGGCTGTGGTTTTCCGGCTTCGTCCGGGTACCAGTCGAGCGACTGATGGGAAGGGAGCGGGCGGATTTCTTGCGCGGAGCCGGGCGAGACGGGGAAAAAGAGCGCCGCCGCGAGGAAGCAAAGGGTGATTCGAAAAGGAGCCATGCCGATAAGAGAACGGGATCGCCGGGGCATGGCAACCCCGAAAAGCGCCGTCATTGTGTGCGAGACAGGTATCCGCATACCCATCGAGGTGGGGATCAGGAAGAATATCTGAAAAGTTCCTCGGTTCTGACAAGATGTCTCGACAAGACAAAGCGACACCACTATGATTTGCCTATTGGTTTTCTCGCCGATCCACCCTGATTTCGTCATGAATGCATCGAGCCGTGACCGGAACCCTGTGACCCTACTGCGGCGGGTCGTCGTCCTGCTGTCTCTCTCATCCTTGCTGGTCTTGACAGGCTGCGAACCGCGCTTGGCGAATTCGGGTGGTGAGGATCTGGAACCTTTGCAGAGCGAAACAGAGTTCCCCACGCCTTCGGGCGAGAATGGGGGAGGAACGCGAGAAGTGGATCTGGGTTTGGGCACAGCTGTGGACGGGGTCGATGTGGCGGAGGCTACATTGGTCGGGTCCATCGGGGGCACCAGCGAACCCGATGCCCCGGGTCAGTTTCCCATGCGGCGCGACATCACCAGCGAGGACGGGCGGCGTATTTCCGGGGAAATCGTCGCGAAGAAGGGAACTGACATCGCTTTCCGGCGGGACAGCGACGGGCAAATCTTTGTCCTTTCCCTTTTCCGTTTGAGTGTGGATGACCAGCTCGATTTGGCCGGGTTGGTCGACGAATCCGTCGAGACGGTCGCGGAACTTCGCGAGGCGACAGCGGAAGCGGCCCATGCGACGGCTGCCGCAACCACCCAGCCGCTGAGGCGGCGTCGGGCATCCTGGCACGAGGATCCGGAGGAAGCCTTCGCCGAGGCCGCTTCGACCGGCCTGCCTCTCTACGTGCTGTTCACTGGCTCGGACTGGTGCCCTCCCTGCAAGGCACTGGAGAAAAATATCCACAAGAAACGGGATTTTCAGGAATTTGCCGACGAGAACCTCGTATTGCTGAAGTTGGACTTCCCCCGGCGCAAGGCGCAGAGCGCGTCGATCAAGGAGCGAAACAATGCGCTCGCTGGTCAGTGGGGCGTCACTGCTTTCCCCTCGATCTTTGTGCTGGACGACCCGGACAGTCCTAAAACACTCTTTTCGGGATCCCGGAGGACTGCGAAGGAGCATATCGAGAGCCTCGCATCCCAACTCCAATGATCCCGGGGAATGGATCGGGAATTCCGGGTGCCATCGGGACAAAGACGTCCACAATTAGGTCATCGGAATCGGAATCGGAATCACCGGCTTGCGGCCGCGATGACCGCGCAACTGTGTGGTGGCGTCCGGAGTGGAGAAGGGATATGCTGCCGCCGCTGTTCCGATCTGCCATGAACTATTTCCGCTTTATCCAGTGCGTCTGTTTGATTCCAGTCCTGGCCGTCGCCGCCCCGCCCGATGATGGCGGGCAAGTGGCGGTCACCGCGCAAAAGGAAGCGGTGGAGGTGAGTCGTGCGGGGGTTCCGGCCTTGCGTTACCTCCTCGAAAAACCTGCCGATTCGGCCTGCACTTCTCCCAGCGCCTGCTATTTTCATCCTCTCACGACTCCCTCGGGATTGACTGTCACCGATGTCGCGCCCGACGATCATTTGCACCACCGGGGCGTATTTCTGGCGTGGCTGGAAGTGCGCAATGACGCGGGAGAAGGAGATTTCTGGGGTTGGGGCAAGCACGCCGCCTTGGAAAACCGCCGCCTCGTTCACCGCTCCGTGGAGGACGTGGAGAGCACATCGGACCGTGCCGCCTTTTCTGCGGTCAATTCCTGGCGGGCGGGTGAGCTGACTCTCTTGGAGGAAACCCTGCGGTCCGTAACGGTGTTCCGTGAAGACATGCGCATCCACGATATGCACTACCTTTTCGCCGCCGGGACGGAGACCGTCTTGGGACAACACGCTTTCAGCGGCTTCAGCGTGCGGCTGCGCAAGGACTTTCCGATTGTCATACACGATCCTTCGGGGAAAATCGACCTGCCCCAGCCTTCGCACCTGAAGCCGGAAAGCAATTGGCCCGACCGACCCTGGTATGCTTTTGAGATGACCCTGCCTTCCGGCGAAAAGGCGGGGGTCGCGGTGCTCAACCATCCGGACAATCCGACAACCACCTGGCACAATGTCGCCCGCATCGGCCTCATCAATCCCTGCATCGTCGCCCCGTCCGCGGTGACCATTCCCGGAGGCGATGCCCTCTCCTTGCGCTATCGTGTGGTCACCTTCGACGGGCCCGTGCCCACCGCCACACTCGACGAACTCGCCGGGGACATGAAGTCGGGAGCGGCATCCGCCCCGTGAGCGTGCGACGGAGAAATCCTGTGGCTTGAAAAGGCGATTGGCCCGCGGTTGCTTTTTCCCCGTCCACGTCGTCAGGTTATCTGTGGAGACACGGATGTTTCCCGGAACGAACTCCGTTTCTGGAATCGCCCGCCCGTCCCCCTTCATCCTTCGCTCACCTCTCTCATGCCCGCATTGCATCATATCCGGAAAATTTTCGCCCTTCTCGCCGCTCTCACTGCCGTCGCCCTGCCGCAGGCGCGGGCCGACGAACTCCTCATCGACGCCGAGAGCTTTTCTGACATCGGTGGCTGGGTCGTTGATCAGCAATCGATGGACCAGATGGGCTCCCCTTACCTCATGGCCCACGGCCTCGGAGAAAAGGTCGCGGACGCCGAGACCAGCATTCGCATCGAGAAAGGCGGGAAACACCGGATCTGGGTGCGGACCCGCGATTGGGTGGGGAAATGGAAGAGCGACGAATTCGAGGGACCGATGAAGGCCTCGGGATCGCCCGGGATTTTTCATCTCCTCGTGAACGACCGGCCCCTCGAAGTCCTCTTCGGGGAGCACGGCGCGGAATGGCATTGGCAGGACGGAGGCACCGTCGAACTCGCCGCCGGGGAGCACCGCCTCGCCCTGCGCGATCTCACCGGTTTCAACGGACGCTGCGACGCCATCCTCTTGAGTGACGCTCTCGATTTCAAACCGGACGACGGTCTCGCGGAGATCCAGGCCTTGCGCGACCGACTCCTGCCCCGGCAGCAGGAGGTGGTGGACAAGGGCGACTACGATCTCGTCGTCGTCGGCGGAGGCATGGCGGGCATCTGCGCCGCTGTCAGCGCCGCCCGCTACGGCTGCAAGGTGGCGTTGATCCAGGATCGCCCCGTCCTCGGGGGGAACAACAGCTCGGAGGTCCGGGTCGGTCTCTCTGGCCTGATCCGCAAGAAGCCCTATCCCGAGATTGGCAACCTCGTCGAGCAACTCGGACCGGTGGGCCACTGGAATCTCTGGGAGGCCGACCGGCAGCCCGAGCTGGAGCACAGCAAGGAAATCCACGCGGTCATCGAGGCGCATCCCGAGAAAAAACAACACAACGCCGGAGACGCTTCGAACTACCAGGACGACAAAAAGCTCAAGTATGTTCTCGCGGAGAAGAACATCACCCTCTTTCTCAACACCCGGGCCAACGCCGTCGAGATGAAAGACGGCAGGATCGCCGCGGTGGCGGGGCAAAACACCCGCAGCGGTGAGAAAATGAGGGTCACCGGTCGGATCTTCGCCGACTGCACCGGCGACGGCAACCTCGGCTATCTCGCCAAGGCGGATTTCCGGATCGGCCGCGAGTCGAAGGACCACACCGAGGAGGAACTGGCGCCGTCGGTCGAGGACAACCTCGTCATGGGGACCTCGGTGCAGTGGAACACCAAGGAGGAGGAAGAGGCCTCCGACTTTCCCGCCACTCCGTGGGCGATCGGTTTCACCGAGGAAAGCTGCGTCGAAACGATTCGGGGCGATTGGGACTGGGAGACCGGGGCCCGTCTCAACCACGCGACCCAGATGGAGGAGATCCGCGACTACGCCCTGCGGGTGGTTTTCGGGAACTGGAGCGTGCTCAAGAACAGCACCGATCCGAAGCGCGAGGAGAAGTTCGCCAAGAGAAAGCTGAACTGGGTCGCCTACATCGGCGGCAAGCGCGAGTCCCGGCGTCTCATGGGTGAGTTCGTGCTGCGGCAGCAGGACATCGTCGAAGCCAGGCCCTACCCCGATGCCTCGGTCACCACCACCTGGAGCATCGACCTGCACTACCCGAAAAAGCCGATCTGCGCTTGTGACGCCTTCCAGTCAACCGCGAGCCACATCAAGATCGAGCCCTACCCGATTCCCTACCGCTGCTTTTACTCGCGCAACGTGCCCAACCTGATGATGGCGGGGCGGAACATCAGCGTCACCCACGTCGCCCTCGGCACCGTGCGTGTCATGAGAACCACCGGGATGATGGGCGAGGTCGTCGGCATGGCCAACGCCATCATGAAGGAACACCAGTGCCTCCCGAAGGATGTCTACACCGATCACCTCGACCAGTTGAAACAGCTCATGGCCGCCGGGGTTCCCGGAGCGCCGAAGCTGAAGTGAGGGAGTCTCCGCGCTCTCCCCCTTGACGGACTGAATCAGCGACGTTCCTGGTCGCCGCAAAGCCCACTCCCACACGCCATGACTCCGACACCTGCCCCTTCGAATTCCCGCCGCCAGTTCCTCAAAGGCGCCGCCGCAGCCGCCACCGGGTTCACCATTGTCCCCCGCCACGTGTTGGGTGGTCCCCGTCATGTCGCCCCCAGCGAGAAAGTCAACGTCGCCCTCGTCGGAGCGGGGGGCATGGGGCGCTCCAACCTGAAGCAACTCTTCGCCCTCGACGACGTCCAGGTCATTTCCGTGGTCGATCCCGCAGGGGACTATCCGAGCTGGCCGGGAGGCTCAAATCGACATGGGCGGCTTCCCACCAAGGCTGATATCGAGAAGCACTACGCCGGGAAGACGCCGAACTTCCAGTGCAAGGACTACCAGGATTTCCGCGTCATGCTGGAACGGGAGAAGGAGGTCGACGCCGTGCTCTGCGCCACCCCCGATCATCTCCACGCGGTGATCTCCGCGGCGGCGATGCGTTCGGGTCGTCACGTCTACTGCGAGAAGCCGCTGACCCACAATCTCGCGGAGAATCGCAAGATCGCCGCCATCGCCAAGGAGACCGGCGTCGCCACTCAGATGGGCAATCAGGGCACCGCCCAGGACGGCATCCGCGAAACCATCGAACTGGTCCGCAGCGGGGCCGTCGGCCCGATCCAGACCATCCACACCTGGGTGCCCGCGAGCCGCTACAACGTCGACCTGGTCGGTCGACCGGCGGAGGGTCTCGCCCTGCCCGACGACTTCGACTGGGACCTCTGGCTGGGGCCCCGCGAGCCGCGCGATTTCCACAGCGTCTACCATCCCTTCACCTGGCGCGACTTCTGGGACTTCGGCAGCGGGTCGCTCGGCGATTTCGCCTGCCACGATCTCAACGCCTCGGTCCGGGCCTTCGACCTGCCCCTGCCCGAACGGGTCACGGCGCATTCGGCCGGCAAGATCCTCGACGAGGTCGTGCCCATCGGGGCGATGGCCTACTACGACTTCCCCGCGACCGATAGCCGCCCCGCGATCCGGCTGAACTGGTACGACAGCGGTCTGAAACCACGCAAGCCCGGGGCCCTCGGCGAACACCCTTTGCCGCGGCGGGGAACCCTCTTCATCGGAGAAAAGGGCGTGATCCTCACCCAGAGCTCGGGCAGTGCTCCGCTGCTTTTTCCAGAAAGCCTCCGCGAGAGCACCCCGACGCCGCCCCAGAGCCTGCCGCGTTCCCCCGGGCACCATCGCGAGTGGATCGACGCCTGCAAGGGCGGTCCCGCCGCGGGTAGCCACTTCGAATTCGGCGCCCATCTCACCGAAATTTCCCTGATGGGCTTGCTGGCCCTGCGCACCGGAAAAACCATCGGCTGGAATGCCGGGAAGCAGGAGTTGGAAGGAGCCGAGGACATCCAGTCCCTGATCGAAGGCTCCTATCGGCCGGGTTGGGAGGTGCTGTGAGCGCGGGGGCGGCGCTCGCTCACTCCATGGGGAGGTTGCACGCCTGCAACGAAACCTGGTGGACGCGCAGGTCGTGGTCGTAAAGCTCCACCGGATTGGGGCGCTCGCCACGGAGGATTTGAGCGAGTTCGGCCAATTGGCCGGCGTAGCGATCGTCCGCGGAGGGGAAGTCGATCTGATTCAGCCCCTGCCGATACTGGCCCTTGGCTTTTTTCAGGTGGAGCCGCACGGTGATGTTTCTCGGGGTCTCCACGGTCTTGCCGTCGAGTCCGGTGGTGTGCTTCACTTTGGTGAAGTCCTCGATCGGCAGGATTTCGAGGGTGCCGTCGGTGCCGTCCACACGAAGGTGGCGGCAGGGTTGGTAGCCCTTGCTGCAAACGCGAATCGTCGCGACGCAGCGCGGCCATTCTAGGATTGTCAGGGTGTTGTTGGGGGTTCCGGCGGGGTCGCCCGGGGCGGGCTTGATGATGGAGTAGGTGCGGTCGGGCATCGCGTCGCGCATCATCGGGAGCGCGTATTCGATGACGTGGCAGGTGAGCAGGTAGATGGTGCCACCGGGATACGCGTCGGCGTATTCGGGGTACTTTGCGCCGCCGTAGCTGTGGTTGAGGTCGGCGTCGATCGCGAAAATCTCCCCGAGGAGCCCGTCACGGGCGGCCTGGACCGCGAACTGAATGGCCTCGTTGGCGCGAAACATGTAGCCGGTCTGCAAGGGGATGTTGCGGCGACGGCAGATGTCGGACATTTCCTTAAAACCTTGCAGGTCCGTGCCGAGCGGCTTGTCCATGTGCATGGGGTATCCGCGTCGCGCGCACTCGAGCGCCACCTCCACCAACTCGGAGTTGGATACCTCCACGACGATCAAGTCCGGCTTCACCTCGTCGAACACCTCCCGGGGCGTCAGTTTGGGATACGCCTTGTAGTGGTCGAGCTTGGGATCGGTCATGCGCATGGCGGTGGAGGCGGAGTCGTCCACCCAGCCGACGATCTCGTAGTCGTCCTTGAGCTTGCGCATCGCGTCGAACTTGCCCCTGGCGTGGTTGTGGACCACGCCCCAGAGCACCGCCCGGATTTTCCGATTCCCGGTGGGTTGCCATTGCTCCTTTGCGGCTTCCCCCGTCGGCACCGAAGTCCCGGTCTCCGCGGCTTCGCAGGGAACCCAAGAGATGCCGCCCAGCAGGACGATCCAGACCAATGTCCGCAGTGATTTCATAGCGAAGCAGGATGACGGACGCGCCCTCGCGGGGCAACCACGGGATCGCGTCAACCGCTCCACCGGGTGTAGCCGGAGGCCGCCAAATGGACTTTCTGCACCAGGGCGTCGTGCGCAGGGGTGTAGCGGCTCTCCGTCTCCTTCCGAACGAGGCGGGCGAACTCGCGCAGTTGGGCGTCGTAGCGGCCTTCGGTGATCTCGAATTCGACGAGATGGGTCCCCGCCTCGTAGGAGTCGTTCCCCTCCTTGAGGTGGAGTTGCAGGGCCAGGGGGGCACCGTCGAATCTCTCCAGCGGGGAAAACTCGATGCGGCCTTTGTCGCCGCTGATTTTGAAACGCCGCTTGGCGAGGCCGCCGGGTTCCTCGTCGCAGACATGGATCATCGCCCGCGCATGAGGATACTCCAACACCGCGAGGCAGTTGTTTTTCACTCCGTCCACCGCGCCCGTGGTCGTGCCCAAGAACGAAACGACGTCCCGCGGACTCCCCAGCAGGGACACGATGATGTCGATATGGTGGCAGCCCAGGTTGTACATCACGCCACCCGCATAGGCGCTGAGGTAGTGTTGGTAGCGCTCGTTGCCGTAGTCGTGGCTCATGTCGGCTTGGATCTCGAACACCTCGCCCAGCCACCCTTTTTTCACGGCCTCCTGACAAAACTGAAACGCGGGGTTCCCGCGAAACATGTAGCCAATCTGGAAGGGGAGTCCCCGGCTCTCGCAGCCATCGAGGAGTTTTTGGAACGGAGCAAACTCTTCGCCGCCTGGCTTGTCCATGGCGATGGCGAGCCCGCGCTCCATGCAGCGGAGGGCGGTGGGCACGAGATCGCCGTTGGCGGTTTCGATCAGGACCGCCTCCAGGCCCGGCACCTGGAACAGCTCTTCCTCCGACATCCAGGGGAGTCCTTCGAAGGGCTTGAGATTGGTCCCGCCGTATCGCGCCGCTTTGGAATCGCGATCGTCCACGACTCCGACCACTTCGTAGTCGTCGGTGAATTTCCGCAAAGTGCTGATGCGGTTGGCGTGTTCGTGGCAGATGCCGATCTGGCCGATCTTGATCCTTCTAGGAGCGGCGGAGGCGTCGTTGTCAGGGATTCCCTCGTCAGAAGAAGCCGCCTTCGCCAGCAGAGCCGGAGCTAGGACCCACGCGGAGGCCTGGGCTCCGCTCGATCGGATGAATTCTCTTCTTTTCATTTCGTTGCGCTCACTTCACCGTGTTCCCCTCCACGCGGAAGCGGGTGCTGACGACGGAGTGCTGACGGTCATCGGGATAGAATTTGACATAGGTGGTGCAGAGGATAGAGCCGTCGGGCATGAGCTCCACGCCGGAATAGCCGGTGTCGCCTAACCGGCCGCCGTGCGGCTCGCCGCTCCAATTTTTGAGGAGGTGGATGCGGAACTGGCCCGGCTTGCCCGAGCGCAGTTCGTCGTAGCTGCCGACCCAGGCGACGTATTGGCCGAGGGTGGAACTGCCGAGAGCGCGGTCGCGGAAGGCGATGAGCCAGCGGCCGTCGGGCAGTTGGACGCCCTCGTGGCGGTCGCCCGTGAGACCCCAGCAGGTGTCGACGGGCTCGGTCCAGGTTTTGCCCTCGTCGCGGCTGAAGCACATCATGCTGCGAGCGTCGTGGCGGTTCTCGCGCATGAGCAGGGCGATTTCGTCGCCGTCGGGAGAACGCAGGGCGAAAGGCTCGCAGAGGTTTTTCTTCTCCGCCTGGGCCACGGTTTTCGGCTCGCCCCAGGTGAACCCGCCGTCCCGGGAGACGGACATCCAGACATTCTGATCGTCGGTCGCCCGGTCGGTTTTCACGTTGGGATCTTTGCGGACTTGGCCGAAGAGGGCGGTGGAGCCGTCCTTCAAACGCATCAGTCCGGTGGGGGGCATGCCCGCGGAGAGCTGCGGCGCGTTGGGCGTTTCGAACCAACTCTCGCCGCCGTCCAGGCTCATCAGCACGCCGAGCCCGCGGCGATTCTTGCCCACCGCCTTGCTGGAGAACACCACGAGCCGCTGTTCGCCGCCCTCGGGCGGGTAGACGCTTTGGAGGGTGGGGCAGTTGCGGTGGGTGGTGCGGTAGCCTTCGGGGAGAAGATGGTCGATGCGTTGCCAGGTTTTGCCGTGGTCATCCGAGCGGGCGAAAGGGCCGCAGGGACCGCCGTGGTCGATCGTCCAGGCGCAGAAGAGGGTTTTGTCGTCGTCGGTCAGGACGGTGGTGGGATGCCCCTGATAGACCTCGCTCGTGCCCATCGCGATGACGGTCTGGCGAGCCTCGTCCCGGGTGATGTCCACCACGGGGAGCTCGTCCGCAGAGGTGCTCTCCGCACGGACCGCGCCGCACAGCACGACGCAGACCAGCGCCACGCCGAGGGGTCGCAGGGCCAGAAGCGCGGTCACCGTTTTCC
>JAAYAT010000340.1 GCA_012719225.1 Verrucomicrobiaceae bacterium
AGGAGGCGCGGAGGGTGTCCGTCTCCACCACACCGGTCACGAGAAAGAGGCGTTCGCCGGACCGCAGTCGTTTTTTCATCGCGGCGATCTGTTCCTGCAGCCGGGCGCGGCGTGAGTCGGAGACGGTGCTCTCGTCCGACTCGCCACGTTCCAAGTCATCTATCAATTGCAAAAAATCGTCTCCCCGGAGGCTGCGGGCTTCGGACCGGTAATCGATGGCGACACTGCGGGTGGGGAGCGCGACCTCCTCGGGGCTGGCGTGTTTCAGCGCAGCGAGTTCGGCACTTGTGATGGTCACGGGAACCCGGGTGGTTTTGGCGACGGTGAAGGCATCGAGGAGGGCCTCCCTGGCGTCCGCTTCCATCCCGTCGGCGAGGCTGAGGACCTTGTGGAGGACGGGACCGGCATTTTCGAAAAAGACGTCGCCGGGATTCACTTCGTCGGGATGGATTCCGGGGCGTTTCCACTCTTTCAGAACGTCAAAAACGGGGGCGGCCGCGGTGGCATCTGCCGTTTCTCCGCCGTCGCTTTCGTTTTTCTCCGGCGGCAGCAGGGAGGCCGGATCGTCGGCGATGGCCTTGAGTGAAGCGATCGTCGACGCCGGGATCGGCTCGGCGATCAGGAAAATCTCGCGGAGCCCCGCCGCCGGGGCCGGGTCGCCCGCCGAAGACTTTTTCTTCGCCGTGGAGCACCCGCCGAGAAGGACGACGACTGCGGCGAGGAGAAGGAAAAAAGGCTTCATCGGGATTACATTAAGACATCTGTAATATCAGGACACCAAAAACATAAATACCATAAAAGTCAATGGGGATCTCCAGATCTCCGTTCCGCCCTCGGCAGGGACGTCAAAAAGGCATCGACTTTCCGGGGAGTCCACCCTATCACTCAAAAGAGTGACACTCGGGGATCACAATCGTCACAAGTTACCAGCCTCCTCATGATCTCGCGTTCTCAGGTTTTCCTCCCGCGCAGCAGGCACCGGTCGTATGCCGTCGATGCCGGAAGTCTCGTCGTCTTGTTTTTCAGCATTTTTCACCTGTCATCGCTCTCCTTTCTGCACGCCGATGACAGCGCACTCGTAGACGACATGGCGGAGGTGATCGATGCGGTGTATGAAGCTCGGCTCGACGACGCGATCGCCCTCGTGGAAGACAACCCGGAACTCCGTCAGCACGAGTGGGCGAGATACGTATGGGGTCGTGCCCTGGAATTTCAGGGAAGAGATGACGAAGCCCTGGAGGTTTATATCGACTGGATGCGGGAAAGCCCACCAGACCGTTTCCCCCTGCCTTTGCGATACGGGGACCCCCACGAAGCGTCTGTGCCACAAGCGCGTTTCCAATACCACTTCATACAAAAGGACTACCACATCGCGGGACGGATTACCACGCTCTCGATCCAGGGAGGGGAGGTGGCGTGGCAAAGGATGCTGGAATTGAGATCGGAAACGCGAGGAGCACCGCCTTCGTTCTCGGATTGGAAGCAGGCCCAATGGGAGAATTGGAGGGGTGGGGGCGGCGATTTTGATTTCCTCAAACGCAATCCCACCAACGAAGTCGTGATGCGGCGGGTGTATGCCGACATTGATCGCTGGGATTTTGCCGATGCTCTTCTGCGCCGTCATCCTGAAATGTCGCTGGATACGGAAATTCTCCTGCGTTGCCGGGGAGCCACGCGATCTCCCCGGAGCGGAGATAGTGACAAAAAGATCGTTTCCTGGTTGGACGCACTCAACGAGGGCACGCCGCCCATACAGGACAAGAAGGCCCTCGCCGTGGCTCTGTGGGCTCTGGTTGATTTTCCCGATTCCATCCGTCGTCTCGTGGCAAAGCAGCGGAAAGCGGACCTCCCGGATGATGACTTGGCGGAACTGCTGATGTTCCAAGCCTACAGTTGTTTCAAGAAGGGAGGCAGGGAGACCGAGGGAATCGAACTGGCCAACGAAGCCGTTGCCTTGTGGAGGCAGGCGGTGCCGGAGTCCACCCCTCTGGACCGGTTGAGGCGCGGGCCGGCCATGCCATGGGGCGAAGCACGATGGACTTCGTTTGAAGATTGGCATCGGCCTTTTTACGAAACAGTTCCCGGCGCTTTCCGGTTGCTGAAAAATCCCGAAGTGACCATTTCCGACGTGGCCGCTCTGAATTCGCCCCTTCTGCGTGTGATCCGGCTGGCCCCGGCGGAGGCGTGGAAGGAGTTGGAGAAAGAACGCGACAATCTCAGTGACGCCGCCGTGCGGGACATACGCCGCTTTCTCTGGTATTCCGCCCCGAACGACGCGGGCGAAGCCTGGACCAGGGCGAAGCAAGATTGTCAGGAGGCGGCGCAAAACGCCCCGGACAGGATTTTTGCATTTGAAGCGGCCGTGGCGCTGGATCAGCAGTTGTGGCAGGGATTGCGCTCCCGTCCGGACTACGGAAAAAAGCAGTCGGTTCCTCGGGCTGCCTACGACGAACTGCGGGACAAGGCCGCCGCTCTGCGGGCGTTTTATCCCGACGACCGACCAGCCGTGGAGCGCCTCCTCCGGCGCTGTATGTCGCAGGTTCTTTACCATCATCGCTCGGAATTCGGCAAAAAAGTCATGGCTGCCAGCACCCACGGGGCCACCGGGATCCATCACGAACTGTGGCTGAAACGGGGAAGTTTGGCCTCCGGCACAGGACTCAGTGATCTGGAGGCCAGACTGCGCCATCTCGATGCCGACGCGCCGGGAGAAGAAAGCCTGGAGCTGGTGCGTCGCATTCACGCCGCCTATCCTCATCGCGACATCTGGGCCGTGGAGTTGGCCTTGCGCATGCACGACGAGAACGAAGCCTTCTCTTTGCTCGACGAGCGCCTCGTCGGCGATGCCGAGGAAAGGCGGGCTCTGGTTCTGGCCACCAGCTTCCTGCGCCTCGAGGACAATCCCTGGCCCGAAAAATCCCGGGATGCCGCCGCGCGACGTCTCACCCGCTGGGACAAGGCACGACACCCCCGTGGTGACCGGCGCTGGCTGCGCGAGATCATTCCCATGCTCGTGGCCTACACACCGGGGCACGAAGCCTGGGAATGGCTCTTCGATGGTCGGGGTTCCGCCGAAGGGGCCTACGACATCCTGTGGGAACGATGGGAACGCGGAGGGGCCACGCCCCTCTCCGATGAGGCCCGTCTCGACCTGGCTCGCCGAGTCCTCTTGTCCGGCAGCTATCGTGATGAAGAAGATCCCTGGATCGACCGGGCGCGTTTTTTTGGGAAAAAAGAATTGCCCCGGCCCCACACCCGTCGTGGCACCGCCAAGGCCCTGCGCGACCTGATGGAGGCAGCCACGGATCTCGGATATTCCGTCATCTTTCCACTGGATTTCATGCGGGCCTTGCAACAAGCAGATCCTGTCACCGCCACCTGGTTGGAGCAAATGGCCCGGGGCGAAAGACCGCCGTCACGCTACGCCGACGAAGATTGGTTTTGCATCGGTCAAGGTCCGAACCGTGAACCGCTGGCCCCGAACTATCGGGCACCCGGGCCGGAGTATGCGGTGCTCAAGTTCAGCGTCGCCTGGCACGAACGGGCGCGCCACGAACTTGCACAGGCCTTCTTCCGAGAAGACTGAGCCGGATCGCAATCCGCTACCGCCCTTGCCCGTTCCAGGCTCCAAGGGACAGGCTCCAAGGGACAGGCTCCAAGGGACAGGTGAATGGCGGATGGACCCCGTTTTTTTTTAGCATCGACGACCCACGAACTGAAGAAGTTTTAGAATAAAAGAGGTTAAAACGACAATTTTGCGAAAATTTTAAAATTTGAGTTGCGTAATCTTGAATGTTTGATAATCTTTCCCATCAGCAAGACGAGATAGTATGCGAATGACGGTATCGCTTCTGCTCAGGGAGATTTTCACACGAACAGACACAGGAGGGGCGGAAGCGAAACGAATGCGTTTCCGTCCCCGACAGAGAGAAACCTTTGGGGCATGAGGGAGAGCGGAGAGACACCCGTGCCTCGACAATCCTCCTCCGCCCCGAGTTGAGGGGTAGCCGCAGTCCGGAATATTGGCAGGTATCCGGGCTGCGGCTCATTCGTTTTCGGGGGGGAATCGCAAGGGGACTCGCTGCGGGGTTCGGCAGCCACCCCGGTACGGTGAGAGGCTGTGACGAAGCTGTGACAATTTGGGAGCGGCGGTCGCCGGGCAAGAGGTGATCTTGCCGCGGGGAGAATCCTCCGAGTGAGAGGCTTTCACCCAACGCTTTGCCCCCGCGCGATCTTGTCATGAAAATTACATTTGTCACCGATACCTATTCTCCGCAGGCCAACGGAGTGGCCACTACCCTGGAGAGACTCGTCAACGGCTTGCGTGACCGGGGGCACACGGTGGATGTGGTGCGTCCTGCTGTCCTCGCCTGTGACGAGGAAGGCCTCCAGGTGCCTTCCATCGGATTGCCGGGATACCGCGAGGTGCGGTTCGGATTTCCGATGAAAATGGTGCTCCAGGCCCGCTGGAGCAAAAACCGTCCCGATGTGATTTATGTGGCGACGGAGACTCCCCTCGGTGCCTCGGCCCTCTCGGCGGCGCGGGTGCTCGGGATACCGGCCGCTTCGGGATTTCACACCAACTTCCAGCAGTATGTCGCGCACTACCGGTTGCCGCTTCTGGAAAAAGCGACGATGTCCTATCTGCGGCGCGTTCACAATCGATCGGTCTGCACCTTTGTTCCCTCCCGCGAGGTGATCGATCAACTCGACGCGCGGGGCTTCGAGAACCTGCAACTCCTCCCGAAAGGCGTCGATACGCGGCTTTTCCATCCGAAAAAGCGCTCCCTGACTCTGCGACAGAGCTGGGGGGCTGGTGCCGGCGGACTCGTCGGGATCTATGTGGGACGCATCGCGG
Organism: Verrucomicrobiaceae bacterium; assembly: GCA_012719225.1. Taxonomy (GTDB): domain Bacteria; phylum Verrucomicrobiota; class Verrucomicrobiia; order Verrucomicrobiales; family DEV007; genus Arctic95D-9. Next base: position 4,859 of record JAAYAT010000340.1, read on the forward strand.
CGGAGAAAAATCTCCCCTTGGTCGTCGAGGCCTTTCGGGAGATTCAGAAAAAAATTCCCGACTTCAAGGGCGTTTTCGTAGGAGACGGTCCCCGCCTCGAAGAAATGAAACGCGAGCATCCCGACTTCATCTACACGGGGGTGCTGCGGGGCGAGACGCTGGCAGAGCACTATGCCTCGGCGGATCTTTTTCTTTTTCCCAGCATCACCGAGACCTTCGGCAATGTCACCCTCGAGGCCATGTCCAGCGGACTCGCGGTGGTCGCCTACGACTACGCGGCCGCCCGGCAGCACATCCGGCACGGGAGCAACGGCTTCGTCGTCCCCTTCGACGACCGGGCGAAGTACCTCGCCCTCGCGGTGGAAGCGGCCCGCCACGATCTGACCGCGATCCGGGAAGAAGCCCGCGCCTCGGCCCGCAAAGTGCGCTGGAAAAAAGTCGTGAAACGTTTCGAAGCCCAGCTTCACGGATTGGTGGCGCGACGTCCCTTCGCCGGAGAGGAGACAGAATCGGGCCGCGCCGTTTCCGATGGTTCCCTCATTCCTTAATCCTCTGATCCCCTGATTTGCCCGCGTCCCCCGATGAAAAGCTACGACTACCACAGCATATTTCTCTCCGACATCCACCTCGGGACGAGAGATTCCAAAGCCGACGAGGTCATCGCGTTCCTCAAGGCGACGACTTGTCGGAAACTCATCCTCAACGGGGATATCGTCGATGGCTGGGCCCTGCGCGGCGGAGGTCGCTGGCTGCCATCGCATACGAAATGCGTCCGCACCGTCCTGAAAAAAATGGAAAAACAGGGCACCGAGGTGATCTACCTCCGGGGAAATCACGATGACATTCTGGATCGCTTCCTGCCCGTGGCCTTCGGCGGATTGACCATCGTCGACGAATACATCCACGAAACGCCGAGGGGGAATTATCTCGTCATCCACGGGGACGGATTTGATTCGGTAACGACGAGCCACCGGTGGGTGGCGATGCTTGGCGCCAAGGGATACGAGATCCTTCTCGGGATCAACCGGCTCTACAATCGCTGGCGCGCCTTTCGCGGAGAGGAATATTTCTCGCTCAGCAAAACGGTCAAATCGAAAGTCAAATCCGCCGTCAGTTTTGTGAGCCGCTACGAAGAGCAGTTGCAGGAACTGGCGCGGGTGCGGGAGTGCCGCGGCATCATTTGCGGACACATCCACACCCCCGCCGACAAAGTGCTCGACAGCGGGATCCACTACCTGAACTCGGGGGATTGGGTCGAATCACTCACGGCCATCGTGGAAAAATCGCCGGGTGACTTCGAGCTGATCCACTTCCGCGATTTCATGAACCGCCAGGAAACCCGACCGCTCCTGGCCCGGCGCGAGAGAGACTTCATCGAAACGAAAGAGCCTCGGCAGGTCGCTCGGGTCTGATCCGGGAGACCCGGGGAAACCCACCGCGCGACCCGGTTTGGGGCAAAGGTTTGGCACTTTTTGTAATCTGTAATAACTGAGCTAAGATTTAATCATGACGGAACCGGTTCATATTTTGGGAAATTTTGGGAACGCTCTTCGAGACGCGCGAAACACCGTTCTGAGAATGGCCAGCATCGCCGAGCAGAATCTCGAATACTCCGTGCGCGGGCTCCTCACGCGCAACACCGATCTGTGCAACGAGGCGATCGCCGAAGAGGATGAAGTGAACCAATTGGAGCGCCTCATCGACGCCGATTCTTTCGAGATCCTGATTCGGTTCAACCCCGTCGCCGGTGACCTGCGCGAGGTCATCGCCGGGATGAAAGTGGCCAACAACATCGAGCGCATTTCGGACGAAGCCCAAAACATCGCCCGGCGGGCCCGCAAGGTCCTGAAGCATCCCGAGATCCCCGAAGCGCTACTCATCGAACCGGTCTACGAAAAAGCGGTGAGCCTTTTCCGCGACGCGATGAAGGCCTACGCCGAGGGCAACACCGAACTCGCGATGTCCCTCTACGAGCGCGACCGCGATCTCGACGAAGCCCACAGCGACGTCATCCGGGAATTGTCCAAGGGCATGGACAAGGAGTCGGGTCGGGTCAAGCAGATGCTGCACCTCATCTTCATGGTCCGCAGTCTCGAACGGGTCGGGGACCACGCCGTGAATATCGGGGAGGACGCCGTCTTTCTGGCCGACGCGGAGGACATCCGTCACCTCGGTCACAAACGGGCGGCGAAACGGCGGCGCAAGAAAGGCAGTGACGCGACACCGCCGAAAACGGACTCCGATCCCGCAGTCTGACTCTCCGCGGGCGTTTCCCGGTGATTTCCTTCCGGATTGAATTTTTCCGGTGCTACAAAAGGCTGCCAAGCCGCCGGAGCGCAGAACGCACAAACCCAAAAACAAAACAGGGTTGGGCGAGACGCCCAACCCTGTCGGATGAAAAGAGATGATCCGGGAAGAACCGGAGGGTCAGCGCTTCGAGAACTGGAAGCGTTTCCGGGCCTTGGGTTGGCCGGGCTTCTTGCGCTCTTTCTTGCGGGGATCGCGGGTCAGGAGATCGTCTTCGCGCAGGACCTCGCGGAGATCCGGATTGGTCTTGAGCAGGGCGCGGGCGATGCCGAGTTGGATCGCGCCGATCTGTCCGCTGACACCACCGCCGGCGGCGCTGATGCTCGCGTCATATTGATTGGTCACGTTGGCGGCTTGGAAGGGATGCAACACCTGATTCTGCAGGGAGAGGGTGCCGAAGTAGTCTTCGAAGGCGCGCTTGTTGATCGTGATCTGGCCGGTCCCGGGGACGAGGGTGACCCGGGCGGAGGCGGTCTTGCGGCGACCGGTGGCGGAGAAGGATTCGCTCATGATAGCAGATAGCGGGGTGGGGGGAGAGGGGAGAATCAGATTTCGTAGGCCTTCACCTGTTGGGCGTCGTGGGGATGCTCGGCACCCGCGTAGACCTTGAGTTTTTTGAAAATCTGACGACCGAGGCGGTTGTGGGGAATCATCCCGCGAACGGCGCGTTCGAGGAGGAGCTCAGGGCGGCGGGAGCGCACTTTGGCGACGGTCTCGCGCTTCTGGCCACCGACGTAGCCCGAATAGCTGGTGTAAATCTTGGATTCTTCCTTGTTGCCGGTGAGGCGCACTTTCTCCGCGTTGATGATGACCACGTAATCGCCGCAATCGACATGGGAGGTGTAAACCGGCTTTCCTTTCCCGCGAAGGAGGTTGGCGGCGGCGACGGCGACGGCACCAAGGACCTGGCCATCGGCATCGATGACGTGCCACTGGCGTTCAATTTCTTCAGCTTTGGCAGAAAAGGTTTTCATTTCCGGGATCAATTGGCCCCCCGCGACAGTGGAAACGGACGCAATGTATCCCGTTTGAAAATGGGCTCCTGTGGCGGAAGGGACGGGAATCTATGCGGTTTGTCATCGATGTCAAGCGCCGGAAGGGAGGAAATCACGATGCCTGGGCGGGAAAGTTTTCCAAATCCCAAAAAGTCCCGGTACGCTTTATTAATCATTGTAAATATTTCGGAATACCTTATTATTATAGCATGTCGACTGGCCATAATAGTTTGCATTTTTGTCCCGCAGATCCCTTGCCCTCGTCCAGGCCGTGCGTCCGTGGAGCGGCCCATCATCTTCCGGGCCTGGGCTGGGTCACGCCGTTCACGGAGGTAAATGAAATGACCACCCCATCGCACGAAGCTCTTTTGGTGGGGGCGGCGGATCACTACTGTCTCGGCGACCTGCTGATGCCCCATGTCCTGAGCCGTCTCGTCCATTTTTCCAAGTTGCGCTGCGCGGGGCTGGTGACGGCGGATTGGACCGCGGTGGGGGGGCATGCGGTGCGGAATTATGGCGAGAGCATCCTGGAGATGCGGGGGGCGAAGCTGAAGCTGGTCCACTACGGCGGCGAGGATCTCTCGGTCGGGCTGATCGAGGGGTATCAGGCGGCCGCCGGGGGAGAGGAGAGTGAGCGTTTTGAAAGCCTCTCCCTCATCAGCGGAAGGGACGAGTTGAACAATTATGTCCGGCGGCGTTCGGGGCAATTGGGGGATTTCGCGTATCTCCTCGCTCCCGAGGGCGAGTTCTACGGTGCGGGGCTCAGTTTTCACGCGGTGGGATTGCCCGACCCCGGTCGTCTCGACGAGGCGGCCAAGGCGAACCTGCTCGCGGTTCTGCGTCAGGCGCAGTTTGTCGGGGTGAGGGATGAAAACGGCGCGAATTTTCTCGAAGCGGAGGGCATCGCGGTCGAGCGGATGCCCTGCGGTCTCAGCGTCTTGCCGCAGGTCTGCGCACGGCAGTTGCGCGAGGCGCGCGACAGCGACGCGCTGGAGGAAATCCGGCACCGGTTCCCGAACGGGTGGATTGCGGTGGAGGTGAGCGAGGTCCGCGCGGCGGATTTTGAAAGGATGACGGCAGCGCTCCGCGAGATCAGTGAGCGCGATGGCCTGGGGCTGGTCTTTTTTGAAGCGCGGAAGTCTTTCGGTGAGGTGCGTTCGTCGAGGCTGCGACGCTGGGTCGAGGCTTTCCCGGAATGGCAGGCGGCGGAGTTCGGCTCGAATAACATCTGGGAGCTGGCTTCTTTTCTCCTTCATTCGCGTCTCTACTGTGGCGGCTGTCTCAGTTCGAGGGTGATTTGCATGTCGGGCGGAGTGGCCCGCATCAATATCCCGACGGGAACGCCGGCGACCGGCAGCTATTGTGAATTGTGGGAGGACGACAGTGTCCCGATCGAATTCGCGGATGGCGAAGACTGGGCCGCTGCTCTGAAGGAGGCTCTGTCGGTCGATCTTTCTCTCTTGCAGCAACACGCCGCCTGGCTACATCGTCGGTATCAGGAATCGCTGGAGCGCTTCTGCCTCGAGACCGGGATGAGCGCGCGCTTTGTGGCGAATCAGGAGGAAACGTCGCACGCGAAGTCGGCGGCGGCGGCCCATCATCTCCACGACGAATGGCTCAACGAGGAGCGGACAACGCGTCTCTTCGAGCGGCTCAACCGGCGTTTGCTGAGGGCCCGTATCGCCCGGAAGCGGCGAATGAAAACTCCGCCGGTCAGAATCGGGTGAAGCCCGGGGAGAGAACAATCACGGGATTCACTGGAAGGTGGTGTGCCGCAGGGTGAATTTGCGGAAGGCGACAGGCCCGTGGTCTCCCTGGACGGTGAGGGGACCTCGGAGGACTTCCGGGCCGACGATCCCGCCGCGGGTCGGGCCGGTCACTTCGACATCTTCGTGGATGACGACCCCGTTGTGGACGACGCGGAGAAAGCGGGCGTTTTCCGTCTTTTTGCCCTCGCCGTCGAAACGCGGAGCGCGGAACTGGATTTTGTAGGTCTGCCAGGTTCCCGGGGCGGTGGAGGCATTGGTCGCGGGGGCGGTGCCTTCGTAGCCCTTGGCCCCGTCGGGTTTGCTCTCATCCCATCGTTCGTAGATCCCTCCGCAATCGCCCGGGGAGAGGCCGTCGTCGGGCTTGCCGTAGCTGTCGAGGATCTGGATCTCGTAGCGGCCCATCAGATAAATGCCCGAATTGGAAGACTTCGGGATCATGAACTCCACCTCGAGCTCGACATCGCCGTGCTTTTCTTTACTGGCAATGTTAGTCGTCTTCCCTTTGGCTCCGTTGTAGAGGACGGCGTCGCCGGGAGCGATGGACTTCCATTTTTTCTCCCCGGTGTTGCCGTGGATCTTGCCGGCTTTCGCCCATTCTCCCGTCTCCGTCCAGGCGTCGAGGTTGAGCAGTTGCAGGGCGGCGGCGGGTTTCTCTGCCCGGCCCGTGAGTGGAAGGAGGAAAAGTGCGACAAGAAAGGGAAGGAGGGAGAGTTTCATTGCTGGGAGATTCGATCATGGAAGCGATCCACTGTCAATCGGGACCGCGAAAAGGTAAGCGGGAAGTTTCTACGCGTTGACGTTCCCGGGCCGGTCTTCCCGGCTCGGTGAGACGATCAGGGCCTGTCCGGAAACAGGGCGCATCATCAAGTATGACGCCTTCCGCTCCGGTCTGTTCAGTACATCATCGCGGAAAGTTCTGGGATGACTGGTTCGCTCCCTCCGGGGCGGGGACGGGATCCGGGACCTCGAAAAAAAAGCGGGAAAAGGCGCTGTTTTTTGCGAACGCGTCTTGACCGGGGGCTTCCCGATTCGCTATTCTCCGGGAATGAAAACGCGCTGCGTCTCTTCGGGTCTGTTGCTACTTGCCCTTTGGGCCGTACCGGTTTTGGACGCGGAAGTGCGACAGTGGACCCGCGCCTCGGACGGGAAAAAGATCGCGGCGGAATTCGCGGGGGTGAAGGACGAGCACACCGTCAAAATCAAACTCGCCAACGGACAAATCTACGAAGTGCCCCTCGCAGGACTCTCCGTGGAGGACAACGCCTTTATCCGGGAAATGGTCGCAAAGGAGGGCGGGGCGACAAAGCCCGAGGGGACTCCCTCGACGCCCGACGGGGTCGTCACGATCACGCTGAGCAAGGTCCATATTTGTTGCCGGGACTGTGAGGAGGCGATCGCGACCCTCGGGGCGAATGAAAGGACGCCGCTCCCCGCCGGGGTCGTTCTCACCCCGAGCCGCAGGGAGGAAACCGTGGTCATCACCGCGCCCTCGACCGGGGACGCCCGAGCCGCCCTGCGCAGTTTCCAGAGAGCGGGTTTCTACGGAAAATCGGACAACGACGAAGTGAAGATCGAGGATCTCACACCCGACGACGCCACCGCCGACTCCATGACCGTGCGAAGTGTCCCCCTCTGCTGCGATGGTTGCGTCAGGGCGTTTGCCAAGGCGGTCGAGTCGGTGGACGGGGTCAGGTCCCACACGGCCGAGGGCAGGAGGTCGTCGCGGATCACGGTCGAGGGCAAGGGCTTCAAACCCTACGAGGTGATGCAGGCGCTCCGCGACGCGGGCTTCGGCGGCGGCTTCGAGTGAAGGGCGACCGGGGAATCCGCATCCGATATCCGGTCATTCGATCCATCCTTTTTCGCTGAGGAGGCGATGCATGGGGATGTCGTGTGCCTCGGGACGGAGCGGGAAGAGTTGCACCGAGAAAAGCACGCCGACGAATGTCGCGGTCGGGTTTTGCTCCCGGACGAGGGAGAGGTAGCGGTCGTAATGCCCTTTGCCGCGACCGAGACGGATCCGGGAGACGGGATCGAAACCGACGCCCGGAACGAGGACCAGATCGGCCGCCCCCGGAGCGAGGAGCCGCCCGGGGAGGGGAGTCGGTTCGGAGATGCCGAGGGCGCCGCGGTGGAGGCGCTCCTCCGACCGCACCTCGTAAAAGGCCAGTCGGTCGTCCTTGCCGACTCTGGGAAAGGCCCAGGTTTTTTCGGGAAAATCACGGAGCAGGGCACCGGGATCGGGTTCTCCGGGAAGCGCCGCGTAGGTGAACACGGTGTTCGCTTCACGGAAGAGCGGGAAGTCGGCGAGCCACTCTCGAATCCTCGCGGACGCGGCGGCTTTTTCTTCGGAGGCGAGCGCTTTGATCCGGTCGAAGCACTCCCGGCGACGGGCGGACTTGTCCATCGGTCACCCCTTGTATTCGGCGAGGGCCTCCGGCATATAGTGCTGCAACTCGGAGATGCGTTTTTCGTCGAGCGGGTGGGTGCTGAGAAACTGCGGGGTGTTCCCACCGGATGCGTTCTTGTTTCGCCAGGCGGCGAAGCGCTGCCACAGGGAGATGGACTCGCGCGGATCGTAGCCGGCCCGGGCCATGAAGATCGCCCCCATGCGGTCGGCCTCGAGTTCCTGTCCCCGGGAAAAGGCCTTCGTCGCGACGAGGGCACCCGCTCCGAGCAGGGCGGTGGGGACGGCGCCGTTGCGGTCGTCTTTGTTCAGCAGGTAGCCGGCCCCGGCCACGGCGGCCCCGGCAAGGGCGTTCTGCGAGAGCCTCTCGCCCGAGTGGCGGGCGACGACGTGGGCGACTTCGTGTCCGATCACGGCGGCGAGGCCGGCTTCGTTTTGGCTGACCTGGAAGAGGCCGCTGTGAACGCCGACCTTGCCTCCGGGGAGGGCGAAGGCATTGGGGGTGGGGTCGTCGAAGACCACGAATTCCCACTGCGCGTTCGGCACCGGCATGACCTTCGAGAGCCGTGCCCCGACGCGTTGGACGAGCGCGTTCTGCGCCGGATCGGTCGAGATCTTCAGAGTTTGTTTCATTTTCTGAAACTCGGTCAGGCCGAGGGAGGCCTCCTGGGCCGGGTCGAGGAAGTTCACCTGTCTCCGCCCCGTCTCGGGCACGGTGGTGGTGCAGGCGACCGCCACGAGCGCGGCAATGAGAGTGGCAACGGCGTAGAGCGAAGCGGGAGGTCTTTTCATGGGAACAATCAAGCGGGGGAAAGCAAGCGGGGGCTGGCGGTGGCACGCCTATGTAAGAACGTGTCACGAGACGGGGAATTAGAAAATTCCGGCCTTCCCGGCGGGGAAATCACGGCCGGGAGAAGGGAGAATCCATCCGCAGGCCTCCCTGTTTTTCCCCGTTCCCGCCTGTCAGAAAAACAATTCGGCGAGGGCGGCGTCGTCGATCTGGCCCGGGTCGGCCACGGCCATGAGCTGCCCGAGGTACTCGATGGAGGCCATTTCCGAGGCCGGGTCGAAGGTGTCGGACTGGTTTTCTGGAACTGCCAGGGCCAGAGACCCGCTGTCGGGAGCGGGTCTCTCGTCGGGCGGGGAGACGAGGACGAAGGCCAGGACGAGAGCGGCGCAGGCGGTCGCGCCGAGGAGCGGGACCGGTCGGGCGAAGAGGGCCCGCAGCCCCTCCCACGGACCGGAGCGCTCCTGCTCCAGCCCGCGCACTTCGCGCAGTACGTTGCGGACGAAGAAGGGAGAGGGCTCGCTCTCCTTGGCCCGTCGCAGCAATTCCCAGGCCTGATCGTTGGGGTCCGATTGGTTCATGTGGGATCAAACCCGCTCGATCAAAAAGAGTTTCGGCTTTTCGAAAAAATCACCAGATGCGAGGGGCGTCGATGAATCCCTCGAGTTGGCGTATCCGCGTGGGATGACGCATTTTCCGCAGCGCCTTGGCTTCGATCTGCCGGATGCGCTCGCGGGTCACCTGAAATTGCTTGCCCACTTCTTCGAGGGTGCGGCTGTAGCCGTCGACCAGTCCGAAACGCTGCTCGAGGACTTCGCGCTCGCGGGGATTGAGGGTGTCGAGGACGTCCTTGATGCGATCTTTCAGCATGGACATGGAAGTCACGTCGCTGGGATCGTCGGCACCCTTGTCCTCGATGAAGTCGCCGAGGCTGGTCTCGTCGTTGTCGCCGACGGGGGCCTGGAGGGAGATGGGTTGTTGCGCCATTTTCAGGACCGCGCTGACCCGCTCGACAGGAAGATGGATCTCTTCCGAAATCTCCTCGGCGGTGGGTTCGCGCCCGTACTCCTGCACGAGCTGTTTCTGCACCCGCATGAGCTTGTTGATCGTCTCTATCATGTGTACCGGAATACGGATGGTACGAGCCTGATCGGCGATGGAGCGGGTGATGGCCTGACGGATCCACCAAGTCGCGTAGGTGGAGAATTTGTAGCCGCGGTGGTATTCGAATTTCTCGACCGCTTTCATCAGGCCCATGTTGCCCTCCTGGATGAGATCGAGGAAGGAGAGACCGCGGTTGGTGTATTTCTTCGCGATGGAAATGACGAGACGCAGATTGGCCTCGACCATCTCGTCCTTGGCGTGGCGGGCTTCCTCGACGTGGCCGTTGAGCACGTCGATGACGGCGTCGAATTCCTCCTGCGTCATCCAGACTTCTTTCTCGAAGGCGGTCCTGGCGCGGGTCGCGTCGCATTTGTCTTTGCGCTCATCGGCCTGCGCGGCCTGTGATTTCAGAGAGGTGGAGCGGGCCGAATATTCCGCGGTGAAGGTCACGAGATCCTCGGTGACCTTTTGTTTGAAATAAAAACGCGAATAGAGCTTGGCGAGTTCGCTGTGGCCTTTTGCAAAAGCTTCGGTGACCTGCTCGATCGAGGTCTCGGGTTTGGGGCTGCGGATCTCGGAATAGTGCTCCGTGAGGGTGTCGCGAAGATGGGCAACTTGTTCGCAAAGTTTCTCCAGATTTTTGAGGTAGCGGGAGCGGCTCTCGATCTTTTTGTCGATGATGAGACGGTCGAAACGTTCATCGCCTTCCGCGAGGCGTTTGGCGATGTCGAGGTAGGCATCGGGGACAAAACCGAAGCGGGTTAAAATCTTGCGGATTTCACTCTCGGATCGCTCGATGCGTTTGGAAATCTCCACCTCCTGCTCGCGGGTGAGAAGGGGGACCTGCCCCATTTGCTTCAGATACATCCGCACCGGATCATCGAGAATGTCGAGGCGTCCCTCGCGCCCGACGGGAGGTTTTTTCTCCTCGCCATCTTCTCCGCCGTCCTCGATCACCTCATCCTCGGCGTCGAGGCTCCCGGCCTTGATGTTGTCCACTTCCGCGTCGTCGATGATGCGGAATTTCATCGTGCGGAGTCGCTCGATGAGGTCTTCGAGCAGTTCGACATCGGTCTCGGTGTCGGGAATGGCTTCGTTGATGTCCCCGAAGGTGAGGTAATCCTGCTCCTTCGCGAGCCGCACGAGATCGCGGATGATGGGGCGAAATTCGGGAGAGTCGAGGGGGAGTTTCCCCCCGCTGTCCGTTTCTGTGCCGACGCTTCCAGGGGACTCCATTGTTGCTGTATGGCGGATTTCTTCCGATTTTTTGTTTGCCCGCCTTCCCCTCGGCTTGCTACTCTCGGCGGTGTTTCCGTTTGTTTTGTGGTTAACGGCCATTTTCCAGACAAAAGGGGAGGTCGGGGGAGGACAAAAAGCAAGAGGGAAAAAGATTCGCGTCGGCGGAACCGGCTAACATTCGTTGAGTAGTTCTCGCAGGTCAAGAAGGACTTTGGAGAGCCGCGTGACCTCGTTTTCAGGGAGTCCCGGCGCCCCGAGCTGGGCTCTGGCGACGGAGATCTGCCGCTGGACGCTCTGTTTGCGCAGGGCGGCGAGACAGTCCCGCGCGAGCTCGGGAGTGATGGGGACGCTTTCGTCGCTGAGGAGACGGTTGACACAGTGCTGCTCGGCCGGGGCGAGCCGCCCGACAAAGGCGTTGACGCTCGCCGGACTCGCGGGATCGAACTCCGCCTGCCACACCCGGGTGAGCACTTCGGTCTCGGTGAGATTGCGAAAGAAATCGGGGACAGGTCCGGCGGTGATTTCCCGCCGGATCTCCGGGTCGGTGAGAAGTCCGCGGCAGAGGAGGCGGATCGAGCGATTGGTGATTTCAATGGGGACGACTGCTCCGGCCGACTCGTCCGACCCCGAAGAACGATCCCCACCGCTCCCCGAACCACCGCTGGTCTCGGACTGGCGGCGCGAGATCACCGCCTCGCGTTTGAGCCGGGCTTTTTCCGCGCGGGCCTCCCCCGCGATGGCGTCGCGCACCAGTTTGCGGATGTCGTCCTCGCCGACGCCGAGCCGTATTGTGACCCGGCTGATGAGCGAGTCCTGGATCATCTTGTCCGAGATCAGGGCGATGTCGGCGGCGAGGTTGCGGGCGAAATTGAGACGCTCCCGCAGGCTGCCCTGATGGAGTTGGCCGCCGCGCCGGTCGATCTGGAAATCAAAAAACTCCGGCGCGCTCTCCAGAATCTCGCGGAGCGCGGCGACGCCCCGGGTGCGCAGGAGCGAGTCGGGGTCCTCCCCCTCGGGCAGCAGGGCCAAGCGGATCAGCATGCCCGAGGGCGCGAGAATGCGGAAAGCCTTGCCGGCGGCGTTGAGCCCCGCCGTGTCCGAGTCGAAGCAGAGCACCACCTCGTCGGTGTGGCGTTTCAGGATGCGGGCGTGGTCGGGGGTGAAAGCGGTCCCGAGCGGAGCGACCACGTTTTCGATCCCGGCCTCGTGGGCGGCGATGAGATCGAGTTGCCCTTCGCAGATGATGGCCCGCTTTTCCCGCAGGATGGCCCGCTTGCTCTTGTCGAGGCCGAAAAAGGTTTTGCTCTTGTTGAAGAGCGCCGTCTCGGGCGAGTTCACATATTTTCCACCGCCTTGATCTTTCGAGAGGACGCGGCCGCTGAAGGCGATGGGTTCGCCGAAGTCGTTGTTCACCGGAAACATGAGCCGATGCCGGAAAAAACTGTAGGCGCCCTTGTGATGGTTCGATTCCTCGCGCCACTTCGCCAGCCCGCCTTCGACGAGCTGGGCCAGGGAAAAACCCTCGGACCGCGCCCAGTCGAGGAAGGGCTTCTGCTCGTTCGGAGCGTAGCCGAATTTCCAGCTCCGCGAGGTTTCCATGGAGAGCCCGCGCGACCTCAGGTAATCGCGGGCCGGCTGGGCCGCCGGACTTTTAAAAAGGAGCCGGTGGAACCAGTCCGAGGCCGCTTTTTGCATACGCAGGATCTCGCTGCGACCGCGCCGTTTGGATTCCTCCTTGGGATCCAGAACCTCCTCGCGCACGACCACCCCGACCTGATCCGCGAGCTTCTTGGCCGCTTCGGGAAAGGAGAGATTGTCGTAGAGCATCAGGAACTTGATCGCGTCCCCGCCGGCCTGGCAGCCGAAGCAGTGAAAGATCTGCCGCTGCGGATTGATGTTGAAACTCGGGGTCTTCTCGTTGTGGAAAGGGCAGATCGCGAGGAAGTTGGTTCCCGCCCGTTTCAGGGGGAAATACCCCTGGATCAGCTCGACGATGTCGGTCGCGTCGAGGATCTCCTGCACGGTTTCCTGGGGGATGATCGCCATTTCAGATGGGCTCGAAGAGGGTCGGGTGAGACACTTACCCCTCTTGGGCCGTCGTGGCAATCCCACCGTGAGGGGCAGGCGGTAGAATTTCCCCGGAACATCCGCCGATTTCCCGCCAAACTCCCGCTGGATTCCGCTTCGAATGCCGCCATCTTGGCCCGGTGAACCTCTCGGAACTCCAGACCCAACTCAAACGTCTCGACCTCACTCCCAGTCGCAAGCTGGGGCAGAGTTTCCTCGTCGACGAGAATATCGCGGCCTGGATCGCGGCCCAGTTGCAGGTGACACCGGACGACTGTGTCATCGAGATCGGACCGGGTTTCGGGGCGCTCACCCGACACCTCGCGGGGAAATGCCGCCGACTCATCCTCGTCGAGGCCGACGGACGCCTCGCCCGGTTTCTTCAGGAGACATACGGCCCGCTCGGCGTCGAAGTGGTCCACGGCGACGCCACCGCCTACGACGTCCGTCCGCTTTTCCTCGAAGGCGGGGTCAAATTCATCGGGAATCTCCCGTATTCCGTCGGCAACGCCATTCTGAGCCGCTTCCTCGATTCCCCGAGTCCCGTCCGCAGCGCCATCGTCATGGTGCAGAAAGAAGTCGGAGACCGTTTTGTGGCGGTGCCCCGGACCAAGGACTACGGCGTCCTCGGGCTCATGCTGCAGGAGCGCTGGCGCGTCACCGCCTTGCGCACCGTCGGCCCCGAACCGTTCCACCCGCGCCCCGCCGTCGACTCGACCATCCTGCGATTCGATCCCCGTCCACCCGACGATCTGCCGCCGCATTCGCCGGAGGTCTTTCGCTCTGTGGTGAAGCAAGGCTTTTCCCAGAGGCGCAAACAACTTCACAACAATCTCCAGATCGGAAAAGAAAATGCCGCCGAAATTTTTTCCGTGCTGGATTGTCAGGCGAGTGTCAGGGCCGAGGAATTGTCGCTCCCGCAATGGGTGAGGCTCTCGAATCTCCTGGACCCGCATCCCTGCGGTGACCTCCCGCCCTCGGCGGACGAGTCGCTCGAGGTGGTGACGGAAAACGACGAAGTCAGCGGGGTGCTACCGCGGCGGGAGGTCCATCAAAAAAAGCTCCGCCACCGCGCCGTGCATGTTTTCCTGCAGAACAAAAGCGGGGAAATCTATCTGCAACTTCGCTCGCATCTCAAGGACACCCATCCCGGCAAGTGGGACAGCAGCGCCTCGGGCCATGTCGATCCGGGGGAAACCTACGACGACTGCGCCGTCCGTGAACTGTGGGAGGAACTCTGGGTGCGACCCCGGGGAGACCTCACCCGCGTCGCCCGACTCTCCGCCTCCGCGGCGACCGACGACGAGTTCATCGAGGTTTTTCTCGCCGAAACCAAAGGCAAAATCCGCGTCCACGGCAAAGAGATCGACAGCGGGAGATGGTTCGCTCCCGAGCAAATCGAGGAGTGGATCGAAAAACGTCCGCAGGATTTCGCGACCGGGTGCATCACCTGTTTCCAGGCGTGGCGGGCGGGTCTTCGGTAGCGTCGCACGGGAATGTCACCGCCGGAGAAACGGGATGCAAAATCGCGTTGCGATAAGGGCGTATCCGGGTCAGGCTTGGACCATGTCCCAACTCGAAAACAAAACCGCGATCGTCACCGGAGGAGGCTCCGGAATCGGACGCGCCATCAGTGAATCCTTCGCCGCCGCCGGAGCCGCCGTGGCCATCTTTGACCTCGACGAAGCCGCCGCGGGCGATACCCTCGCCGCGATCCACGCCGCCGGTGGGCGCGCCCTCTTCAGCCGCTGCGACGTCGCCGATGAGAAATCCGTCGCCGCCGCCGTCGCCGCCACCAAGGGGGCCTTCGGCAAAATCGATATTCTCGTCAACAACGCCGGGATCGCCAACATCGGCACCGCCACGACCACCAGCGAGAGCGATTTCGACCGCGTCATGAAGGTCAACGTCAAGGGCGTTTACCTCTGTCTCCAAGCCGTCCTTCCCGAGCTCATCGCCGCCGGCGGAGGGGTCGTCCTCAACATGTCCAGCATCGCCGCGATCACCGGGTTGCGGGATCGGTTCGCCTACTCGACGAGCAAGGGAGCCGTCCACACCATGACCCTCTCCATCGCCGCCGACTACCTCCAGGACAAGATCCGCTGCAACGCGATCTGCCCCGCCCGCGTCCACACGCCCTTCGTCGACGGTTACCTCGCCCGCAACTACCCCGACAACCGCGACGAGATGTTCGCCAAATTGTCCGCTGTGCAGCCTATCGGACGCATGGCCCGTCCCGACGAGGTCGCCAAGTTGGCCCTCTACCTCTGCAGCGATGACGCCGCCTACATCACCGGCCAGAGCTTCAATCTCGACGGCGGCTATTTGACTCTCCGAAACTGACAAAAGCGAGACCGTTGTTTGCGCGTTGGGATTTGCTTAGTCTGGGGCTCGCGAAGTCTGGAATCTCAACAATGCGGATAACCGAAGGTCATCTGTTCCACTCCTTAGGAAAGCTTCAAATGTTTTGGGATCAATCGGCTCGACGAGTTCGGAAACGATTCCGCTGGATACGTGGATCACCCGCCCGGTGCCCACGAGATTGATTTCGTCGCCGTTGGGATGCTGAAAAATGGCCTTCTTTCCTAATTCACGCACTTTCCCGTCTTCCTGGTTTGGGTACGTAGACGACTGGATAACCGGCCCCGTGATTTCGCCTTTCGATGGCCCAGCGATTACGGCGTAACTCAAGATTCCATCGTCAACGTCATACTGAATGATCCAACTCCCTTCGGAAGTGCTGCTTGATGTTACTGTTTGTCCGTGAGCCGCGATCCCAGACGACAGACCGACTAGCAGTATGAAAATGAAATAAAGTGTTGTGGAATGCATTTTATTTGAACAGGACAGTCTTACTTGATAAATCATCAAGGTGATATCCCCGAGAAACCCAAGCCGAGGCTACAAAAAAATCCCCGTCCCGACAAGGCATTTCCATTTTCGGAAAAAGTCCGCTATCAGTGGGATCGGGAGGGGGCGAAGACGAGCTCAGATGTCGAAGCAAGTTTGGCGAAGGTAGGGCGAACCGTCCCCGGTGAGCCGCCGGGTCCTCAGCGACGGCCATTTTTCCCTTTTTCGGTTCAATCGACCCGGCGGATGGAAATCGAAGCTGTCCGGTAGTCCAACCGGCTCACCGAGGACGGTTCGCCCTACCTCTGTCGACGATGGAATTGGAAGTCGGCGGCGAGTATCGAGACCCCCACAACCACGTTTACCAGCCCGCAAAAATAGTTTTCACGAAAACAATCGCTCCACCATTTCCGCTTTCACCAGTTCTCTGGGCTGGTTGAGGTTCCAGGGGTCGGGCAACATTTCTTAACTCTCGCAAAGACACATTACACCTTTTCGGTGAACGGCGTGAATCCTCGTGAAGTGCAGCTTTCACGAGGGCGAGCGGAAGACCGGTCCGCCCCGCCGCAAGTAGGACGTCCCATCGTCGGGCCCGTCCGCGGTCAGACCAAGGGCCGCGTCTTCGCCGGGTCCACCCTGCGGACCACCTCAAGCCCCATCGACCTCGCTGTAATATTTGAGCGTCAAGATTGACAACGCCATCCCCATCTCGCTACTCTCGAAGCGATGGACCCGCAGTATCGCGAAAGAAGCGAAGCTACCATGCCGAAGAAGGAAGGAGCTTGGAGATAGGGCGATGGAGCCAGTTCAAAAGACATCCGGCGTGAAATCCACGTCAACGCCAGTCAGCCACTCACCGATCCCATATGACCATATGACCATATGACGCATGTGAAAGCACTGCCAAGAGAAGTCCAGCGATGGAAACTGTCACGAAATGTTGCCTTACCCCCGCATTTCCTGTGACCCCCGCATACACCTCGGATGAAGTTTTCTCATGTTCTTTCCAGACTCGGAATCCTGTCCGTGCTCCTGCTGCTCCCTGGGTTCGTCCTCGCTCAGCCAAGCGCGGATAAGGACATTGAGGGACTGTGGTACGGTGTCCTCAAGGCGGGGGCGGTCGAGCTTCGCCTCGGCTTCCAGATCGAAGAAGAGGAAGGCAAACTCGTGGCACTCCTGCACAGCGTGGACCAAGGCGATGTGAAATTGCCTGCCGATTCTGTCGCATTCGCCGATGGTAAGCTGACGATCCAAGTCAGCCAGCTCGCCGTGGCCTACACCGGCCTGCTTCAAGACGATGGCAACACCCTCACGGGCGATTTCAAGCAGGGACCGCTGGAGCTGAAGCTCACCTTGTCTCGAACCGAGAAGGCACCGACGAATCATCGTCCCCAGATGCCACAAAAACCGTATCCCTACGACGACGAAGAGGTCGCGTTCGGCAGCCGGGCGGAGGATGTGAAACTGGCCGGCACACTGACCCGCCCCGAGGGAAGCGGACCGTTCCCGGCGGTGGTGTTGATCTCCGGATCCGGTCCGCAGGATCGCGACGAAACGCTCCTTGGACATAAGCCGTTCCTCGTCTTGGCGGATCACTTGACGCGTCGGGGCATCGCCGTCCTCAGATACGATGACCGGGGCACCGGCAAGTCCACCGGCCGCTTCGCCGGGGCCACTTCTGAGGACTTCGCCGACGACGCGGCCGGGGCCGTCGCGTTCCTGAAAGAGCGCAAGGAGATCGGCACGATTGGACTGATCGGACACAGCGAGGGCGGCCTGGTCGCCCCGCTGGTGGCTTCCGGGAACGAGGACATCGGGTTCATCGTTCTACTGGCCGGACCGGGGCTGCCGGGCGATGAGCTCATGGCGGCTCAGTTGGCATCGATTTCCTTGGCAATGGGGGAAGACAAGAACAAGGTTGCCCGATCCGTGGTGCAGTCCAGAAAGCTGTTTGAGGCGGCGAAGAAGGGTGCCTCAGCAGAGGAACTGGAGGAACTTCTTCTCCTTGCGCGAGAGGACATGACCGATGACGAAAAGAAGGACTTCGACCAGAGCAAAGATCTGATCTTGCGGCAAATGAAGGAGTTGACCACCCCGTGGTTTCGCTATTTCCTGAAGCACGATCCCCGACCGGCGCTCGGCCGGGTGCAATGTCCGGTTCTGGCGATTACTGGTGAGTTCGACCTGCAAGTGCCGAGTAGGGCCAATCTGAAGGCGATCGAAGAGGCGGTGAAAGCGGGAGGCAACACCGACGTGACCGCACTGGAGATGAAAGGTCTGAACCATCTGTTCCAATCGACGGAGAAGGGTCTGCCCAGCGAGTACGGGATCCTGGAGGAGACCTTCGCCCCTGCCGCGCTGAAGACGATCAGCGAGTGGGTAATAGGAAAGACGGAGTAGCTTCCGGGGGGCCGGGCAACAATTCTTGACAGTTCTCGGCAGCGGGGCGCGCTTTTATCACAAAAAATCGCATCGCCACGACCACGCCGGACGGCCTCACGACGCGCTTCGAGCACGACCATACGGAAAATGACGGGGAAAGGGGTCGTTTGTTCTGGACACCGGAAGTTTCCCTGTGGAATCTTGAGGCCTTTCCCATCTCACCACACCATCCCAGCCATGCCACAGGTCGAAACAAACGGAATTCAGATGTACTACGAGGAAACGGGCTCCGGGGATCCGGTCATTCTCATCATGGGCGTCACCGCGCCGGGTGAGGCCTGGGCCGCCCACGCGGCCGATTGGAGCGGGGAGTTCCGCTGCATCATGCCCGACAACCGCGGGGTCGGGCGGACCGACAAACCGACCGGGGACTACAGCAGCGCGATGATGGCCGACGACTACGCGGGGCTCATGGACGCCCTCGGGATCGCCAGCGCCCGCATCGTGGGGTGTTCGATGGGTTCCATCATCGCCCAGCAGCTCTGTCTGCGCCATCCGGAGAAAGTTCGCAGCGCCGTGCTGATGTGTCCCTGGGCCAAGGTGGACCGCTACGCCGCCTCCGTTTTTGAACACATGAAAGCCTGCAAGGCCCACCTCGACAACGAACAGTTCATGGAGTGGATTCAGTTGCTCATCTTCACCAAGCCGTTCTGGGACAACGACGAGGCTTTCGCGGGGCTCCTCGCGGGGCGCAAGGACCACGACACCAATCCCCGCCCGCAGCCGCTCCACGGCCTGCGCGGTCAGGTCGCCGCCTGTGTCGAACACGACACTGTGGCGGACTTGCCCCGGATCACCGCGCCCTGTCTGGTTATCGGGGGAAAAGACGACATTTTTGTCCCTCTCTGGATGGGCGAGCAGGTCGCGGCGGGCATCCCGAACTGCGAATCTCACTTTTACGACGAGGCGGGCCACGCCTTCCACTGGGAAAAACTGGACGACTTCAATCCTCGTATCCGCCACTGGCTCAAAGAACATTGATCGACGGTATATCGTTGAACAGAAGATGAGTATTCTTGTTATTTAATAAATTAACATAAAAAATTATGTCAAAAATCAGATTCGGATCACAGGTCTACACCTGGTTCATGCAGGGAACCGGCAAGGGCTACGACAACAAATTGGATCACATGATCCAGGTGGCGGCGCAGGCCGGCTTCACCGGGATCGAGCCCATGGTCCTGGAGATCTCCGAGAGCGCTCTCGGATGCGGCAAATACTGGCTCGGGGACTTTTGTGACCCGCTCAAACTCAAGGACGCCCTCGCCGCGCACAACATGACTCTCGCCGGTCTCGCCCTGGTCTGTTCCTGGGACGGCGACGAGGAAACGCCCGACGAGCGCACCGCCGCGGATTTCACCATCGATCTGCTCAAGCATTTCCCCGGTGCGATGCTCAGCACCGTGACTCTCCCGAGCGGTCGCGCCCAGGATCTGCAGCGCCGCCGCCTCAATGTCGCGCGCAATGTCAACGCCGTCTCGAAGCGCGCCGCCGACGCCGGGTTGGTCTGCTCCTACCACCCCAACAGTCCTCCGGCCTCGCTGGTGCGTACGCAGGAGGACTACGATGTCGTCCTCAGTTCACTCGATCCCTCCGTGACCGGGTGGACTCCCGATGTCGGGCACATCATCCGCGGCGGCATGGACGTGATCGCCACGCTCGACAAATGGCAGCACCTCGTCAATCACATCCATTTCAAGGACTACTCCGGCAACGGCCCCGAACCCTGGGCGCAGATGGGCACCGGCAAACTCGATTTCCATCGCATCACCGAATGGCTCGTGCGTCGAGACTACGAAGGGTGGATCATCTGTGAAGACGAGGCTCACGTCGCCATCGACGACCCCGACGGAGTGACCCTCCAGAACGGCGTTTGGTGCAAAGAGAACCTTTATCCTCTCGTCGGCCTGTGATCCCGCGCCGCCGGAGGGAAGGCCGGAAACATCTCCCGCGCGTTCCCTCTCCTCCCTGTTTTTCCCCCTTCTTCCGCTGCCCGGACCGGTTGGACCGGCCGGGGTCGCGGTCGTGTCCCCCGATCCCGTGGACTTTTCCTCCCGCCTGAACCCCAAGAGCGGATCCGCCGCCCCGTCCGAGCCTGCCATGAGCGATGTCATGCCATCCCGAGCGCCCCTGACGGCCGTCCTGCGAAGGCGTGGCCGGGAGAAAGTCGAGCGCCTGATCGCCGACCTGAAAGAAGAGCCCTCGGGCCGGCGTTTCCGGTTCGGAGCGATGGTTCTCGCGCCTCTCCTCTTCTGCCTGGCACTCACCTTCTGGGCCCGTTTCAGCGGATTCGATCTGGGGGCGCAGCAGCTTTTCTACCGGGTCGGCGGACCCGAGTGGAGCCTCGGGGAGATCCCGTTTTGGAAATTCCTCTACCGCTGGGGCACCATTCCGGCGGCGGTGTTGATCTTCTCGGCGCTCACGCTCTACTGCCTGAGCTGGAGTTTGGAGCGATTCCGGATTTGGCGGAAGGTTTTCCTTTTTATCGTTCTCACCGCCGTGATCGGGCCGGGGATCATCTCCAACGGAATCCTCAAGGAATACTGGGGACGTCCCCGGCCGCGCGAAGTCACCGGGATGGGCGGACGCAGCGCGTTCGAACCCGTCCTCACGATAGACCGGAACCGTGAGGGTCTGTCTTTTCCCTGCGGCCACGCCACCATGGGGTTCCTTTTCATGGGCGGTTATTTCCTCTTCCGCCGTCACCGGGCCGGACTCGCCCAGGGTTTTTTGTTAGGAGGGCTCGCGCTCGGCGGCCTCATGGGGATCGCCCGCATGGTTCAGGGGGGCCACTTTTTCACCGATGTCATCTGGGCGGGATTGATCTGCTATTTCGTGCCCCTGCTGCTTTATTACGCGATGGGACTCGACCGCAGCCTCATCCGGCTCCACGTGGGAAATCGGAAGAAAATGCCGATCTGGATGAAAGTGGCGGTGAGCGCGAGCGGCCTGGCGATGCTGGCCGCGGTTCTCCTCGCGACGCCGTATCACGAAGAGCGGGACTACACCTTTCAAAAGCCTTTCATGGAGAGCGGCCTGCTCCGCCTGCGGTTGATCTTCACGCTGGGAACGGTCGATTTTGTGCCTGCGGAGAGGTTTCATCTCAGCGGCGAATCGCTCGGCCACGGGGTGCCCACTTCGGCGATCAAGACCTATTATGAGGAAGCGGAAGTCCGGGATTTCGGGTATTTCGTCTACGCCGAGCGCATCAGCGGTTGGTTCTCCGAAGTGGATTCCCAGGCCACTCTGGAGATTCCCTGGGCGCGTCTGGAGCGTCTCCGGATGGACACCGCAGAGGCCAGCCTCTCGATCCATCTTGCAAAAGTGGAGGGAACTCCCTTCATTGAATTGATCAGCGGGACGGGCGAAGTCGTGATCCACACCGCCGACCAGCCGGTGCGGTTGGTCGAGGGGGATGCGACCCGCATCGTCGGCGGGGACAGGCTCGATTCCGGCGAGGGCGTCGGCGGGGACAGGCTCGATTCCGGCGAGGGAGGGGAGGGCACCTACCAGCTCCAGATCGGCCCGGAGTTCACCGGCACCGTCCGCCTCGTCGGTGGGGACGGGAAAAACGATCCGTGAATTCCCCGGTTTCGATCCTCCCCGCTGCGGTCGTCTCGATTTTTCAAGTTTCCCGATGCCGCGATAAATTCACAAAGAACGGCTCGCCAATCCGCCCTCTCTGTTGTTAGGTTCCCTCCCTTATGGAGACCGAGTTTCGGAGTAAGGAAACAAGCTGGCTGTCATTCAATGCGAGGGTGTTGCAAGAGGCCGCCGACCCCAGCGTGCCGCTCTTCGAGCGGATCAAGTTCCTCGGCATTTACAGTTCCAATCTCGACGAGTTTTTCCGCGTCCGCGTCGCCACCCTGAAGCGCCTCGCCTCCCTCGGGGACGAGTGGAAGGACCTCGACATCCCCGACCCCCAGATCACCCTCAAGAAGGTCCGTCTCCTCGTCTCGCAGCAGGCCGACGACTTCAATGTCGCCTACGCCAAGATGAAGACCGATCTCGAGGACAACGGGATCCGGCTCATCAATGAAAAAGACGTCCCGGGCTCGCTGAAACCCTACATGCGTGACTACTTCCGGCGCAAGGTCAGCCCGCACATCTACCCCATCATTCTCAAGGCCACCGCGAAGCTGCCCAAGCTCAAGGACCTCCCCATGTATCTCGCGGTGAAGGCGAGCAAGTCCAGCGGGATGGGGCGCCCCATGCATGCCCTCATCGAGATTCCCCAGCATCTCCCCCGCTTCATTCCGCTGCCGGTGGTGGGGGACAAGCAGCTCGTCATGTATCTCGACGACATCATCCGCTTCGGACTCGACGACATCTTCAACTCCTTCCCCTACGACCACTTCGAGTCCTACGCGATCAAGTTCACCCGCGACTCCGAACTCGCCTTCGACGACGACTTCACCGAGAGTTTTTATGAGAAACTCGCCGACAGTCTCAAGGCGCGGGAGGACGGGCTGCCGGTGCGGGCGAATTTCGACGAGAATTTTCCCAAACCCTTCCTCAATCTCATCCTGAGAAAGCTGAACCTCGCGAGGTCCGATTCCCTCTACCCGGGTGCGCGCTACCACAACCGTCGCGATCTCCTCAGCTTCCCCGATTTTGGCAAAACCCACCTCTACTACGAAAAACCCGAGCCGGTTCCGGTGAAGGGACTCATGACAAAACCCGGCGATATGTTCGCCGCGATCCGGAAACAGGATTTCCTCATTCACATTCCCTACCAGCCCTTCCGCAATCTCATCACCCTGTTGCAGGAAGCCTCTCTC
>JAAYAT010000341.1 GCA_012719225.1 Verrucomicrobiaceae bacterium
GAACTCAACGAGGAGATTTCGCCCGAAGACGCGGCGCGCGAGTTCGCGCGGGAGTATCTCACCGTGATGTTTGATAAAAAGGACCAGGAACCGGAAATGTCGATCGAGATCGTGGATTCGAGCGATGAGGAGACGCCGGAGGAGTTGCGCCGCCAGCAGGTGCTCACCAAGTTGGTCGGGGACATTCCCGAGGGGGCGAAGGAGTTCCTCCTCTATCTCGATCCCCGCTGCCCCATGGCGGTGGTCATGGTGGTGATCAAGGATGCTCAACCGACCCGTCGCATGCAGGTCATTCTCGCGGGGGAGTACAGCCGTCCCGTCAGTGTCCTCCCGGTGGTCGAAGGGGACCCTTTCGCGGCGGAAACGACGGGGAAAAAAACGTCTCCCGACACCCGCGCCGCCGCCACCGCACCTCCGGCGGACGCTGCGGACCCGGTCGGCCCCGCCGAAACCAATGCTCCGGACGATTCATCGGACGAAGCCGAAGGCGAGGTCTCTCCGGTGGGCGGGGCGGGTGCCGCTCTGGGGGCTGGTTGGCGGAGCTATTTTCAGGTGAGTTGGCTGCCGGTGCTGCTCACCGTGGGGCTGTTTCTCCTGACCCTCGGACGCAAACCTGTGTTCGCGCAGGTGGCTGCTCTTCTGGTGAGCCAGAGTCTCGTCGTCGCCCTCGCCGCGTGGTATCTCCTCCCGGTGCCCGCCTGGTCGGCCACGGCCCTCGCGGTGGTGGTGGTCGCGATTTGTGGAGAAGCGCTCTTTCACCGTCGCGCACGGAGTTGGCGCGTGCCGCTGGTGGTCGCGGGCGGGCTGTTCTCGGGGCTGGTCCTGGCGGGGTCGGCCCCTTTCGCCGCAACCTTTTCGGCGAGCGGCACGGGGAGGGGAGAGGTGCTCGCCTTTCTCCTTGGCAGCGAGGGGGCCCTGGTTCTCGTCGCTCTCGTCACGGCGGCGGTCCTGCTGCCCCTGAGCCGTTTCGCGTGGTACCGGCGTGTCGTCGTCGAGCCGGTCGCGGTGGTCGTGATCGGTGCCGCGATTTTTTCCAGCGTGGAGAAATATTTGTGACATTTCCGGTTCGACAAAACCGAGGATAGGAGCCTGAATGAGGCCCTTGCATCCCCTGTCCACAGAACCGTCCTCAGAATCGTCCGCCAAAGCGCCGGAGCGCTGTCGCTGTCGCCGTCGCCGGAATCTGCTCGGGATCTTCGCCGCAGGAGTTTTCGTTCCGCTGCTCCCGGGATGCTCTCTTTTTGATCCGCCGAAGATCGATCCCGCCGCAGTCGTCGGAGAACTCCCCGGCCGCTGGACGGCCGTCGGGGGTGGGATTCCCGGGGAGGCGGTGACCGGCTGGCTCGATGATTTCGGGTCGCCGCGCCTCCGGGATCTGGTGGAAGAAGCGGTGGGGGAAAATTACGATCTCGCCTCGGCCCGCGCCCGCGTCGCCCAAGCCAGGGAGCGCGCCGTCATCGCGGGAGCGGATCGCCTTCCCACGGCAGATCTCTCCGAGCAGGTCAATCGTTCGCAAAACCTGCGCGGGGCCGCGTTCCAGACGGTCCGCGCGAACAATTTTAATCTTTCCTTCGATATGGCCTGGGAGGTGGATCTCTGGGGACGGGTCAAAGACCTGCGCGACGCCGAACTCGACCGTGTCGCCAACGAGAGCAATCTCTACGAGGCCTCCCGCCTCTCTCTCGCGGCGAACGTGGTGAAGACGGCGTTTGAAATTATCGAGGGACGGGAGCAGATCGCACTTTCCCGCCGCACTCTCGCGAGCCTGCGCACCAACCTGAAGATCCTCGACGCCAAACTCGAGGCCGGTGACGCGGCGGACCGTGTCGCCTTGGAGATCAGTCTCAGCCGGGCCGACATCGCCCGGGCGGAGTCCGCCGTCCTCGGCTACCAGCGCCAGGTCGACGGCGCCAAGCGAGTCCTCGAGTCGCTGCTGGGTCGCTTTCCGGCGGGCACGATAGAGTCGCTCTCACGGCTGCCCCGGATCACCCGCGAGGTCCCGGCGGGACTGCCCGGCGAACTGCTTCTGCGGCGTCCCGACCTCCTCGCCGCCGAGGCCACTGTCGATGCGGCGCTGAAGGAGGTCTCCGCCAGCCGCAAGGCGCTGCTGCCGGCCTTCCGCATCACCGGCCAGGCGGGGACGGCCTCGACCGATGATTTCGTGGATCTTTTCAACATTCAGAATCTGGTCTGGGGGATCGGGCAGAATCTGACGCGTCCGCTCTACCAGGGCGGGCGGCTCCGGGCGAACATCCGGCTCGACGAACACGAGCGAGACGAACTCGTCGCCCGCTACGCCGAGACCGCCCTGACCGCCTTCCGCGAGGTCGAGACCGCGCTCTCGGCGGAATGGTACTTGAAATCCCAGGCCGCCGCCCTGTCCCGGGCGGTGACCGAGTCCCGCCGCGCCGAAACGCTCAGCCTCGACGAATACGAACAGGGTCTCGTCGACATCATTACCCTGTTGGAAAGCCAGCGCCGCGCCTTCGACGCCGAGAGCGCGCTGCTCACGATCCGGCTCACCCTGATGACCAACCGGGTGGATCTCTATCTCGCTCTCGGCGGGGATTTCGACCACGTCCCCGGTGGGAGCGACGGAGAGCCTGTGCGGTAATCCGGAACGAGCTCGTTTGCCCGGCTCGGATCGGGCGGGAGACCAGAGATCGCAACCGGGCGGTGCGTCGGTGCGCGAACCCGTACTTGTCCGCCGGGCCGGAAATCGTCACGCTGTGAGTCATGAATCCAGCCAACAACAATCCTCCCGCTACCGATCCGCCCGCCACGAGCCGTCGCCGCTTTCTCGGACAAACCGGAAAGGCAGCCACCGCTTCCGTTCTCGCCGGGATTTCCATTCCCGCGGTACACGCGGCCGGCGAGGACGGAATTCGTCTCGCCCTGATCGGGAGTGGTTCCCGCGGCAGCGGTGCGGTGGTCAATGCGATGGAGGCGGATGACGGGGTGACCCTCACCGCGATGGCGGATCTCTACGAGGACAGGCTGGAGCGCTCCCGCGTCGCCATCGAGGGCAAGTACAAGGAACGGGCCGTGGTCGCTCCGGAGAATCGCTTCATCGGGTTCGACTCTTTCAAGCGCGCCATTGACACCCTGCGCCCCGGGTCGGGCGACATCGCGATGATCACGGGTTACGCGGGTTTTCGCCCACAGCAATTGGAGTATGCGGTTTCCAAAGGCGTCAACGTGTTCATGGAAAAATCCTTCGCGGCCGATCCTCCGGGAGTGCGCCGGGTCATCAAGGCGGCGGAAGAAGCCGAGGCGCGCGGAGTGAAAATCGCCGCCGGACTGATGTGTCGTCACTCGGTGAACAGGGCCGAGTTGCTGCGCCGCATCGCCGAAGGAGAGATCGGGGCGGTGGAGAGCATCAGCACCTACCGCATGGGGGCGGCCGGACCGCTCCGCGCCAAACCCGAGGACAAGACGGATCTGGAGTGGCAGCTCCGGAATTTCACCAAATTTTTCTGGGTTTCGGGCGGGCTTTGGTCGGAAATGGATATCCACCAGATCGACGAAATCTGCTGGATCAAGGGCGAATATCCCGTCTCCGCCCACGGGATCGGCGGACGCGCTTTCAACAACGCGGGCAAGGGCCAGAACCTCGATTCCTACTCGGTCGAATGGACCTTCGCCGACGGGACCAAGGCCTACAATTACGTGCGTTACATTCCGAAATGCCACAATGATTTCTCGACCTACATCCAAGGATCGGAAAAGGCGGCGCAGTTCTCGGGCAACATCCACGCGGGCACGACCAAGATCTTCAAGGACCGTCGCATCGCGGACGACAACATCCTCTGGGAAGCGCCCAAAGAGGCACTCACCCCCTGGCAGGCGCAGTGGAACGACTTCACCAAGGCGATCCGGGAGGACAAGCCTTTCAACCAAGCCAAACGGGCCGCGCTTTCGAACCTGACGGCGATCATGGGGCGCGCCGCGACGCACATGGGGAAGGTCATCACCTGGGACGAGGCGATGGCGTCGGAATTTCAATTCAACCCTGACATCGACACGCTGACCCACGACGGCAAGGCCCCTCTCCTCGCGGATGAGAGCGGCCAGTATCCGGTGCCGATTCCGGGGCAATGGGTGGAGATTTGAGCGCCGCCGACGGATTCTCACAAAAAATCGCCGGATCGGGAAATGGCCTGATCCGGCATTTTTTTTGTCAGATTTGTTACTCCACGCGGGTTATACATGTTTTCCCGCGTGTTTCCTTTTTGTGTTATGAAGTCCTTTCTCTTCGTGTTCGCCACTCTCGCCGTCGCCGCTGTCGGCTTCTCCCTTGCCGGGGACCGGCGCGAGGCTCCGGCGGCACCCGCTCCCGCGAAACCGACCGCCCCGACCGCCCCGACTGCATCCGCGAAGCCCGGCAAAGAGTCCGCGAAACCTCTCACCAAATCGGAGCGGGCGGCGAAGGCGGAGGTGGCCAACTATTCCGACGGCAGCGGGGACGGAGCGCCCCACGCCCCCTCGGTCGATCCTCCCGCCGCGAGCGAGGCGCGGGACCAAGGGGTGGCGCCGCCGACGAAGGGCGAGCGCGTTGTCTTCATCGGCAACGGTCTCGCCGAGCGCGATGTCCACTACAGCCGCTTCGAGACCGAATTGCACCTGCGCTACCCCGAGGCGGAACTTTTTGTCCGCAACATGGGTCGGGTCGGCGATACCCCGGGGTTCCGTCCGCATCCCGCGCGCGAGTCGCAGTGGGCGTTTCCGGGAGCGGAAAAGTTTCATCCTGACAAGACCATCCACAACGGCAAGGGGTTTTTCTCCACGCCGGACCAGTGGCTCACCCACCTGCGGGCGGATACGGTGGTGGCTTTTTTCGGCTACAACGAATCCTTCGACGGGGCCGACGGGGTGGCGAACTACCAGGCCGAACTCGAGGCCTTCGTTCGGCACACCTTGGGCCGGGCCTACAACGGCAAAAAGGCCCCGCGTCTCGTCCTCGTGTCGCCCATCGCCTACGAGGATTTGAGTGATCGTCAGGATCTCCCCAACGGGGAAAAGGAGAACGCCTCCCTCGCGCTCTATGCGGCGGCGATGGAGGTGGTCGCCGGAAAACACGGGCTCACCTATATCGATCTGTTCACTCCGACAAAGCAGCTCTACGCCTCCACCGACGAACCCTTCACGACCGACGGATTCATCCCCGCGGAGGCGGGCTACGAGGTGCTCGCGGAGATCCTCGCGGATGGACTCTACGGCGCACAGGTGCGGCGTTCCAAGGTGGACCCGGTGATCCTGCACGAGGCGGTGAAGGAGAAGGATTGGTTCTGGAGAAACGACTACCACATTCTCAACGGTGTCCATACCCACGGACGGCGCTACAATCCTTTCGGCCCGCAGAACTATCCCGACGAGGTGAAAAAGATGCGGGAGATGGCGGCGCTGCGGGACGATCTCATCCACCGTGTCGCGACGGGCCTGACCACGGATCTCGCGGTCGATGATTCGAAGACCCACGTCCTTCCGCCGGTCCCTTCGAACTACCAACCCAGCGCGAAGAACGGCAGCGTCGAGTATCTCTACGGGGAGGCGGCGGAAAAATCCCTCACCGTGCCCGAAGGCTACCAGGTCGAACTTTTCGCGTCGGAGAAAGAGTTCCCCAATCTCGCGAATCCGATGCAGCTTTCCTTCGACAACAAGGGGCGTCTCTGGGTCGCGGTGATGCCCACCTATCCGCACTACAAGCCCGGGGATCCGTTCCCCGACGACAAGCTCCTCATCTACGAGGACACCGACGGCGACGGCAAGGCGGACAAGGAAACCGTCTTCGCCGACAAACTGCATCTCCCCATCGGATTCGAATTCGCCCCCGAAGGGGTCTACGTCTCGCAGGAGCCCAATCTGGTCCTGCTCCGCGATAGCGACGGAGATGACAGGGCGGATTCCCGCACCATCATTCTCGGCGGATTCGATTCGCACGACACCCATCACGCCATCAGCGCCTTCACCACCGATCCCTCGGGGGCGATTCTCATGAGCGAGGGGGTTTTCCTCCACAGCGGTATCGAGACCGCCTACGGACCGGTGCGCGGGGTCGATGGTGGCTTTTACCGTTTCAGCCCCCAGCGTCGCAAGCTCGAGCGCACCGCCCAGCTCGCGATTCCGAATCCGTGGGGGGTGGCCTTCGACAAGTGGGGGCAGGACTTTTTCCTCCACACCTCCGGCACCAGCATGAACTGGATGCTGCCCGTCTCGGTGAAGTCCACCTACGGCAGCAAGACGGCTTCGACGCCCGATCTCGTTCCCAAAGGCCAGGGCGTGCGTCCGACCTCGGGTCTCGAAGTGGTCTCTTCCCGGCATTTCCCGGAGGAGGTGCAGGGCGATCTCATCCTCTGCAACGCGATCGGATTTCGCGGGATCAAGCAGCACCAGATCGAGGACGCGGGTACGGGCTACCAGACGACCTTCCGCCACGATCTGCTCTCGTCGAGCGACGGAAATTTCCGCCCCGTCGATCTCGAATTCGCGCCCGACGGCTCGCTCTATGTGGTCGACTGGCACAATATCCTCATCGGGCACATGCAGCACAACGCTCGTGACCCGCTGCGCGACCACGTCCACGGACGGGTCTACCGCATCACCTATCCCTCCCGCCCGCTGGTGGTTCCCGCGAAAGTGGACGGGGCCTCCATTCCAGAGCTCCTCGCCAATCTGAAACTGCCCGAGTATCGCAGCCGCTACCGCAGCCGCCGCGCCCTCCGCGCTTTCCCGGTCGAAGAGGTCCTCCCGGCGGTGAAAGCCTGGGTCGCCGGACTGGCGAAAACGGATCCGGAGTTCGAGCACCAGCGACTCGAAGCGCTCTGGGTGACCTGGGGGATGAACCGGATCGATGCGGATCTCCTCCGCGAAGTGCTCCGCTCGCCCGATTTCCACGCCCGTGCCGCCGCCGTCCGCATGGTGCGGTACAATTTCTCTCTTCTGCCCGATCACGTCGCCTTGCTGGAAAACGCGGCGCGGGATCCCGAGGGACGGGTCCGACTCGAAGCGATTGTGGCCGCCTCCTGGATCACCGACACGGCGGCGGCGAAGAAGATCGTGGCGACAGCTTCTGCCCTCCCGCTCGACGAGTGGAGTGAAAACGCCGCCCAGACCGCGAGCGACCGTCTCGCCGGGGTGGTGGAAGCACCGGTGAGCGATCATCCCGTTCTCCCCGCTCCCTCCCATCTCAGCGAGGTGGCGAAAAAGCGTTTCCTCGTCGGTCAGGAGATTTACTTCCGCGAGGGACATTGTGTCACCTGCCACCAGTCGAACGGGAAGGGACTCGACCCCGCCTTTCCCTCCATCGCGGGCAGTCCCTGGGTCACGGAAGACACCGAGCGCCTCATCAAGCTGACGCTCTACGGACTGATGGGACCGCTTGAGATCAATGGGAAAAAGTACGACGGACTCGTCCCGATGACGCCTTTCGGCGGAATGCTGAAGGATGAGGAGATCGCCTCCGTCTTGACCTTTGTGAGGAACAGTTTCGGCAACCAAGCCGATCCCATTGAACCCGCCCAAGTGAGGAAGGTCCGCGACGCCAATCCGGGTAGAATGATGTTGTTCAACACGAAGGAGTTGCTCAAGGAGCATCCCCTGAAAAAATGATCGTGTTGTCAGGAAGGTTGCGGTATCCTCTGGTTCTTCTTCTGTGAAGGTCCATGAAAGCGTTTCTCGGTGTTGTTATTGTCGTTCTGTTGGGGCTTTGTACTTGGATTTATTTCACCGCGA
>JAAYAT010000034.1 GCA_012719225.1 Verrucomicrobiaceae bacterium
CCGGCGGTGGCGGCCTGCGAGCATCGCACGATACAGGCAGATGCTTTCGCCTGGTTGGAAAAGGCCGGGGAGGAACGTTTCGATCTCGTCGTGGTGGATCCGCCCTCCCTCGCGAAACGGGAGAGCGAACGCGAGAGGGCGATCCAGGCCTACGCCAAACTCAACGGTCACGCGCTGCGGCGACTGCGTCCCGGCGGAGTGCTGGTGGCGGCCTCGTGTTCGGCGCATGTCAGTGCCGAGGAGTTTTTCGGAGCGGTGCGGTCGGCGGTGCGGCGCTCGGGCCGCCGCGCGGTGGAACTGGAGACCACTTTCCACGCTCCCGATCATCACGCCTCCTTTCCCGAGGCGCACTACCTGAAGTGTCTCTATCTCCGGGTCGATTGAGTGCTTCGCGTCTCTCCGGGGCCGCCTCAAATCCAACCTCAGACCCGCATCAGCAGCGAGAGCAGACCGAGCAAGAGGACGCCGAAGAAGGCGGTGATGCCGATGGGGAAGGCCTCGTGTTCGGCCCGCTGGAAGACGGAATGACGGGCGGCGGCGACTTCCTCGGGCGTGAGTCCTTGGAGCGCCCAGACCGGGCGGAGCAGAAAGCAGACGAAACGCGGACCGGCCGACGCGAGAAAGCCCGTCAGGGCGGGAACGAATCCGCCGAGAAAGCGGCGGCTCACGGCGGCGTTGATCGCGTTGAGACTTTTGTCGGCGAGGCGGTAGACGAGCGGGCCGCCTTTCCGATAGATCCAGTCGGCGTCGAGATTGGTGGCGCGGATTTCCGCCGGATACCACCCCGTCCGGCGCATCAGGGCGAAGGCGAGTCCACAGAAGAGGAGGAGAAGGATCTGATCGGTGACGTGCCCGACGGTGTAGGGTTCGTAGCGGACCGAGGGATCCGGCAGCATGGGATAGAGGACCTGATGCGGGAAAGTGCCCACGAGGAGACTCACCACGGCGATGGTGCCCATCGCGAGGAGTTGGTTGAGGGGGGCTTCTTGGCATCGGATTCCGGAATCGCGATGGAAAAAGGCGAAAAAGGGCACCTTGATTCCCGCCATCAGAAACGCCCCGGCGGCCCCGAAGAGAAGCGCGAGGTAGATCGCTCCCTGCCCGCCCGAGGCGGTCGCGCCGAGGATCATGGATTTTCCGACGAACCCGGCGAAGAGCGGTGCCGAGATGCTGAGCGCACCGACGCAGCAAAAGAGGCAGGTCACCGGCATGGAGCGGGCCAGTCCGCCGAGTTCGGTCGCCTTGGCGGTTCCGGTGCGCTGGAGGACGGCACCGATCGCCATGAAGAGGAGCGCCTTGTAGAGAATGTGGCAGTAGGCGTGGGCGGCGCTGCCGTTGAGGGAGAGAGCCGTGTCGAGACCGATTCCGACGACCATGAAACCCACCTGATTGATCACGCAGTAGGCGAGGACGCGGCGGAGATCGTTCTCGATGACCGCGTGGCAGAGCGGCAGCACCACCATGGCCACGCCGATCCAGAGGAGGAGCGGCTCGCCGGGAAAGACGCGGGCGAGGACGTAGACTGCCGTCTTGGTGGTGAAGGTCGCCATGAAGATGATCCCTCCGACGGAGGCCTCGGGGTAGGTGTCGGTGAGCCAGGCCCCCACGACCGGCCAGGCGCAATTGATCCCGAACCCGAGGAACATCAGCCAGGACCCGACGCCGCTGAGTTCGATTTTTTCCAAGGCGGTGCCGCCTCCTGCGGCGAGGTGGAGGACCAGACCAGCGAGGAGGACCAGACCGCCGAAGAGGTGGACGAGGAGGTAGCGCATCGCGGCTCTCCCGGAGGAGGGCGTGTCCCGCGCGAGCAGGCAGAGGATCGCGCCGAGGCTGAGCATTTCCCAGAAAAAGAAGAGGGTGATGAGGTCCCCGGCCATGACCGCACCGATCGCGCTGCCCGCGTAGAGCAGACCGGCGGAGAGGTCGAGGGCGACGTTGTCGCGCACGATGTAGAGGATGCCGACGAAGGCGATGAAGGTGAAGATGTGGGTGAAAACGAGGCTCCAGCCGTCGGCTCGCCCGAGGATGAGTTCGAACTCGAGGAGGTTCGCCGTCCAGTGAATCCCCGGGGTGATGAGGTAGAAATTCAGCAGGCCGATCACGGGGACGGCGAGGGCGAAGATCTGCCGGGAACGCCCCCGGAGAAAGGGCACGACGAGGGCACCGAGCAGGTAGAGGAAGGCGGGGGGCAGGGCGTCAGGCATCGGTCTTTCCTCCGGTTTCCCCTCCCGCGCGGGACGGTTGGGTGGTTTCGTAGTAGGCCTCGTCCCGTTGCACGAGCGGCCGCACCAGGAAGCGCGCGACCGTGACGAGGAGGAGACAGGCGGCGAACCCGACGACGCCGTGGGCACCGGGCATTTGCTCCCACTGGAAGGCGGAATGCTTGTCGATCCCGCCGAGGCGGAGGACGAGATCGAGCA
>JAAYAT010000342.1 GCA_012719225.1 Verrucomicrobiaceae bacterium
AGATCCGTGAGCACGGTGATGGCGGTGTCGGTTTCCCCCGCTTCGAGGAGGAGGGAAACAATCTCGGTGCGCAGGGCGGTGTTCGCGGGGAACGCGGCGAGGAGTTCGTTCCATTCCGCGAGGGCTTTGGAATCCTCTTGCTGGAGCCGGTGCAGGTCGGCTTTGCGCAGACGAATAGCGATGGCGTCTTCGTCGTCGGGAGGGAGCAGGGCGACGAGGCGCGTGTGGAGGGAAAGGGCGTCGGCGGTTCGCTTTTGCTGGTCGGCGATCCGGGCGAGCGCTTTGAGGGCGGGGAGGCTCTCGGGTGTTTCCTCCAGCACGGTCTCGTAGAGGGGGCGGGCTTTGTCGGGCTCGTCGTTTTTGCGGAGAAGATGGGCGTAGAGCAACCGGGCGACGGTGGGACCGGAGGCGCTGGCGTTTTTGAAATAGTCGAGCAGCAGGGGAGTCTGGTCCTTTTTGCGGTAGAGATCCCACAGCAGATCGAGCACGTTCCCGTAGGCGGGATCCTTCTGGAGGAGCTGGATGTAGTGATTCGCCAGGCGGGTGTCGGTCGCGGTCCAGGGCGAGGCGAGACCGGACTTTTCCGATTCCGCAGCAGGAGTCGTCGTCGCGGCGGCCGCAGTCGCCGATTTCTGCTCCTGCGAAAAGAGCGGGGAAAGGGCGGGCGAAATCGACCATACCGCCGCGAGGGAGAGCGCCGTGACCCGGAAAAGTTGACTGGTTGCGGATGTCTTCAAGGCGTCAACGGGAGGGGAAAGGGGCAAAAAAGGACCGCTAGGACGGTAAGCGCACGCTCCGGCCCCGTCAAATCCGCCGCACCGCCGTGGCAGCCGGTTCGGATCGCGGGCCGGGGTGCTCCCGATTCCCCGGAGGGCGAAGCAGGGAAATGCGGTGGACCGCAGCCAAACACCGACGAACTTCACACGCGAAATTTTCCGCCGAAGAGAAAATTTCTTGACGCGTTCGCAGAATCCGATTTAGTAAGCGATGTAAATTCCCTACCAATCCTATCGGAAATAGGATTTATACGCGACATACATGATCGAAGAATCTCCTTCTCCTCTTGTGGAGTCCGCTTTGGCGGAGGCGGGGCTGCGTCATGGGATCGCGGATTTCGCGGGAGTGTCGAAGTGGCTCGAAGAGGCGTCGCCGGAGGAAAGGATCGGCTGGGCCCTGGAGCATTTCGGGGGAGGAATCGGGATGACCTCCAGCTTCGGTGCGCAGTCGGCGGTGCTGCTGCACATGGCGACGCGGCAGCGTCCGGAGATTCCCGTGATCCTGATCGACACGGGATATTTGTTCCCCGAGACCTACCGCTTCGTCGACGACTTGACCAAGCGGCTCGATCTGAATCTCCAGGTCTACCGCAGCGATCTCTCTCCCGCCTGGCAGGAGGCGCGCTGGGGAAAACTCTGGGAGGACGGGCTCGAGGGAATCGAGCGCTACAACCGCCTCAACAAGGTCGAGCCGATGGACCGTGCGCTGGAGGAACTCGGGCTCTCCGCGACCATGGCGGGCGTGCGTCGGCAACAGAGCAGCACCCGTGAATTTTTTCCCGTCCTCGCCTCGCAACGCGGGCGCATCAAGGTGCATCCCATCGTCGACTGGACCGACCGGGAGATCGGGGAGTATCTCGTCGCCAACGGCCTCTCGTATCACCCGCTCTGGGACGAGGGCTACGTCTCGATCGGGGATTGGCACACCTCGCGCAAGCTGGTCGACGGCATGACCGCGGAAGAGACCCGCTTCTTCGGCTTGAAACGGGAGTGCGGACTCAACGAGGAACTGGACTTCGTCATTTGATCGGTTGCCGCGAAACCTAACCATGAACGCTCCCCTCGATCACCTCTATCCCGTCTTTGAGAAAATGCTGCCCCGCTCCGCCAAGGAGACGCTCCTGGGACAGTCGGGGACGGTCGTCTGGATGCATGGGCTCAGCGGATCGGGCAAGAGCACTCTCGCCAATCTGCTGGAGCGGCGTCTCCACGCGGACGGACGTCTCGTCAAGGTGCTCGACGGGGACAATATCCGCAGCGGACTCAACCGGAACCTCGGTTTTTCCGACGAGGACAGGCGGGAGAACATCCGCCGGGTCTCGGAGGTGGCCAAACTTTTCGCCGAATGCGGGGTGATCACGATCGCTTCCTTCATCACCCCGAACAACGAACTGCGTCGGCTCGCCCGCGACGTCATCGGGACGGACGACTTGCTCGAAGTCTACATCAAAGCCTCGTTCGAGACCTGTCAGGAACGCGATCCCAAAGGCCTCTACGCGAAAGTCGCCGCCGGTGAGGTGAAGCGGTTCACCGGGAAGGATTCCGCCTTCGAAGAGCCGGACCATCCCGACCTCGTCATTGACACCGAAGCCTGCAACGAAGAGGAATGCCTCGCCCGGCTGCTCGACGCCGTCCTTCGCAAAACCGCGGGCAAAGCCACCGATGCCTGACCCGCGGACCTGACCCGCGAGAAGAACGCGTCCCCTGTTTTGACAATTTTTTGACAATTTGTTTATCTGTATCATGGAAGAAGAAAGAGTGTCCTATCAAGTCAACCACCTCGCTCAACTCGAGTCCGATGCGATTTTCATTCTGCGCGAAACCGCCGCCCAGTTCGAGCGTCCCGCCCTCCTCTTTTCGGGGGGCAAGGATTCGATCGTGATGGCGCACCTCGCCCGCAAGGCCTTCTATCCGGCCCGCCTCCCCTTCCCGCTGCTCCACGTCGACACCGGTCACAATTTCCAGGAGACCCTCGACTATCGTGACCGCTACGTCGCCGATCTCCGCGCCGACCTCGTCGTCGCCCTCGTGCAGGACTCCATCAATCAGGGCCGGGTCCAGGAGGAAAAAGGTCCCCTCGCCAGCCGCAACAAACTCCAGACCGTCTCCCTCCTCGACGCGATCGAGGCGAACCAATACGACGCCTGTCTCGGCGGCGGCCGCCGCGACGAGGAAAAGGCCCGCGCCAAGGAACGCTTTTTCTCCCACCGCGATGATTTCGGCCAATGGGACCCCAAGAACCAGCGCCCCGAACTGTGGAACATCTTCAACGGTCGCAAGCACCACGGCGAGCACTTCCGCGTCTTCCCGCTGTCGAACTGGACCGAGATGGACGTCTGGCAGTACATCAAATCGGAGAACATCCCCCTGCCCAGCCTGTATTTCTCCCACCAGCGCGACGTCGTCCACCGCAGCGGTGCGATGCTCGCGATCTCGGACGTGGTCGTTCCCCAATCGGGCGAACGAATCGAGAAAAACGCCACCGTGCGGTTCCGCACCATCGGGGACATGACCTGCACCGGCGCGGTCTACTCCGAAGCCGCGAGCCTGGAGACCATCATTCACGAAGTGGCCACCGCCCGGCAGACCGAGCGCGGTGCCCGTTCCGACGACAAACGCTCCGAGACCGCGATGGAAGACCGCAAGAAGGAGGGATATTTCTAAAATCGCCGCGGGCGATTTTAGGTCAAAGGTAAAAGGTGGGAAGGTAAAAAGTGGGGAACCCGGATGAGTGACTTTGCCAAGCAGTTCGAAGATCTGAGAATCTGGCAGCAAGCGAGACATCAGGCATCCGAACTCTACCGACTCTTTGGTGCCGATAGTGTTTCCGAGCGGGATTTCGGGTTTCGCGATCAAATTCAGAGAGCGGGCGTATCGGTGATGAACAATATCGCCGAAGGGTTCGAAAGACGAAGCAAACCCGATTTCGCCCGGTTCTTGGACCTCGCGAAAGGCTCTTGTGGCGAAGTCCGCTCAATGCTCCACCTCACCGAAGACCTCTGCTATCTCTCCTCGGAAATCGCACTCCCCCTCCGAAACGAAGCCATCCATCTGTCCAAAAGCATCGAAACCCTGGCAAAAAAACTCCGCCAATCCACCTAACCCCAGCACCTTCCACCTTCCACCTTCCACCTTCCACCTTCCACCTTCCACCTTCCACTTTTCACTTTTCACTTTTCACTTTTCACGCGCCTCCGGCGCCTTCCCTTATGCAACAAGAAATTCCCACCGACGAAGATTATCTCGACATGGATCTGCTGCGTTTCACGACGGCCGGCAGTGTCGACGACGGCAAATCGACCCTCATCGGTCGTCTCCTTTACGATTCCAAGAACACCTTCGACGACCAGATGGACGCGGTCGAGGCGACTTCGAAGAAGCGCGGAGACGAACACGTCAACCTGGCCCTCCTCACCGACGGTCTTCGCGCCGAGCGCGAACAGGGCATCACCATTGACGTGGCCTACCGCTATTTCGCGACGCCGAAACGCAAGTTCATCATCGCCGACACTCCCGGGCACATCCAGTACACCCGCAACATGGTGACCGGAGCTTCGACCGCGAATCTCGCCATCATCCTCGTCGACGCGCGCACCGGCGTGATCGAGCAGACCTGCCGTCACGCCTTCATCGCCGACCTGCTCCGGATCCGCCACGTCATCCTCGCCGTCAACAAGATGGACCTGGTCGACTACAGCGAAGAGCGCTTCAAGGAAATCGTCGAAGAGTTCAAGGGTTTCGCCTCGCGCCTCGACAACATCGTCGATATGGTCGCGATCCCGCTGAGCGCCCTCCACGGCGACAACGTCGTCGAAAAGTCCACCAAGATGGACTGGTACGAAGGGCCCACGATGCTCTATCACCTCGAGACCGTCTACATCGGGTCCGACCACAACCTCGTCGACGCCCGCTTCCCAGTGCAGTGGGTCATCCGTCCGCATTCCGACGAGCACCACGACTTCCGCGGATATGCCGGACGGGTCGCCGGCGGGGTCTTCCGTCCCGGCGACGAGGTCCTCGTCCAGCCCTCCGGATTCACCACCCGGATCAAGTCGATCGAATCTTTCGACGGTCCCCAGGAATCCGCTTTCGCCCCGCTTTCATGCGCCTTCACCCTCGAGGATGAGATCGACATCAGCCGGGGCGACATGATCACCAAACCCAACAACCCGCCGAAAAAAGGCCAGGAAATCGACGCCATGGTCTGCTGGTTCTCCGAGACCAATCAGCTCCAGGCCAACGGGAAATACTATCTCCGCCACACCAGCAAAGAGGTCAAAGTGATTGTCAAAGAAGTGCGGTACAAGGTCAACATCAACACCTTGCACAAGATCGAAGACGAGAAAACCCTCGGGCTCAACGAGATCGGACGGATTCATCTGCGGGCCTCCGCTCCGCTCCTCTACGACACCTACCGCCGCAACCGGGCCACCGGCAGTTTTATCCTGATCGACTCGCAGACCAACGAGACGGTCGCCGCCGGCATGATCCTCTGACGCCATTCCCGGAAAATCCGAAATCGCGCCGGAGTCGGCGTCGGGAGCCGTCTAAGACGTTGACAGCGCCCCCGATTCGGCGTTAGGTGCCGCCCGTCCCGGTTTTCCGGGCGGATTCTCTTTGTGATGGCGAGGTAGCCAAGTGGTAAGGCCGGGCTCTGCAAAAGCTCTATCGCGGGTTCG
>JAAYAT010000343.1 GCA_012719225.1 Verrucomicrobiaceae bacterium
CACGCGGTCATACGTCCACGTCGCGGCATCCTTCCAGCGCCTCTCCATGGCAAGCCTGCTGAGCCACCATCTTGCCACTTGCGTATTGATTGTCGCCAAGCTACCGGATTGCAAATTGAGAAAATCAGTCACTCTCTTCAAGGCTTCCACATTCTCTTGATTGAGGCGTTCGAAATTGGCTTCTTGCCCCTTGCGGAGTCGTTCGGCGTGTTCATCGCCGAGTCTTTGGAGCATGGGAAGAATGAGTTTTTGAAAATCGATCTCTGATTATAGCAGACGCTCTGAGAAGTAGTATCTCCATATCTGTCGTTCTATATTCCGAGGCTTCCACTCATCCCGAATCATCTGCTCCAAAATGGTCTTCGGGGTTGCGTCTGCCCTCCAAGAATCGAAGAGGGGACGCCCCGCTTCGAAAATCTCATCATCCATTCCCAGCAGAGTCCACAGGCACTGTTCGATCAGGTGAGGGAATCGGACTTCGTCTTGTTTCAGCCCTTCGATGGCTTTGAGAATCTCTGCACGGGCCAGTTCTCGCTCGGAGGGGCTTTGTAGTCTGCTTGCAATAGATCCAATGACATTCAGACGTATGAAATGCTTAACCTGGGGTGCACTGGCGTATTTTCCGATGTCTTCTGCCCATTGCAGATACTCCTGCAACGTCTTGGCCTGTTCTCCGGGCTGCAGTCGCCCTCCATCGTGTAGGGCGATCATGTCATCCCGATCCATCTCGATCAGGCCACAAACCGCACGATACTGCTTGCTGTCGATAAAATTTCGAATCGCTGTCGCTCGACTGGGCCACATTTCCTTCCACTGATCGAAAGAACGATCAAATAACTTCTCCAAGCCCGCATGGTGGCTGTACCACATGAAGTTGATTCGATTCCCCTCGTCGATCCATGAGGGTAAATCCGTCTCGCTCTCAAGCTTTGACAGAATCAGTCTCGTCGAGGAATCCCAGTCCACCCCATTTGGTGTGTCCCGGGATGCCAGTCTCTGGAGCAGAGCATTCACCATCGTTTTGAAATCGCCGTGACTCCCGTTCCACAGTCTTTCGACAGAATCCGTGAGAAACTCGCGATGGGTCTCACGCCAGTCTGTGCTCGCCTCGGCGATGGCGAGCCAGACAAACACGGAAAACCTTTCGTCACCGAGGAGGTCATTCCCAAGAATCCGATCGACGCCTTCCCAATCCGCCTTTGTAAAACCATCTTCATTCCATCGCCTCAGTGAATCGTGAACAATGGAATTTCCGTCGATTGGCCGCAGCTCCTCCAGAATCTTGAGCCGCTCCTGCATCGGTTTGTCGGCCGTGAGGACCCTCTTTGCCCAATCCTCTTCCGATAGGGAGTAATCTTGATAGGTCTGACTCAGAGCATCGGAAATTTCGGAATCAATCCCCGCATTTGATTCGAATTCCCTGAGAGCGTGAATCCAATCTTCGATACTCTCGGGATCTCCTCCCTTCACCGCATTTCTCAGAAGGGCCGACTGCCATTTAGTGAGTCCTCTATCGTCCACGCGCTGGAGCGCCGCCCGGAATCGATCGGGGTCTCCACTCGCATCGGCTCGCTGGAGCAAGGCGTGGAGTGATTCCTGCAGGATGGGGTAGGTGCTGTGGGGGATTCTTCCAGCGGTGCCCGGGGGGAGGCGCGTGCTTGGAACAGGAGAAGGCCCGGACCATGTCCCAAAGCGCCGGGAGTTGTAGTCGAGTTCGGAAGCGACGGCGAGAGAGTAGTCGGGATCGTGGAGCAGAAATTCCGTTCTCTGCTCTGCCGTCTGAATCCGCCTCTTCGTCAAATAATCGATTCCGAATTTGTTCAGCCATTGTTCGAGCTTCCCGGGTAGTGCTGGACTCGTTTTGTCGGTGAGCCAGCGGCGGTATTCCACTTCCGGATTTCGTTCCTGAACAACGAAAGCATAGAATACGTAGGCAAGGAGAAGAATCCCTGCTCCCGCAAGGAGGCTCGTTGATCGGATCGAAAACCTC
The DNA here is from genome assembly GCA_012719225.1 of Verrucomicrobiaceae bacterium. Taxonomy (GTDB): domain Bacteria; phylum Verrucomicrobiota; class Verrucomicrobiia; order Verrucomicrobiales; family DEV007; genus Arctic95D-9. The sequence goes on from JAAYAT010000343.1 coordinate 1,991, forward strand.
GGAATGAGATGATGTCTCCGGGCTGACATGGGGTGCGATGTGCCTGCCTTGGCAGAGGGGTTCGAGTGGAGCGGTCCACCAATTCATTCCCCGCGCCGCACTGATCGGCCGGGTCGGACCTCCTGGAGTTTTCCGTCGGCGATGACCGGTACACCGTTGACGAGGACGTCACTGAATCCGACGGCGTAGCGGTGCGGGTCCTTGAAAGTCGCCGGGTCGGAGACGGCCTCGGGATCGAAGACGACGATGTCCGCGACCGCGCCGGGGCGCAGTTCGCCGCGGTCTTTCAACTGGAACACGGTGGCCGGGAGCGAGGTCATCTTGCGGACGGCCTCCTCCAGGTCGACGACCCCTTGCTCGCGCACGTAGCGGCCCAGGACCCGGGCGTTGTTGCCGTAGCTGCGGGGGTGCGGCAGATCCTCGCCGAGGCGGCGCGGACCGCCGTCGCTGGCGACCATGGTGGAGGGGTGGGCCATGAAAATTTTCAAATCGGCTTCGTTCATCCCGTGATACACGGCCGAACCACCGCCTTCGGCGTGGATCTGGAGGATCAGTTCTACCTGCTCCTCGATGGCGTCGGACCCGCGGCGCAGTTTCGCTGCTTCGGGGATGGTGAGTCCGTTGAGTTCGGGATCGTGGCGGTAGCGGGCGATCACGGCGTAGGTGTAGTCTTTTTGCCCGAGGGCTTCGCGCATCCGCTTCATCTCCTCGATGATCTCCGCCTTTTCCGCGGGGTCGGCGATGCGGGCGAGGTAGTCGTCCCGGGTTCCCTCCCGCGTCTCCGAGGGGATCATTTGGGCGAGTCCGGTGCTGGAAGCGTCGTAGGCGTACTGGTCGTGGGTGATCGCGAGTCCTCCGGCGCGGGCCTCGTCGAGCAGGGCCAGCACCCGGTCAGCCTGCCCCCAGGCGGTGGGACCGTTCAGTTTGATGTGCGAAATGTGGGCCCGGATCTCGGCGGTGCGGGCGATCGTGAGCAACTCGTCGATGGCTTCGAAAATTTTCGCGGTCTCGTGGCGCATGTGGATGACGTAGATGCCGTCGTGGGCGGCGGCGGCCCGGGCCAGCGCGAGGACTTCGTCGGTTTTGGCGTAGGTGCCGGGAACGTAGATCAAGCCCGTGCTCAAGCCGACCGCTCCCTCCCGCATGGCCTGGTCCACGAGCCGCTCCATTTCGGCGAGTTGATCGGGCGAGGGCGGACGCAGCAGACTGCCGCCCATGGCCCTGCGCCGGACCGAGTTGTGCCCGATCAGGGTGGCGACGTTCAGGGAGATGCCGAGCTCCTCGAGATCTTTGAAAAAGGCGGCGACATCCGTCTTCGATGAGCCGCAGTTGCCGGTGACGATGGTGGTGACCCCCATGCGCAGGAAGTTTTCCGCCACGGGCAGTTTGGGAAGATTCTCCGAATGGGTATGCACGTCGATGAAGCCGGGGGCGACCACTTTTCCGGCGGCATCGATGACCGTCCGGCCGGGGCCGACATCCTCGGCGATGGCGGCGACGCGGCCCTCCTTGACGGCGATCTGTGCCGGACGGGCGGGGCCGCCGGTGCCATCGACGACCCGGCCGTTGACGATGACCACATCCCAGTTCTCCGCCGTCGCCGGTCCCGTGCAAAAGAGAGAGAAGAAAGCCAGCGCGGCGAGACCGGCCAGAGAGGGAAAACGAGTGGGGAATGATGTCATGAGCTTCGGGAATGGGGTTTCGTAGATCAGGCGTCCCGCCACTCCGCCGTCGCTCTGTCGCGATGGGGATGCGCCGGAAGAGAGGCGGCGGTCGGTCCAGACGGGAATCAGGATGCGCTGGTCCGGCCCGTCGAGTCAATGGTTTTTGGTGAATTTTCAGGGGTGCCGGATTTCCGTCCACAAGGCAAATAGCGAATAGAGGAAATCGACTTTCTGGGTAAATGTAACAGCCCACTGGCAATCCCGCGCCAACCCGGCTATCGTAGCCACAGCATGGAAGCTCTGGGAGAAATCGAAATCAAAGTCGAAGGCCGGGTGGGGGGACAGACGCTTTCGCCGGAGCTGGTGGACATCGACGAGATCCGGGAAGTTCTCGGGCAGGCGGGCGACCTCCTCTTTCCCGGAGTCCGTCGCTCCCAGCGACCCCGGATCAGCTACGAGATCCAGGAAGGCTGCGTGCGGCACCGCTTCCGCACCCTGATGCAGACGGTGATCGGATTCGGAGCGGTTTTGTCTCAAGTCGAGATGGAGGGCCAGATCGACTTTCTTCACGAGCGCAGCGCCGCCGCCGTCGAAAATCTTCAACGTCTCGCTGTGGAGAAGGACTACGTCGTGACCCTCCGCGCCAATGAGAGCCGCCTGAGGATCGACCGGACAACCCACTACGAACGTGACGAGAAGCTCTGGGTGGACGCCGAGTTCTATCTCTACGGCGAACTCGTCGATGCGGGAGGGAAGAGTTCCCCTAACATCCATCTCGACACGGAGGAGTTCGGGGTGTTGCGCATTGCGACGGACAAGGAGGTTCTGAAGAACGCCGACGCGAATCTGCTCTACCGGCGCTTCGGAGTTCGGGCGACAGGACGACAAAACCTGAGTACCTTCGAAATGGACCGGAATTCGCTGAGTTTTCTCAAACTCTTCGACCACGAACCCGACTACTCCGAAGCGTATCTCGACGGCCTGTTGCGCAAGGCTGCCCCGGCCTGGGAAGCGATTCCGGATGCCGATGCCTGGTTGAAGGAGATTCGGGGAACCGCCCATGCCTAAAAACTCCGCCAGCACGGGTGTCCTTTGCGACACGGGTTTCCTGATCCGCTTGAATCATCCAAGCGACCCGCTGCACGCGAACGCGAGGGGCTACCTGAAATTCTGTCTGGAAATTCTGTCTGGAGAATCAGTTTCCGATGTTCGTTTCCACAATCGCCTTGGCGGAGTATGCGGTGCGCGATCGCATCGCGAACCTGCCGATGCGCTATTTCCGGGTGTTGCCCTTCAACGTTGACCATGCCCAGGCGGCGGGCGAGTTCGCCGCCGTCGCGTTCTCCCAACGGCAGCAAATGCCCGAGGCGATCACGCAACGGACCATCATTCCGAATGACACGAAGATGTTCGCCCAAGCGGACGTCACGCCGCCGATCACGCACTACCTCACGGCAGACGAGCGATGCGAAGCCCTCTACCGCGTGATCGCCAGCCAGGCCCAGCCCCGCTTTCGCTTGTTGCCGTTGAAGACGTCCCCTCACAGCACGTTCGGCGAACTGGACTTCGGAGATTCCCTGTAAAGAAATCCAAAAAAAGGATTGTCGCGGCACGGATTCTTTGTAGCATTTCGGAACTTCACTGCATTTCCGCACCGCTTCCCATGAAAGGTCTCTCACTTGTTTTCGCTTTCTCTTTTCTCCTGACGACTCTCTCCCAGGCGGGTTGGGGCTGGAACAAGGAGGCCTTCCACGGTGCCAAGAATCCCCAGGTGGAACAGCGCATCACCGACGCGAGCTACTGTTTCGACACCGGGTATGTCTTCAGCGTGTTCGCCTCGGGCCTTTGGCCGGAAGACACCCGCCTCGACAACGCCATGGGCGGCGGTGTCTCGCTCGGCTATTTCTTCGGGCACAATTTCGGCCTGGAGGGCAGCTACATGCTGCACGGATCCGGCACGGCGGGCGGCAGTGACATCCAGGTCGGCACCTTCAACGCGGTGTATCGTTTCCCCCTCGGCGGGGAATGCTGCAGCACGATCGCCCCTTACATTTTCGGCGGTCCCGGGGTGGTGGCTTCGGGTCGCTCCGAGATGCTCTGGAACCTTGGCGCGGGCATCGACATCCGCATGGAATCGTGGGGCTGCATCGGTCTCTTCGGTGACTTCGCCTACCATTTCGTGGACAGCGCCCAGGCCGACTTCACTCTCTTCCGGGCCGGTGTGCGCCTGCCTTTCTGATCCGGCCGCGTTCTCTCGCCCGCTTTGACGAGGTCGGAAGAAAACCCGGTTGCGTCCCTGTTCGCACCGGGTTTCGTGTGTTTTCCTCGGGGTGATGCGGCTCTCTTTCCCCCCAGCATGAAAAACGCGACGATTCTCCCTCTTCTTTTCCTATCCACCTTTTCCGCGTGGCATGCGGTGCCCGGTGTGGCGCAGGAACCGGGGGTGGCCGGTTCGGACCAGGCCGCCGAGGTCATCAAGACTTTCGCCGGACGCGGTGCCCTCGCCGACGGATCGGAACCGACTCCGCCCGACGAGGCGATGCGCGGGTTCCGCATGCGCGAAGGATTCGAGATGGCGCTCGTCGCGTCCGAGCCCGCCGTCGAGCAACCGCTCTCCCTCGCCTGGGACGCCCGCGGTCGCCTCTGGGTGGTGCAATACCGCCAGTATCAGTTCCCCGCCGGATTGAAAATCGTCGAATACGACAACCACCTCCGAGCCCGCTTCGACAAGGTGCCCCAGCCACCGCCGCACGGGGTGAAAGGCGAGGACATCATCAGCGTGTTCGAGGATCGCGACGGCGACGGCGTTTTTGAAAGCAAAAAGGACGTCATCACCGGGCTCAATATCGCCACCTCGGTCGCCGTTGGGGCCGGGGGGATCTGGGTTGCGAATCCTCCCTACCTGCTGTTTTACCCCGATGCCGACGGCGACGACGTGCCCGATTCGGATCCGGTGGTGAAACTGTCCGGTTTCGGGATCGAGGATACCCACTCGGTCATGAACAGTCTCCAGTGGGGACCCGACGGCTGGCTCTACGGCGTCAACGGCAGCACCTCCACCGGCGCGGTGGAGGACCCGGCGACCGGAGAAGAGATCGCCTGGCAAGGGCAGATGGTCTGGCGGTTCCACCCGCCGACGAGCCGTTTCGAGATCTACGCCGAGGGCGGGGGCAATACCTTCAGTCTCGAAATCGACGAAAAAGGTCACGTCTTTTCCGGCACCAACGCTGGCAAGACCCGCGGCATGTTTTATCCGCAGGGCAGCTACGGGAGCAAGTCCTGGGGAAAACACGGCCCGCTCACCAATCCCTACGCCTTCGGGTATTTCGAACACATGAAGCACGAGGGCGACGAGCGCCGCTTCGCCCAGGCCTTCACGATCTACGACGCCGACCTCTTCGGGGAGGAACTGAGCGGTCGCATCGTGGCACCGAATTCCCTCCACAATCTCGTCTGGGCGAGTCGCTTGGAGCGGGACGGCTCCACCTATCGCACTGTCGACGAGACCAATCTGGTCGAGACCGACGACAGGTGGTTTCGGCCCGTCTACGCCGGACTCGGTCCCGACGGGGCCGTCTACATGGCGGACTGGTATGACAGCCGTCTCAGTCACGTGCGGCCGGTCGATGACTGGCACAAAACGAGCGGACGGATCTACCGGCTCCAGCCGACCGGGAGCAAGCCGGTCTACGAGGAGGGCGACCTCTCGAAGCGTCCGTCC
>JAAYAT010000344.1 GCA_012719225.1 Verrucomicrobiaceae bacterium
ATCGGAGGCGAAGCCGGAGATAGACAGCCGTAGGCTGCCCGAAGGGTGAGCGCAGTGAATCAAATCCGCCAGTCCGGTTCGGAGGGAGGGGCGGCGCAAACCAATGCGCCGTCCCTACCCCTATCTGGCACTGCGATGGCACCGCCCCTACGCGATCAAGCCCCCCCGAAAGTGGTAGAGCGGGAGGGATGATTTTTGGGGCGGGGCCGTGTTACGGTGAGATTGTGAAAACTTTCCTATCCAACTCGCAAACGAAAGTGGCTCCGCTTTTCGCCTCCCTCGCGATGCTGTGCCCGCTCGTGGCTCTCCCCGTCGCGGCGGAGGACGACATCGTCCTGCAATGGAAATTCGACGGCGCGGAAGAGGCCGGGGAATGGCAGGGCAAAAAGGGAAAGGCCGAGAATGACGAGGCGGGTCCGCGTCCGCCCCGCTATCCGGACTTCGAGGCAAAGAACCTCGCCGGGCTTTTCCAAGGACACGAGGGATTTCTCGTGGTGAAGGACAAGGAGCGCGGCGGTGTGAAGGATATCCGTTTCGGCCTCGGCGAATCTCTCACGATCGAGGGATGGGTGAAGGTGAAAGAACTCAGGAGCGGGGAGATGGACTATCTCCTCGGCAAGGGCCGCCACGGAAAGCTCGGTGCCGGTCTTGGCGAGATGAATCAGAACTACGCGGTCCGGCTCAAGGGCACCGGCGCGGGAGCCCAGTTGGGATTCCTCTTAACCAGTATCGATCCGGCGAAGAAGAACAAGCGCGACTGGCACCGCTGGTGGAGCACGGCGACGGTGCCGACCGCCGGCTGGCACCATTTCGCAGTGGTCTACACCTTCGGGAAAAAGGACAGCTTGCGGGTCTACATCGACGGCCGGGCCACCGACGGGGTGTGGGACATGGGCGGTGCGACGGATCTCGGTCCGGTCACCGATGCCGACGATCTCGTCATCGGAACGGGCAACAAGCGCGGGTCGGGCGAGTCGTTTTCGGGTTGGCTCGATGATCTCACGATACACCGCGCGGCGCTCCCGGCGGCCGAGTTGCAGACTCGCTATTCCTTCGTCCCACCGCCGCCGCCGGTGACGAAGGAGATGGTGCCGGCCGGGGAGGTCCTCATCCAGATCAGTGAAAAAGGCGTACCCGAGGCCAACGCTTGGCCCGAGGAACCCGAGGTCACCGAGACCTATCGCGAGGAGGTGTTCGGATTTTTCCAATGGCCGCAGAAGTATGTCGCGACCGGCGTGCGGGGCGACCGTTCCAACCCGTCGCATTTCCGGGCCTCGGCCCTGGTGAAACTGCCGAAGGGAAAACACCGCCTGCTCCTCCGCAGTCGCGGGGCTTCCAAGCTCCACATCGACGGTGTCCAGTTGCTCCAAAACAAATTCCCCAGCGGCGACACGGGAGGCCACGGCAAGGTTTCGGCGCAGGACGAATACCTCGATCTCGGCCCAGATTTCCGCTTCGCCCCTCCGGGAAACCGCGAGACTTGGTGTGAGTTCGAGAGCGACGGCGGCGAGCACTTTGTGATTCTGGAGACGATGGTCGGCGGGGTCGCGGGCCGGAGCAAACGCCGCCCCGAGCTCGGCGAGACTGTCGTGGCGATTTCGCTGGAGGGCAGCGAGCATTGGTCGCTGCTGTCTCCCGGCGAACGCGAGGTCGCCTACAATGACAAAGGCTGGGCCGCGTATGAAGAAGAGCGCCGCGACTGGCTCGACCGGGTCAACGCCAAAGCCCGTGCTGAAAAGCGGGCCGAACACGCCGGGTATTGGGCGACCCGTCGCGAGGCGGCGAGCAAGTGGCTGGCCACGGCCAAGGAGGTGGAGATCCCCGCGTTGCCCGCCGGCTACCCCGCGAACAATGAGATTGATCATTTCATCGCCGACCGCATCCTCCAGGTCGAGGCCGAGTCGAAGGCGGCGGGCGAGGGGGAAATCCATTACTTCGAGCAGATCCAACCGCTCCTCGAAGCCAAGTGCTACAGTTGCCACCGAGGGGGCAAGGCCAAGGGGGATCTGCGTCTCGATCAACACCATTTCGCCCTCGAAGGCGGCAAGTCCGACGGTCCCGCGATCATACCGGGCGATGTCAACGGCAGTTCGCTGCTCTACCGCATCAGTGAAGACGCCGGTGACGACATCATGCCTCCGAAGGAGCCGCGTTTCACCAAAGCGGAAGTCGCCCTGCTGACCCGCTGGGTCGAGGAGGGAGCGGTCTGGCCGCAGTTCGACGTGGATCGCTTCGAGATGACCGGGCCGGCGGATGACCTGTCGTTTCTCCGCCGCCTCAGCCTCGATACCATCGGGGTTCCGCCGAGCGAGGAGGAGATCGCCGCTTATCTTGCCGATCCGGTGGAAAAACGCCGGGAACGGGCCATCGACCGCTTCCTTCAGGACGACCGTTGGGCGGATCAGTGGATGGGGTACTGGCAGGATGTCCTCGCGGAAAACCCCAACATCATCAACCCGACGCTAAACAACACCGGCCCCTTCCGCTGGTGGCTGCACGAATCGCTCCTCGACAACAAGCCGGTCGATCTCTTCGTGACCGAACTCATTCGCATGGAGGGCAGCGAGCGTTTCGGCGGACCGGCCGGATTCGCCACCGCCTCGCAGAACGACGTCCCCATGGCGGCGAAAGGCATGATCGTGAGCGCGGCCTTCCTCGGCATCGAGATGAAGTGCGCCCGCTGCCACGACGCCCCCACCCACAAGTGGAAGCAGGAGGATCTCTTCGAACTCGCCGCGATGTTGAAGGAGGACGTGATCAAGCTGCCCGAGTCGAGCAGCGTCCCGATGGACCGCCTCGAGCAGACCGGCCGGGAACCCCTCATCGAAGTGACGCTCGCTCCCGGCAGCGAAGTGAAACCGGCCTGGCCCTTTCCCAAGTTGGTCAAGGAGGAGAGCGCGGTGCGTCTCGCCGAGCATCCCGACGATCCGCGTGACCGTCTCGCCGCACTCATCACCGCTCCGGAGAACCAGCGTTTCGCCAAGGTCATCGTGAACCGTCTCTGGGCGCGACTCATGGGACGTGGTCTCGTGGAAAATGTCGACGATTGGGAGCAGAGCGATCCCTCCCATCCCGAGTTGCTGACGTGGCTCGGGCAGGAACTGGTGCGCGCCGACTACGATCTCAAGGCGGTCGCGAGACTGATTCTCGCCTCCCAGGCCTACCAGCGCGCCGTCGATCCGCTCCTGACGAAGCCGAGTCCCCTCTACATCGCGCCGGTGGCGCGTCGCCTCACCGCCGAGCAGATCGTCGACTCGCTCTTCAGCGCGACGGGGAAACCCTTCGTCCTGGAGGAAGTCAGTCTCGACATCGACAGCGTCCGCGCCCTGAGCAGTTCCGTCACTCTCGGGAAGCCCGAGCGCGCTTGGATGCTCACCTCCACGTCGAACGAGCGGGACCGCCCCAGCCTCTCGCTTCCCCGCATCCAGGCCGTCGCCAGCATCATGCAGACCTTCGGCTGGCGCGGTGCGCGGCAGGATCCCACCAGCGTGCGCGAAGTCGATCCGAACGTGCTCCAACCCGCCATCCTCGCCAACGGAGTGATGGGCACCTGGCTGACCCGGCTCAGTGACGATCACGGGATGACCCATGTGGTCATGGAAGACCAGACCGTCGAGGAACTCGTGGACCGTCTCTTCCTCCGCCTCCTCACCCGGGAGCCGAGCGCCTTGGAAAAGGAACGCTACGTGAAATTCCTCAGCGAGGGCTATGCCGACCGGGTCATCCCCGAGGCGGAGCGCGTCGTCGCGAAGCCGGACGGCCCGCGCGTGCCCGAGAAATTCGTCAGTTGGTCCAATCACCTCGATGGAGAGGCGAACACGATCGCCCAAGAGAAAGAAGAGGCCGCCCGCCGCGGCAATCCGCCGACCAATGCGCTGACCACGGATTGGCGTCTCCGCATGGAAGACGTGCTCTGGGCGATGCTCAATTCCTCCGAATGGATCTACACCCGCTGATCCCTCTCTGAACGCCCGATCCCACCAGCCCCCCCTTATTTTTCTCCCCCAACACACTTCACTTCATGAATCGTCGCACCTTTCTCAAGCAAAGCGCTCTCGCCGCCGGCGGCGCCACCCTCGGACTCCCGGGGCTGTCGGCCTCCCCCTCCGTGGTCCATTTCCCGAAGGGCAAGGCCGAGTCCTGTATCTTCATCTGGCTGGGCGGCGGCATGGCCCAGATCGATACCTTCGACCCGAAACGCCGGGGCAACTCCAAGGCCAAGCCGAAGATCGCCGGGGCCGAATACGATTCCATCGAGACGGTGGTGCCGGGGGTGCGTTACTGCGAGCACCTCAGCCGCACCGCGAAAATCGCGGACCGCATCACGGCGGTGCGCACCGTCAATCATCACGTCATCGACGAACACGCCTTCGCCACCAACCTCGTCCACACCGGACGCCTCATCACCGGGAGCGAGACCTACCCCTCGATCGGCTCCATCGTCGCCCACGAACTCGGCGCGGTGAACCCGGATGTGCCCGCCTACATGCTGATCGGTTATCCCAATGTGAGTCGCGGTCCCGGTTACCTCGGGGCCAAGGCGGGGTTCGTCTATCTCACCGACACCGAGAGCGGACCGGCCGGATTCTCCCGCCCCGACGATGTCGATGCGATGCGCGCCGCGCGTCGCCAGGCGCTCCTGGAGCCGTTCGCCGAAGGGATCGAGACCAGCTCGCTCCTCGGGGAGTACATCGAAGCCCAGCGGGAGGCGCTCCGCCTCGCCGGACCGGATTTCATGCGCCATTTCGACCTCTCCAAAGAGCCCGCCGATCTGCGCGAACTCTACGGAGGGGAGTTCGGACAGCGCTGTCTCCTCTCGCGCCGCCTCGTCCAGGCCGGGGTGCGTTTCATCGAGGTCTCGCACAACCTCAATTTCATCAACGGGACCGGCTGGGACACCCACAACGAAGGGCAGCAGAACCAGCACATTCTCATTCAGGAGCTCGACATCGCCCTCTCCGCCCTGGTGACGGATCTGGAGAGCAAGGGCATGCTCGACAAGACCCTCATCGCCATCGGAACCGAGTTCGGACGTCCCCCCGAGTATGACGGACGGGGCGGGCGCGGCCATCAGGGCACCGCCTTCAGCCTCGTCCTCGCGGGCGGAGGTCTCAAACACACGGGGGCCTACGGCGTCACCGACGAATTGTCGAAAACGATCGTCGAGAATCCCGTCTCCATCCCCGATTTCCACGCCACGATCCACGCGACGCTGGGAATCGATCCGCGCAAAGATCTCTACGACGGCTCCCGTCCCATTCCGCTCACCGACCAGGGCACGCCCATCGCGGCCCTCTTCGGGTGAGGGGCGGTTTGGCTGTTTAGCTGGTAGCGGTTTAGCGACTCGGTCCGGGATGGGCTTCGTTGGGGCTGAGAGTGGACGGTTTTTTCGACTCGATCCACCAGCCCGCGCTTGAGTATTGCGGAGCGTGGTGTTGGCTGTTCGGGTTGCGCCATCCCAACTCCCCGGCGCCTTCTTGCCCATGCTCCATTTTCGTCTCTTCGGTTTTCCGGTTCAGGTCCACTGGATGTTCTGGTTGCTTTGCCTGTTCCTCGGAATGCCGCTGCTGCAACAGGACGGCCCGACCGGCTTGGGTTTGTTCGTGCTGATGACGGCGGTGGTCTTCGGCTCCATCCTCTGGCACGAGTTGGGCCACGCCTGGGCGCGGAAAAAATACGGGGCACCCTATTCGGACATCACCCTCCACGGCATGGGCGGCCTTTGTTCGGGGCCGGGACGATTCACCCGGTGGGAGTCGGTTTTCATCGCGGCGGCGGGGCCGGGCGCGAGCCTCCTGCTCGGGGCGGCGACAGTCCCGCTGGTCTTCGCTCCGGGGGCGGCCGATCTCTGGCTGGGCTTTTTCATCAGCACGATGCTGTGGGTGAATGTGGTGTGGGCGATCCTCAATCTGTTTCCCATCCTGCCTCTCGACGGAGGGCATATCCTGCAAGGGTTGCTGGTGGGAAAACACGCTCATCTCGTCCCGAAAATCGGTTTTGGTCTCGCCGTTGTCATGGCGATCGCGGGGCTTTTGTTGTTTCAGAGTATCTTCATGGCGGTCATCTTCGGTCTCTTCGCCCACACCAACTGGCAGTTGATGAACGGTCGGCGCGGTGCGTTTCGGTGAGGCGGCACCGGGACGGACGGAGGCGGCGTGGCGGGAGTGCATGCCGCGAACGCGGTTTCGCGGTTGCCATGGTAGCGGCTTTGCAGTATATCGGGTCCACTTTTCACCCCTTGTTTTTCGTGTTCCGATCTGATTTTCTCCAGCGAGCCGTCTTGGTTGTCTTTCTGGTAGGGGCGGGACTTCTTCCCGGGAGCGGAGAGGAGGCTGGGGCGGAATCGGAAAAGAGCCCCGACGCGATGAATGAGTCCACGTCGGCGGCCGATCTCGTCCGTCCGGCGGCACCGGGATGGGTTGTCGACTTCCCCGTCGACCACGACATCGTCCCGGCCGATGCGGCGGACGCGGGAGGGACCTTTTTCCTCCTGGTGGAGACGCAATACGATCTCGCCACCCGCACAACCTATTATCGCTATCTGAAACGGCTCAATACCGAGAGCGCTCTGCAGGAGGGGTCACAGCTCTCGGTCGGGTATGATCCCGCCTACCAGCGGCTCGCGTTTCATCGGCTCATCATCCACCGCAAGGGGGATTCCATCGACCGGCTCGCCTCACAGGAGTTCAAACAGATCCAGCGCGAGGAGGACCACGAGCGTCAGCTCTATGACAGCAGTCTCAGCGTTCTCGCGGTGATCGAAGACACCCGTGTCGGCGATGTGATCGAGTACGCTTTCTCCGTGACGGGGGCGAACCCCGTCTTTGGTGATCATTTCTATTGGGCGATGGCGACGTCCTACACCGTTCCGATCGGTCATATCCACGGGGTCCTGCGTTTTCCCGGCGGGACGCCGGTAAAGTTCTCGCAAAATGCGACTGACCACACCGCCGTGGTGACGGAACGGGGCGGCACCACGATCCATCGATGGCAGATTGACAACCCCGACCCCATCCCGCATGAAGGCGGCATTCCGGGGGATTACGATCCGTGGGGCTGGATCGAGGCAGCCTCGTATCAGTCTTGGGGCGAAGTCAATGAATGGGCTCGCAAGCAGTATGTTGTCCCGGACTCTCTCCCGGTGGAACTGGAGGATTTTGTCGAGCGGACAAATGCCTCAGGGAATCCTGAGACGAAAATCCTCGCGGCGCTGCGGTTTGTGCAGGACGAAATCCGCTATCTCGGGATCTTCGAAGGGGTGCATTCGCACAAGCCCTATCCGCTGGAGACGATCATGCGAAGGCGCTTCGGCGACTGCAAAGACAAGTCGCTCTTGCTTGTCTCGTTGCTGCGACGCATGGGGATCGAAGCCTATCCCGCGCTGGTGCGGACCGATTACGGCAAGGCGATCGCGGGTTGGACGCCGAGCCCCCGCGCCTTTGATCATCTCGTCACCTGCGTCAGGGTCGATGGGGTGACCTACTGGCTCGACCCGACGAGATCCTATCAGCGGGGGAAACTGGCGAATCTTTATTTCCCCGATTACGGGTATTCGCTCGTGATCCGGGAGGGCGCTACCGAGCTGACAGCGATCGAGCCACAGGGGCACGGAGAATCCCGCAGGAGAGTGAGTGAAGTGTTCCGGATAAAGGATTACCAAGGCGATGCGACCCTCGAAGTCGTGACGACGATGAGGGGGGCGGTGGCGGACTCGAACCGAGGTTTCTTCGCCTCGGTGGCTCTGGCGGAGATCAATCGAAATTATCTCAATTACTACTCCTCCACCTACGACGAGATTGAGTCGGCCAAAGATCCAGAAGTGGAGGATGACGAGGAGAGCAATATCCTCACTGTCCGCGAGTACTATCGCATCCCGAATCTGTGGGAGGAATCGCACGATGACGATCAGAAATTCGAGGCGTCTTTTCCCTCAAAATACACCTACGAACGGCTCGGGGTACCCTCGACGAAAAGGCGCACGATGCCTTTTGCTATCAGCCATCCCGTCGATGTCGAACATGAGGTGGAGATTCACCTGCCCGATCCGATGAACGAAAAAGCAAAAGAGGTCGTGATCGAGGATCCGGGCTTTCGGTTCGAGTATCGAGAGAGCTTCGAAGGTCCGGTGACGCGGCTCTATGTGTCCTACAAAAGTCTCGCCGATCGCGTCGAGCCGGATCGTATCGCCGAATATATCAGGAATGTCCGCAAGGCCGAGGGCCAGACCGGGTACAGTATGTGGATCTCGCGGGCGCTCCACGAGGGGCGGAAAATCCAGGCCGGGGATACGCCCTACCGGATGAATTGGATGATGGTTGCGATTGCTTTGTTAGGTATCGGGGCGAGTGCGGTGATCGTTTATCTGCTCAGTCATCTGCCGATCACTTTCAAGCCGGCGAAACTCTACGATCCCGCACTCGACGGGCTGCGAGGGTGGCTGGTTCTGGTCGGCATCGGCGTCTGGTTGCGGCCTCTTTTCGCGGTGATCGGGACCCTCTCGATCATACATGACTACGATCTGACCACGTGGGAGACCATGACGAATGCGGCGAGCGCCCAGTATCATTTCCTGTGGCCGCCTTTGATGATCGGGGAGGTCTTCCTCGTTGCCCTGGCCGCGCCGCTCTATCTCTACGCCCTCGTGCTTTTCCTCAAGAGAGATCGCCTTTTCCCGCTTCTCTTCGTCGGCATTCTCGTCTACGACTTTCTCGCATCCATCGTTCTCGCCTCGCTCATTCTACCGATCCCGGGGGTTGATTTCACCGTGAAAGCGCCGTTTCTCGGTCGGTTTTTCCACTTTCTGATCGGCATCTGTATCTGGGTTCCCTATTTCCTCGTTTCCAAACGCGTCGCGAGCACGTTTCGAAACGGACGCACCGCCGCTCCCAGCGCGCGGTCGCTCACCGCTGTTGCGGAAGGAGATACTTTTCCACCAGATGCAGGGTGACGCGGCCTGAGATTTCGAGGCTCTCCGCGCTGAGTTTGTCGAGGGTGTCGGCGGGGGTGTGCCAGTGCGGGTAGTCGAAATCGATCAGGTCTATCGTGGGGATGCCGGCGACGACGTTGAGGGGGATGTGGTCGTCGACGATGTAGTCGGGGCTGATCCCGACGTGGGTGCGCAGGTCGAGATCGCCGGCGGCGGAGAGGAGATCGCGGGCGATGTGCTGGAGGGTGTCCTCGACCCGCTCGATGTCGACGACGTAGCCGTCCTCTTGTGCTGCGGCGAGGTCGCGCAGGGAGGAGCGCGGGATGAGGACGCCGGCGCGGATGTTCAAATTGGCGTCCCCGACCATGTCGAGGAGGATGCCCCAGCGAGGACGCTGCTTTTCCTTTTCGAGGAGAAATTGTCCCGCATAGTGTTTGCTGCCGTAGAGGCCGTCGGTTGCCGTGATGTTCGTACCGAAGGCCTCTTCGCCGTCGAAAAAGACGAGTTCGAGTTGCGAGGCGACGGCGGGACGCCCGGCGAGGACCCGCGCGAGTTCCACGAGCAGGCCGGTGCTGGAACCGGCGTCATTGGCCCCGACAAATGCAAAAGAATCGTAGGCCTTGGTGTCGTAGTGGGAGCAGAGCAGTCCGGTCACTTTTCCCTTCCAGGCGGCTTCGCCGAAACGGGCGCGGAGGTTGGTGAACTCGACCTGACCGTGCGGTGCTTTGCTAGTGAAAGTCTGGCGGCGGGTCACCCAGCCGAGAGCGGCGAGTTCTTTTTCGAGGTAGCGGCGGGATTGTTCGAGAGTCTCCGATCCGGCGGGGCGCGG
>JAAYAT010000345.1 GCA_012719225.1 Verrucomicrobiaceae bacterium
CAAAGCAATGTCTCGGCACGAGGAGAAACTTACGCGGAAAGTCGGGCGGAAGGTGGCGTGATCGTGGGCGGCGGAGAATCCGGAGCCGGGAAACCGCCGAGAGCGATTCGTTTTTTCTTCCCAGCTCGGGGGCCGCGCCCTACGATTTCTCCGATGAAAAGACCTTTTTGGCTCCTCTCGATTCTCCTCGCGGTCTCCACCTTCACCGGTGCCGCCGACCAGCGCCCCAACATTCTTTTTATCCTGGTCGACGATCAATCGCCCTTCGATCTCAAGACCTACGATCCGGCGTCACCCCTCGACACGCCGAACCTCGATCGGCTCGCCGCCGAAGGCATCGTGATCGACCGGGCCTATCACATGGGCAGTTTTTCCGGGGCGGTCTGCACGCCCTCGCGCCACATGATCCAGTCGGGCCGCACCCTCTGGCACTTGCCGATCGGTCCGTTGGCGAAGACGCATTGCCCGCCGAATTTGGAAAAGAAAACGCTTGCCGCCGTCTTCGGTCGCGCCGGGTACGACACCATGCGCACCTGCAAACAGGGCAACAGCTACGAGGCGGCCAACAAGGAGTTCGCGGTTCGCCGCGACGCCACGAAACGGGGGGGCGACGCGGAGTCGGGCAGCGCCTGGCACGCCGCGCAGGTCCTCGATTACCTCGAGACCCGCGAGGAGACGAAGGACGCCGATCCCTTCTTCATCTACTTCGGATTTTCCCATCCTCACGATACCCGGGACGGCACCCCCGAGTTGCTCGCGAAATACGGGGCCACCAATCACGCTGACGAAACCAGTCTCCCGCCGGCCCGTCCGGCAGCTCCGCCGCTGCCTCTCAATTGGCTGCCGGAGCATCCCTTTCCCCACGGCCACCCCGGTCTGCGCGACGAGGTGGCGGTGAGCGGCGTCTGGAAAAATCGCGATCCGATCACGATTCGCAACGAAGTCGGCCGGGAGTACGCCTGCGTCGAGAACATCGACATCCAGATCGGGCGCGTCCTTGCGAAGCTCGAGGCGACGGGCGAACTGGACAACACCTACATTTTCTACACTTCCGACCACGGCATCGCGATCGGACGCCACGGTCTCATGGGCAAGCAGAACCTCTACGAACATACCTGGCGGGTCCCTTATCTGGTAAAAGGGCCGGGCATCCCGCCGGGTTCGCGCGCCGAGGGCAACATCTACCTGCTCGACACATTAGCGACCGTCTGTGATCTCGCCGGGATCGAGGCCCCGGCGACGAACGAGGGGATCAGTTTCAAGCCGGTCCTGACAGGGAGGAAAAAAATCATCCGCGAGACACTCTACGGCGTCTACAACGGCGGCACCAAGCCGGGGATGCGCAGCGTGCGGCGAGGGGACTGGAAGCTGATCCAATACGAGACGCTCGACGGAGCGGTGCGCGAGACGCAGCTTTTTCACCTGGCGGAGAATCCCCGGGAATACCTGACGCAACATCACGATCCGGCGGTCGCGGACCTCACCGGGGTCGCGCCCGAGCCGCATCAGCACGACCTTGCGGAAGATCCGGCCCACGCGGAGAAGTTGGTCGAAATGAAGGCGTTGCTGCTGGCGGAAATGCGGAAGCACGACGATCCGTGGCGGTTTCGGGATCAGCCCGACGATGGTCTCGTGCCGCCGCAGCAAGCTCCGAAAAAGGCAAAAGCAAAAGCAAAAGCGAAGACAAAGGCGCAGTAGCGGGCCGCCGTTTGGGCGGCAGGCGGAGCGTCCGCCCCGGTTGCCCCGGCGAGTGAGGCTCGAACGATCCAAGTCCGAAAATTCGGGTGCCGAGGAGTATATTCGACGAAGGCTCGAGCGGCGGGGCTTGCCGGGCGCTAGAAAAGCGCCCTTCCTTGGGAGCAAACGTGGTTTGTGCGCCAGCCAAGGAACGGGGCTTTTCTAGCGCCGATTATTTTAAGGGACAGACAATCAGTAGTATTTTAAGGGACAGACAATCAGTAGGGAGCGAACGATCCAAGTCCGAAAACCCAGGTGCAGATCAGCCTTGCAAGACGGCGGTGGCGTCGCGGGCGTTTTGCTCGATTTTTTTCCAGTCCCGTGCGCCGATGACCTCTCTCGGGGCGAGCCAACTGCCTCCGACGGCGGCGATGAGGTCGCTCGCGAGATAGGTCGCCATGTTGTCGAGACGGATGCCGCCGAGGGGAATGAATTTCGGTCCGAGGTGGGCGTAGGGAGCGGCGATGTTCTTGAGGTGAGCCAGTCCACCGGAGGATTCGGCGGGGAAAAATTTGAGGAGGCGGCAGCCCTCCTGAATCGCCAGGTCGATGTCCGTCGGGGTCATGATGCCGGGGCCGAAGGGGAGGCCCGTCGCCTGTGCCTGTCGGATGATGGCGGGATTGACGCCGGGAGAAACGCCGAAGGCGGCCCCCGAGGCGGCGGCGGCGGCGACTTGGTCAGGGAACAAAATCGTGCCGATGCCGATCCTCATTTCCGGGCAGGCCTCGCGGATGCGGACCACGGCCTCGAGGGCGACGGGAGTGCGCAGGGTCAGCTCCATCGCGGTGACCCCGCCGGCGAGGAGGGATTCGGCCACGGGAACGGCGGATTCGAGGTCGTCGATCACGAGGACGGCGATGAGGCGGGCGTCGGTGATGGCCTTGCCGATGTCGGATTCCGGGGTGAGAGCGGACATGGTTTCGTCGGGTTTTGTCGGGGGTGGGTCGTGTTGGCTGAAAAGGGCGGATTCCGCGCGGCGGGTGTCGCACCGCGTCCGCGAGGTTGAAATCGGTAGCACGGATGGAATACTCTGGGGCATGATTTTTAAAAATTCTCATTTCCTTTTTCTGGCGCTTGCGGTTTCGGGTGTCCCCGCGCTGGGGCAGCAGGGTGACCGGGAGGGTCACGTCATGACCCCGCCGCCGGCGCATTGGAACATCCCGGACGCCCCGGTGGTCTCCGCGGAGGATGCGGCCGCGACGATGGCTCTGGAAAAAGGATTCGCCCTCGAGCTGGTCGCCGCCGAACCGATGGTCCACGATCCCGTCGCCCTCGCTTTTGATGGCAATGGCCGTATCTGGGTGGCCGAGATGCGCGGCTACATGCCCGACATCGACGGCACCGGAGAGGAATCGACCTACGGGCGCATCTCCGTGCTCGAGGACACCGACGGGGATGGCAAGGTCGACAAGCACACCGTCTTTCTGGAAAAATACGTTCTCCCCCGCGCCGTCGCCCTGATCGATGCGGACAAGACCCTGCTGTTCGCCGACAACGAGCAGCTCTACGAGGCGGAGATCCGGATCGATGAAAAAGGCGTCATCCGCCCCGGCGAGGTCACCGTGGTCGATGCGAAGTACGCCGAGGGCGGCAATCCCGAGCACAAACCGAACGGCCTCGTCACCGCCCTCGACAACTGGATCTACAGCGCCAAGTCCGACCAGCGCTACAAGAAGGTGAAGGGCGTCTGGGTCAAGGAAAAGACCGAATCGCGCGGGCAGTGGGGGATCGTGCAGGACAACTACGGCCGCCTTTTCACCAATACCAATTCCAACCTCATCACTGTCGAGGATGTCCCCCCCGGTCTGCGGGTACGGAACCCGAATTTCCCGTTCCGCGCCTCCGTGACCTCGACGATTAAGAACCAGAAGCTCTGGCCCTCGCGGATCAATCCGGGAGTCAATCGCGGCTACATGGAGGCGACCCTCGATGAAAACGGCTATCTCGTCACCCCGACGGCGGCCTCGGGCATGGCGGTCTACCGGGGCGATCAGTTTCCGGAGGAGTTCGCCGGCGATCTTTTCATCACCGAACCCGCTGGCAACCTGGTGAAGCGCGCGGTCCTGTCTGCCGGGGAAGACGGCAGGCGCACGGTCCGGAGCGCCTACGAGGGGGCCGAATTTTTCACCTCCACCGACGAGCGCTCCCGCATGGTCAACGCCTACACCGCTCCCGACGGGACCCTCTACTTCGTCGACTTCTACCGCGGGATCCTCCAGCACAAGGTCTACATGACTTCCTACCTGCGCGCCCAGATCGAGGCGCGCGACCTCGACACGCCCGTCGGCCTCGGGCGGATCTGGCGGGTGCGCCATCGCGAGGGCGGTGCCGGGAGCGGAGCGCCGCGGATGCAGGAGCAGTCCTCCCTCGATCTCGTCGCCCATCTTTCCCACGCCAACGGATGGTGGCGCGACACTGCCCAGCGGCTCATCATCGAACGAGGCGAGGCGGATTCCGTCGTGCCCGCGCTGCAGGAGATCGTCGGCGGCGAGGCGGGCGAGCTGGCGAAAATCCACGCCCTCTGGACGCTGGAGGGACTGGGGCACCTCGACGCGGCGACCCTGGAGACCGCTCTCCGGAGCGATCTTCCCCGCGTCGCGGCCGAGGCCGTCCGGGCGGCCGAGTCGCTCGTGACGGGAGCCGAGAGCGACAAGGTGTTCACCCTGCTGAGTGATCTGGCCGGGACGGACCGGATCGAGGAGACTGGGATGCTCCCGCTCCGCCATCAGCTCGCCGCCACCCTCGGACTCTTCGGAGAAAAGGCGGTGCCCGTCCTCGCGGAAAGACTGACAAAAGACGAAAACGATCTCCTTGCCGGCGACCTCGCGGTGAGCGGCCTCTCCGGACACGAACTGGCTCTTTTCAAAGCCCTCCCGCCGACCCACAACTTGCGGGCCCCCCTCATCGAAACCCTCGTGCGGCGCAATGTCCGCAAGGAACTCGAGGAACTGACCACGCTGCTGGAGACACCCGGAGGGTATGCAGCGCTGGCCAAGGCGTCGGTGCGCATGCGCCGGACCGGCGAGGCGAAGGTCCTCCTGGAGGTGCTCGCCGATCCTAAAACCGACGCGAAGATCCGCTCCGGCATCGTCTCGGGCATGCTCGCGGGCGGCAAGGACAAGAAATTCAAACCCATGCCGGTGAAAGAACTCGCCGCCCTCGAAACCGCCGCGAAGCAGCCCGGAGTCGATGCGGCCAAGGCCAAGGCCCTCGCCGCCCTCTTTCTGGTGGGCTCCGGCGAAGAGGTCGTGTATCTCACCACGGACGAGCACAAACGCCGTTTCAAGGAAGGGGAGGCGCTCTACCAGAAATTCTGCCTCGCCTGTCACCAGGTCCACGGCATGGGGCAGCAATATCTCGCCCCGCCCCTCGTGGGATCGGAGTGGGTCCTGGAATCCGAGCGGCGTCTCATCGCTGTCGTCGTCGACGGGTTGATGGGACCCATCGAGGTGATGGGGAAAACCTACACCGTCCCCGAGATCCAGCCGATGATGCCCGGATTGCGGCACAATCCCGATCTCGATGACGAGAAGTTCGCCGCGATCCTGACCTACGTGCGCAACGCCTGGGGCAACGGCGCCGCTCCCGTCACCAGCGAGGCGGTGGCCCGCTACCGCGCCGCCCACGCCGCCCGCGCCCCCTACACCCCCGAAGAGGTCAACAAACTGAAGTGACCCGACGCGAACCTCGCGCCCACGCCTTCCTTTTTCCCGAACGCGCCATGAACGAAACCCTTCTCTCCCTCCTCACCCTCGTGGAAAAAGCGGTCGGGAAAGATTCTCCCGAGCTGGCCGCTTTCGCCGATTTGCTCCATCGGGGCGAGGCCGACGGGCTCGAGGAACTGCTCGAAGACGTGGACGAATCGGACTACTCCCTCGCCGATTGGGTCGAGGCCCTGACAGCGTTCGACGGATGGCTCGCGGAACAGGGGGAACCGCGCCGCCCCCTGGCGGCAATGCGCTCCTATATTCACTGCTGCACCTATCTCAACTCCCCCCAACTTAGTTTGCCAAGCTTAAAAGTCATTGTAATTAAGGCACTTACCGAATTTGGTTTTCTCGCCGTTTCTGAACCTCAAACATGAGAATATTCAGATTATGCGAAATTGCCGGAGAATTTGGTAGGCATTCCCCCGGGAGTGTGGTATAGTGGAAGTCATGTCAACCACACGTAGAACACGATTCTCGCGACGGGTTCCGGATCATGTAACTGATGAACTGGTCACCGTACTTTCTGACAAACAAACCTTCGGGTTTAACGACCTTTTTGAGGTCGTCTATGAAAACCTGAAGGCCCGAAACGCCGTGAGCGGCGGAGAGGAGATGCTCCGCCTCCGGGCCTACGAGAAACTTCAGAATCTCGTTACCCGCGGCCTTGTCGAAAAGAATGGCAAAGTCTACCGCGGACTGGAAAACATCCAGGACGCCGCCAGCCCTCCTGTGGCGACTTGAATCGTGGCCCCGGGTTCTTCGGTCGCCCGAAGGGCCCAAAGGCACCAGGCACCGGCCGTAGCGGGCCGGTGCATCTTTCCTCCCGAGAGACGTGAAATCGTCTGGACGGAACGACCAAATTCAATACATTCCGTTGGGCTGAGACCATCTTGGTCCAACGGATTTTTTTTCGTTTTTTGTCGCCATGGTTTCTGATTACATCCCCGTTCTCCTCCAGATCGTGATTGCGGCCGGTTTCGCCGGTGCCACCCTCGTCGCCAGCGCCCTCCTCGGGAAACGCGCCCTGCGCAACCCGACCAAGGACTCCGCCTACGAATGCGGGATGATCCCGATCGGCGGTGCCCAGGCCCGTTTCAGCGTGAAATTTTACCTCGTGGCGATGCTCTTCGTCCTCTTCGACATCGAGGTGGTCTTCCTCTATCCCTGGGCCACCGTCTACCGCGAGCAAATCGGCGAAGGAAGTCTGGTTTTCCTCTGGGCCATGTTCGGTTTCGTCGGCATCTTGTTTGTCGCCTATCTCTACGCCCTCAAAAAAGGAGCCTTGGAGTGGCGCGACTGAGCGGGGGTTGAGACGCCGTTTCCCCCTCCTTGTTTTCTCGTCATGGTCCACTACATCGCCCTGTATCGGATCCGCAAAGGCACGTCCGAGGAGGTTCTGGAGGAAATGATCCGCGCGAGCCGATCCTGTTTCCGCCGGATCAACGAGGCGCACAACTATCGTTCGGGACGCGCCATCGATCCGGCGAATTCCCATGGATTTTTCCTTTCGGCGGATTTCGAGAGCCTCGACAAGTACGAGATGTTCCGCGAAGACCCCCACTATCGGCGTTTTCTGGCGGAACACCTCGAAGCGCACTGCTCGGGGAGCAAGGAGTATCTCTACGAGACCGATCCAGGAAAAGATCCGAAGTACTCGTGAGCGGTTCCGCGCGGTCTCAACTGGCGGCGGCGCGATGACGAATTTTCGGAATGGCTCGCAGGAGGGCGCGGGTCACCTCGGACTCGGGAGCGGTGAAAAGCGCGTCCGCTTCTCCCGTTTCGACGATTTTTCCCTCGTCCATCACCGCGATGCGATCGGCGATGTAGCGCACCACCGAGAGATCGTGCGAGATGAAGATCATCGTCAGCCCCAGTTCGTTCCGCAATTCCAGGAGGAGATTGAGGATTTGCGACTGAATCGAGACGTCGAGGGCTGAGACCGGTTCGTCGGCGAGAATGAGCTTGGGTTCGGGTCCGAGAGCGCGGGCGATGGCGATGCGCTGGCGCTGTCCGCCAGAGAATTCGTGCGGGTACTTGCGGATGTAGCGCGCGTCGAGACCGACGCGCGCCATCAGCACCGCGACGGCGGATTCGAGGGCGGCGCGGTTGCGTCTCAGCTCCGGTCGCCGAGTCAGGATCGCTTCGGCGAGGGTGCTGTAGACCGTCATGCGCGGATTCAGCGAGGCGTAGGGGTCCTGGAAAATCATCTGAAAATCGCGGCGTCGTTTCCGGATCTCCGTCGGCGGCAGGTCGGCGAGTCTCTGCCCTTCGAGGATCACGCTGCCCGAGGTCGGCGCGAGCAATTGCATGATGAGCCGCGAGAGGGTGGACTTGCCGCAGCCGCTCTCCCCGACGAGACCGAGGATCTCACCCTGTTCAATCCGCAACGAAACCCTGTCGACCGCGCGAATCAGGGTTTTGCGGGGAATCGGCCAGCCCTCCCGCCGGACGAAGTGGCGGGTCAGATGTTCGAGTTCGAGATAGGACATGGGAAATCGTGGGAGGAAATTCGTGGGAAAAGGCGTCCCTCATCCTGTCATCGCGAGACAGCCCGGACAATCCTGCGCCCAATGTTTCTCCCCCAATTCGACGAGGGCGGGGCGGGTCGTCGCGTGGGCGGGAGCGCCCTCGGGGATCTCGCATCTCGGGGCGAAGGCGCAGCCGGTGACCCCCTCGGCGAGATTCGGCGGCAGACCGGGAATGGTGTGGAGGGGTTCGCCCTTTTTCTGCATCGCGGGGATGGAGCGCTGCAGCGCCCGGGTGTAGGCGTGGCGGGGCCGGACGAAGAGAGTCTCGACGGGGGCCCGCTCGACGAAACGCCCCGCGTACATCACGTTCACGTAGTCGCAGACTTCGGAGACCACGGCGAGATCGTGAGTGATGAAAATGACGGCGGTGCCGAGCTCTTGCTGCCGCGTTTTAATGAGATCGAGAACCTGACGCTGCACCGTGACATCGAGGGCGGTGGTCGGTTCGTCGGCGATGAGGATCTCGGGCCGGGTGATCAGGGCCATCGCGATCATGACCCGCTGCCTCATGCCGCCGGAGAACTCGTGCGGGTAGCTGTGGATGCGGTTCCCGGCGTCGGGGATGCCGACGGCTTCGAGCTCGGCGATGGCACGGGCGAGGGCATCGGAGGGGGAAATCCGTTCGTGCAGGACGAGCGGCTCGATGAGCTGGGTGGAAATGCGCAGGTAGGGATTGAGCGAGGTCATCGGGTCCTGGAAAATCAGGCTGATGCGTTTGCCCCTCACTTTTCTCATGCGCGCCTCGGAGAGCTGCAGCAGATCGAGGTCACCGAACATCGCGGTGCCGCCTTCGATGCGTCCGGGAGGCTGGGGGATGAGCCGGAGCAGGGAATAGCAGCAGACCGATTTTCCCGAGCCGGATTCCCCGACGATGCCGACGGTCTCGCCCGCTCCGACATCGAAGGAAATCCCGTCGACCGCCCGCACGATGCCGTCGCGAGTGTGGAAGCTGGTGCGGAGATCTCTGACTTGGAGGAGGGGCATGAGGGGGGAGGAGCTGGGAGCTAGAATTTAGGAGCTAGAATTCAGGAGCTAGGAGCGGCAACCCAGGCGACGAGGCGGCATTTGCTCATGTCGAAGGGGGAAAAATGGATGGTGACGGATTGGCCGAGGGGGTCTTCGTCCCGGGGCGGTTTCGGTCCCTTGCGTTCGATGATGGCGTAGGCGCGGTAGCCGTTGGCCATCTCGACGCGGTAGAGGCGGCCCGCTTCGTGGACTTCGACAATGCGGCCGATGGCCTGGATGGGAGGGCGTTCCGCCATGAGGTTCCGGGCAATCTCTCCGAGAATTTACTCCTTCGCAACTACTGTTCAGGCCGAGTAAACGTCTGCCGCACATCCGGTTCATGTTGAATTTTTAAGTGGCAATCTTTAAGGGACAGACAATCAGTAAATATTTCGCTTGCCAAGCTCCCTGGCACGCGCCATCCTGCTCCCATGAGAACCGCGCGACTCCTTGGCGAAGGCCGTTCGTTTTACCATGTGGTCTCCCGCGTC
>JAAYAT010000035.1 GCA_012719225.1 Verrucomicrobiaceae bacterium
AACTGGGAACGGGTGAAGGCCCCGACCTCTACTCCGTGCTGACCCGCTTTCACAAAACCCATCATTACCCGACCCAGATGGGATCGCGCTGGCTCTGGTCCGCCCTCGGCGACGCGACCGGCCTGACGATGGTCTTCTGGGGCCTCTCGGGA
Organism: Verrucomicrobiaceae bacterium; assembly: GCA_012719225.1. GTDB lineage: Bacteria > Verrucomicrobiota > Verrucomicrobiia > Verrucomicrobiales > DEV007 > Arctic95D-9. The sequence continues at coordinate 153 of JAAYAT010000035.1, forward strand.
GCGATCATGTGGTGGCAAATGAAACCGACCCGCCTGCTCGGCATCGCCGGGTTGAGTGTCGCCGGGGTCGTCGCCCTCTATGTATTCGCGGGAACCTATTCCCATATCCACTGGGTACCGCGAGCGCCCCGCCCCGCCCCGTCGACCTCGGGACAGGAGTCTCCGGGCAAAAGCAAAGGAGCCCGTCGGGGCGACGACGAGGCAACGCCTCCATCGTCCCCGTCGTCCCCGTCGTCTCCCGCGACAAAACCTCTCCGTGGCTCGTGAAATCCTGACAGCTTCCTTGCTCCTTTTTTCCCTCTTTTATTCAACCGATCACTCCAACCCACAAAAACTGAATCCATGAAATCCAAACGTTCACGACTGAAGAACCGCCAGCATGAAGGTTTTGTTCTGCTCACCGCGCTCTGCGGGGCAGGCGTTGCCAATGCCCAGGATGCGGAGACTCCCGCCCCTGCTCCGGAGGGCACGGTCAGCACCCTGCCGCCCCAGGTGGTCCAATCCACCCAAGCCCCCCGGCCCGCGCCTCGTCCCGCACCGGCCCCGCGTCCCGCTCCCGCGCCCGTCGTGGAAATCGCGCCGCCGGTGATCGAGACGGATTCACTCTATCAAGCCGAGACACTCGCCTCGCCGAAGTACACCCAGCCGCTCCTCGACACCCCCAAGACCATCCAGGTCATCCCGCAAGCTCTCATGCAGGACCAAGGTGCCACCACCCTGCGCGAAGCGCTGCGCAACGTCTCGGGCATCAGTGTCCAGGCCGGGGAAGGCGGTGGAGTTCCCGGAGACAACATCTCGATCCGCGGTTTCGCGGCACGCAACGATCTCTTCATCGACGGAATCCGTGATTTCGGTGCCTACAGCCGGGATCCGTTCAATCTCGAGCAGGTCGAAGTGGTCAAAGGCCCCGCCTCCACCAACACCGGACGGGGTTCCACGGGAGGTTCCATCAATCTCGTCTCTAAATCCGCGAAGCTGAACGACTTCCTCCACACCGACGTCTCGGTCGGAAGCGACAGCCTCCTTCGCAGCACGATAGACTACAACACCCCCATCACCGGTATCGAAGGCGCCGCGTTGCGCCTCAATGTGATGGGGCACGAAAACGACACTCCCGGACGGGATTTCATCAGCAACGAGCGCTGGGGTATCGCCGGCTCGCTCGCCTTCGGTCTCGGGGAAACGGTGGTTCCCTCCTCCTCGGGAAAATCCACCTTTGACAAAAACGGCTGGTCCGGGAAAGAATCGGTCGGTGCGGTGGTGCCGAACGACACCCGGCTCTATGTGAACTTTTTCCACTTCGAAGAGGACAACGTTCCCGACTACGGAATTCCCTGGGTGCCGGACAACATCAGCGATCCCGCCCTCTTCCCCTTCATTGACAAAGTCGCCCCGGTGCCCTACAGCAACTTCTACGGGAACCTCCGTCGCGATGTCGAGCAGACCCGGACAACGGCGACGACGATCCGTTTCGAGCACGATTTCAACGACTCCCTGACCCTGCGCAACCAACTGCGCGTGGGATCGACGGACCGCTATTCCGTGGCGACTCCTCCGCGATTCGTGACGGGATCCGTCCCGGCCCTGATCCGCGGGGACAACTACCGCAACCGCGATGAGACGAACTCCATCATCGCCAACCAGACGGATTTCATTTTCTCGGCCACGACCGGTGCCATCCAACACAACGGGGTCGTCGGGTTCGAATTCATCGAAGAAGAGTTCGACCGCTATCCCTTCACTTCCCTGGATATGGCGCACGTCGATCTGTTCCGTCCCATGAGCGCGAACGCCCCGCTCATTCCCGGGCCCGCGGGACCGACCGGCGACAGCACCCACGCCGTCGCCTCGACCGCCGCCGCCTACCTCTTCGACACGATGGAACTGACCGACTGGCTCGAGGTTTCGGGCGGTGCCCGCTACGACCACTACGAGACCGATTACACCTCGATCGATCCCGTCACCGGCATCACCCGACTCGGACGCGTCGACGAGGTCGTCAGCGGCCAGGCGGCGGTGGTTTTCAAACCCGTCGAGCACGGCAGCGTCTACTTCGGCTGGGGCACTTCGTTCAACCCTTCGGGGGAAGCCCTCTCGCTCAGCAATGCCGCGACGGCCAACAACAGCATCAATGTCGGTCCCGAAGTCAACGAAACCTTCGAACTGGGCACCAAGTGGCAGCTCTTCGAAGAGCGGCTCTCGCTTTCCAGCGCGATCTTCCAGACGACCAAGACGAACGCCCGCACCCAGGATCCCACCGACCCGACGGACTTCACCGTCCTCGACGGGGAGCAGGAGATCCAGGGCTTCGAATTCGGACTCGCCGGTCAGGTCACCCCATGGTGGGAGATCTACACGAGCTACACTCACCTCGACAGCGAGATCACCAAATCCCGCAACCTTCTCGAAGTGGGCAACGAAACCGCGCACACCCCAGAGAACACCTTCAGCCTGTGGAACAACTTCGACCTGCCCGGGAAGTTCTTCGCCGGTGGTGGCCCCGTCTTTGTCGACAGCCGCTACTCCAACAACTCCAACAACCGTCAGGCTCCTTCTTACACGACCTGGGACGCCATGATCGGCTATGAGATGAACGAGAACGTCACTCTCCGGGTGAACGTCTTCAACATCGCGGACGAAGCCTACGTCGATCGCGTCGGCGGAGGACACGTCATCCCCGGTGCGGGCCGCTCGGTCATGTTCACCGTTTCGGGCAAATTCTAAGCCCGGCTTCCCAGCCTCGTCCCCCTCTCGTCCTGCCGACGCGGAGGGGGGCAGGCGTAGGGCAACCCGTCACTTCCCGGAGATCCTCCCACCGCCCACCCCATCGGCGGGAGGGTCCTCCCTTCCCCGACCCGTTGCGGAAGGAAACCTCTTGTTTATTATCATAATTATGGTATTTATTAATTATGATGATTTTACGCGTTTGGAGAAAGCCGAACCCAGTGCCTTTCCTCCTCGTCGGCGCGATGCTTTTGCCTGGCGCGGCGGATGCCGGATGGTTTCAGAAAAAGCACCACGCACCCCGGCCAACCCCGCTGCCGATCGCACGACCGCTACCTCTCCCTCAGACCCTTCCGGTGTCCCTGGCGGCAGTGTCGGTCCCGATCCCGGTTCGGCAGGTGCAAAGTCTTCCTGAGACGGTCGTCTACCAACAGCAACCGGTCTATCGTCCGCCTTCCTATGCTCTGCCCTACGAAGGCTACCGCTACCACCGCACCAAGAGTCGGAAGCGATTTTTCTTCGGCACGCCGGAACCTTCGCCGGAAATGCTGCAACTGCTCTCGGTGATCCGCGCCCGCGCCGAGCACATCTCCACATTCGGCCTCCCCTATGTCTTCGGCGGAGAGCATCCCAACGAAGGCGGCATGGATTGTTCGGGTTCGATGCAGTTCCTCCTCGCCGACATCGGATTCAAAGACATGCCCCGGACCAGCTACGACCAATACGCCTGGCTGCGAAAGCACCGGACGATGCAGCATGCGAAGTCCATTCCCGACCACATGGGCGGCCGCAAGGGTATCAAACCCGGCGACCTCATCTTCTGGGGCGGCACCTACCGTTCCGGCCACAAAGTGTCCCACGTCATGATTTATCTCGGTCAGGGCGGTGACGGCACCCATTACATGTTTGGTGCCCGCGGCAAAAGCAAACGGGGCCTCAACGGCAACGGAGTGGACATCTTCCGCCTGGAGTCCGGCTATCAGAAAGGGCTTGTCGGCTTCGGGACCTTGCCCGGCGTCTCGTGAAGTGCCTCAGGTTTTGGCGAGCACTCCCCGCATCGCTTCTTGGGCGGCCCGGTAACCGCACATTCCGTGGACTCCTCCTCCCGGCGGCGTCGAGGCGGAGCAGAGAAAAATCGCCGGATCCGGTGTGCGATGGGGATGCGCGGCGACGACCGGACGGGCGAGGAGTTGACGCCAGTCCGAGGCACCGCCGACGATGTCTCCACCGAGGAGATTCGGGTTGTAGCGCTCGTAGTCGGCGCAGTTCATCGTGTGTCGCGCGAGAATCCGATCCCGGAACCCCGGAGCAAAACGCTCGATCTGGCGCTCGATCGCGGAACTCATGTCCACGGTCGAACCGGAGGGGACGTGGCAGTAGGCCCAAAAGGTATGTTTTCCCGCCGGGGCGCGGCTTTCGTCGCAGACACTCTGCTGAGCGGCGAGGACGAAGGGACGCTCCGGATGGATCCCGCGATGGACCTCCCGTTCGGAAATGACGATCTCGTCGAGGCTGCCTCCGAGATGGACCGTGCCGGCCCCCCGACATTCCTCCGCCGTCCAGGGAACCGGACCGTCGAGGGCGTAATCGATTTTAAAAATGCCGGGAGCGTGGCGAAACGCGAGCAAGCGCCTACGGTAGGAGGCGGGCAAGCACTCCCCCGCGATCCCGGCGAGAGCGGAGGGCGAGGTGTCGAACAGGTAGGCCTTGGCGCGGGGCAGTTCCTCCATCCTCGCGATGCGTCGGCCGGTCTCGATCGAGCCGCCGAGGGATTCGAGGTAGGCCGTGAGCGCCCCGCTGACGCGCCCCGAACCGCCTTTGGCGACCGGCCATCCGCAGGCGTGTCCGGCGAGCATCAGCATCAATCCGATCGCATTGGGCGCGAGGGGACGGTCGAGCGGCACCACAGCGTGGGCCGCGTTTCCGGCGAGGAGCGCCCTCGCCTTTTCATCGCCGAACCAGGCGCGGGCCGACGCCAGGGTCGAGGGAAGGGCGCGCAGGCCGAAGCGCATCACGGCGAGAGGATCCCGCGGCACCCGGAGCGGCGGAGCGAGGAGATCGGTCAGGGTCTCCTCGAATTTCCCCAGCAACGGAGCGAACACTCGCCGGTACATTTTCGCCGACGACGCGTCGAAAGCGTCCGCCGTCTCGTCGAGGGAACGATGCAGGACCACCGCGTCGCCGCCGTCGAGCGGATGCGCTAGGGGGACCTCCGGATGAATCCACTCCAGCCCGAACTCCTCCAGGGGCAGTGTTTTCAGAAAGGGCGAAGCCACTCCCATGGGATGGATCGCGGAGCAGACATCGTGGAAAAACCCGGGGAGAGTCAGCTCGTCCGTGCGGGTCCCGCCGCCGATCCTCGCGTGCCCCTCGATCACGTGGACCGACCTCCCCGCCCTCGCGAGATGGACCGCCGCCGCGAGACCGTTGGGTCCCGAACCGATGACGACCGCATCGTAGGCTTCACTCATGGGAGAAGGATGCATCGGGGACGGCTTCCGCCAAAGAAAAAGTCGCCTCCGGAAAAAGGAATTTTCCCGGAGACGACGAAAGGTTTTCGGGGATCGCAGCGATCAGAGCTGGCCGCAATCCTCGACGACGATCGTTTTGGCGGTCTTGCCGCTGCGGGAACCGAAGCCCTCGATGGTCTTCACGACGTCCAAGCCCTCGACGACCTTGCCGAAAACGACGTGGGCGTTGTCGAGCCACTCCGTCACCACCGTGGTGATGAAAAACTGCGAGCCGTTGGTGTTCGGTCCCGCGTTGGCCATGCTGAGGATGCCCGGTTCGGTGTGCTTGAGCTGGAAGTTCTCGTCATCAAAGCGCCGCCCGTAGATGGACTGGCCGCCGGTGCCGTCCCCGCGGGTGATGTCGCCGCCCTGGCACATGAAATCGGGGATGACCCGGTGGAAAGGACTCCCCTTGTAGCTGATTCCCTTTTCCCCGGTGCAGAGCGCCCGGAAATTCTCCGCCGTCTTCGGCACCACGTCGGAACGTAGCTCGATGACAATGCGGCCCAGTTTTTCTCCGCCCGCCGTCATGTCGAAAAAGACACGAGGCAGGGCTTCTTTGTTTTCACTCATAAAATGTAAAATGCGATGGCCGCTCTTTATTCCGAAACGACCTTGGCCGATTCAAGGACGACGTTTTCCACCGGGACGTTCTCGCTCATGGATTCTCTCGTGGTGTCGCCCGCGCGCGCCTTGAGTTTGCGACTGGTGGTTTCCACCCCGGCGATCTTGTCGACGACCTCGAGACCCTCGACGACCTTTCCGAAGACCGCGTAGCCCCAGCCGTCGAAAGAGGGATGGTCGAGGCTGCCGTTGTCCTGGTGATTGATGAAAAACTGGGCCGTGGCGCTGTGGGGGTCCGAGGTGCGCGCCATCGCAATGGTCCCCCGGAGATTCTTGAGGCCGTTTTTGGCTTCGTTGGGAATGGGGTCTTTGGTGGGTTTTTGCTCTATGGTGCCGTCCTCTTTCAGCTCGAACCCTCCGCCCTGGATCATGAAACCCTCTATGACGCGATGGAACACCGTGTTGTCGAAGAAACCTTCCTTCACGTAGGTGAGGAAATTTTCGGCCGATTGGGGTGCTTTCTCCGAATCCAGTTCCACCGTGATGTCGCCCTGGCTCGTTTTCAGGAGAACCTTGGGTCCGGCCACCGCCAGAGCGGAAGCGCCGAAAAGCAACGTGAGAGTGAGGGCGAGGGATTTCAACGACATAGGGGGGGGAGCGAGTGTGGGTTGGAGGGCGCGGCGGCGGAGCGAAATCCCGCCACACGCGAGCGGGACGTTCCGCGAAGAGGGAAATGAAGTCAACTTTTCCCGTTCTCCCGCCGGGATTTCCAGTGAGGGTTTCAGTTCGCGTTTCGATTCACGTCCGCGGCACCAGCGGAGGGAGTTGGCCATCCTCATCGAGTTCGATGCCCATGCGCCGCGCCCGCTCTTTCCAGAGATTCCGGGCGTGGAGCTGCATATCGACGACCTTGTCTTTTTCGTCGACGATCTCAAATCCGAAGATCGTCTCGATGATGTCCTCGAAGGAGACCAGTCCCACGGTGGAACCGAACTCATCGACGATGAGCATGATCTGGTGCCGCTCCGAAATGAAGCGCCGGAAAAGTGCGTCGACCGCCGTGTGATCCGCCGCCACCGCAATGGGACGGGTCACTCCGGCGAGCGTCATCTGGCCCGAGGCATCCTTGAGATGCGCGATGAGTCCCTCGTCGCGCATCACGAATCCGCTGATCTCGTCGCGGTTGGTCTTGTAGACGGGAATGCGGCTGAAAGGCTTGTCCTCGATCGCCCGTACGAAGTCGCTCAGGGGCATGGACTCCGGCAGGGCGAAAATCACCGGACGCGGGGTCATGATGTCCCAGGTCTTCATCGCATGCAGTTGGATGAGGTTCTGCACGAAACGACTCTCCTGGTCGTCGATCTGGCCCGACTCCTCTCCGAGACGGGTCATCGCCAGCAATTCCTCGCGATGCCTCTCGGAGTTGGCGTGGCCTCTCGGGGTGAAGAGACGCGTGATCTGGCGCGAGAGCCAGACGAGCGGGGCGAGGCCCGTGATCATGAGCGGCAGGACCGTGGCGGCGAATCCCGCCAGCGGCACGGCGAACCGGGAACCGATGGTTTTGGGAATGATCTCGGTGAGAATCAGGATCGCGAGAGTGAGCAATCCCGCGAAGACCGCCTCGCCGGTCTCGCCGAAGATACGGGCGTATTGGGCTCCCGCTCCCGCCGCGCCCATGGTGTGGGCCACGGTGTTCAGGGTGAGGATGGCGGAGAGCGGACGGTCGATGTCCGCTTTGAACCCCTTCATCCGGTCGGCCCAGCGGGCCCCGTGCTGCTCGGCGCTATTGATGGCCGAGGGAGTGATTGTGAGGAGGCAGGCTTCGAGCAGCGAGCAAAGGAACGAAACGAGGAGAGCTGCGAGAACGTAAGTGACCAGGAGTGCCATGGAGGGGCGGCGAGAGCCTTTCTTCAGATCGCGACGGGGCGGCCGGTCGCGGCGGATTCGTAGACGGCATCAATGATTTGCATGAGCTGCAAGCCCTGTTCGGCGGTGTTGAGGGCGAGGGCCCGACCTTCGATCGCTTCGACGAAGTTCGCGGCGGAGTCGATCCGGCCCATGTCGGGGCATTCTTCGACCTCGATCACAGTGTCGACGCGCTCGCCGGACTCCTGGGTGTACAACTCGCAAGTGTCGATGGCGGTCTCGTCGAGCCCGTCGCTGCCGAAGAGACGCTCGATCTTGCCTCCGGCCTTGACGCCCTGGAAAACGACGGAGACTTCCTCCCGCTTGACCATTTCGGCCCAGGACATTTGGAAGGCGAGCACCTGACCGGTGCGGAAGGTGACGAAGCCGTGCGCGGCGGACTCCACGTCGGTGGTGCCCCCCTCGCGATCAGGGATGCCCCAGGGGCCTTTGAAATCCTTGTTGTCGATGTGGTCGTCGAAAGTCTGGCCAATGACGTGGGCGGGCTCGGGATTGCCCATGAAGTAGAGCGCGAGATCGAGCATGTGGAGCAGGTCGATGACCGGCCCTCCGCCCGAGAGCGCCTTGGTCGTGAACCATCCGCCGAAACCGGGAATGCCGGTGCGCCGGATCCATTTGGCCTGGGCGGAGTTGATGCGTCCGACCGTTCCGTTCTCGATCCGCTTTTTCATCTCGTGCGACTCGGGACGGGCGCGGTTGTTGAAATTGAACATGAGCTCCTTGCCGACCCGGTCGCGGGCGGCGATCATCTCGCGGACCTCGGCGGCGTTGAGAGCCGGAGGCTTTTCACAAAAAACGTGTTTCCCCGCTTCCAGCGCCTGAACCGCGAGAGGGCCGTGGAATTTGTTCGGCACGATGATGGAGACCGCATCGAGATCACTCGCGAGGAGCGCCGCGACGTCGTCGAAGACATGCTCGATCTGGTTCGCCTTGGCCGAGATCGTGGCGGCCTCGACGCTGATGTCGGCCATGGCCACCACCTCGGCACCGGCTTTCCGGAATCCGTCGATGTGATAGCGGGCCATCCCGCCCGCTCCGATGATACCAATTTTCGTTGCCATAATTCAGTGGAAGCGGTCGGGGAAAGCCGCGGGTGGTCCGGGGAAACCGGACGGGCGGAGAGGAGCGGCCCCCGCGGGAACGGCTCCTTCGCACGGGGCGGTGTGTGTCTTCCCACTCACTCTTTGGCCTTGCCTTTCTCCTTGGCCTCGCTTTTGCCCTTGGTAGCATCGGTGGCGTTGCCGTTGGAGGGAGTCGCAGGAGCGGCCGGGGTGGAAGGAGCGGGCACCGGAGCGGTTTCGGCGGCGGGCTGGACCTGCATCCCCGCGTCCAGGGCGAGTTTGATCGTCGCCTGGGTGATGTCCACGCTGGTGGCGTAGGCGAAGACCGGAGGCGTGACTTTCATCAGCACGATCTCGAGCCCCGACGCTTCGGCCGCCTGGAGGGCGATGGGTTCGAGGCGGGAGCGGAAGTCATTGATCATCCGGATGCGCTCCTGAGCGAGCGTCTGCTGGGCCTGTCCCTTGATCCGGTTGAACTCCTCGTTGAGCTGCTGGTTGGTCGCGAAGATCTGCTTTTTCTGCTCTTCGGTGGGATTCTCCCCGGCCGTTTGCTCGACGCGGGTCATTTGATCCTGCATCGTCGTCTGGGTGCGCTGGAGGTCGGTGTTGAGGCTGTTCTGCATGTTGAGCAGGTCCACGCGGACTTTTTCCTCGACTCCGAGCTGGCGGGCGACTTCATCGATGTCGAGGATGGCGACGCCGCCCTTTTGGGCCAGGGCCGGGAAAGTGAATGCGGCAAATGTGAGAGCGGTAAGGAGGAGTGTTTTCATGATTACAAAGATTCCCCGCGGAGATTCCCCGCAAGGGACGCAGAGCCTAGAACAAAGAAGGGCGGAAAGTCCAGAATTTTTCCTCATTTTGCAGGCGTATTTCCGGGTTTTCGAAACACGAGAAAGTGCTGGATGGGGAGGAAATCGCGCACTTCGACGAATTCCAGTCCCACGACCGCCATCTCGGCGGAGATCTGCTTGACCGTCATCTTGTGGAGCGGCTTGATCGGGACCGTCGGATCCTCGCCGCGGTATTCCACGAAAACGACCCGCCCGCCCGGTGCGAGCCCTTTGACGATGGACTCCATCATCTCGCGGGGATGGGAAAACTCGTGGTAGGCATCGACCAGAATGGCCAGATCGACCTCGCCCTCGGGCAGGCGGGTGTCCTCGGGCGTGCCGAGGAGAGTCTCCACGTTGGGCGTCGCACTGAGTTTTTTGCGGCCTTCGACGAAGTCGAGCATCTCCTGCTGGATGTCCTGGGCGATGACGCGGCCCTCGGGGACCAGCGGCGCCAGGAGAATGGAAAAATAGCCCGAGCCCGCCCCGATGTCGGCGATCACGTCGGTGGGTTTCAGGTCGAGATGCTCGAGAACGAGAGAAGGTTTTTCCTCGCCCTCGCGGTCGCGGCGTTCGAGCCACGAAATCGCGTGGGAACTGACCGTCTGGGAAATCTCACGCCCCATGTAGACCTTCCCGGTTCCGTCGCGAGACGGTTCCTTGCTCGTGTAATACTCTTCGCCGGCCCTCGCCGACACCGGGAAAAAGGCCAGGCCGAGGAGAGCAGGGACGAGAAACGGGAGGAAAACACGGGCGGCCATCGGAGCGATCCTTATAGCCCGACCCATCCCGGCTGAAAAGGAGGAAAGCGCCGGAATCGCGCGGGTGCCGGAAGCCCCGCCGCGGGACGTGTCCGCTCCCGCCACCGCCTCGCCGAAAAATTGGCCATTGCCGGAAAGTTGCGACAGGTTTACCATCGCCGCCACTATGGCTGACGACGACACCCAGAAACAGCACGCGATCTATGGCAGCGCCGGCATGGCCGCCGCCGGGATGATCCGCACCGGAAAGTCCCGCGGCAAGTCGCCCAAGGAGCCGACCGACGAAAAAATCGAGGAAGAGGAAGTCGAAGCCGTCGGGATCACGGAACGTGCCGATTCGCTCTCCGATCTGGTCATCGGCACCGAAGAACCCGCCCCGCCCGAGCCGCCCGTGGTCGCGGAAGAACCCGCGGACGACGAAAAGAATGAAGAGGAGGAGCAGGAAAAGGAAATCCCCCTGCCCGTCTTCCAAGGCCACCGCGCCGTCGTCATCGGTCACACCGGACGAGGGAATTTCGGACACGGTCTCGATCTCCTTTTCCGCCGCCTCGACGGGGTGCGGCTGGTCGCCATCGTCGACGGGGAAGCCGAGGCTCTCGAAGAATCCCACGCCCGCAGCGGTGCCGAACGCGCCTACGCCGACTACCGCGAGATGCTGGAGCAGGAAAAGCCCGATCTCGTCTCCGTCGCCCCGCGCTGGACCGATCAGCACTACGAGATGGTCAAGGCCGCCCTCGAGGCCGGTGCCCACGTCTGTTGCGAACGTCCCCTCTGCCGCACCTTGAAAGAGGCCGATGAACTCCTCGCCCTCGCCGCGGAGAAAAACCTCAAAATCGCCGTCGTTCACCAGATGCGCTGCGACCCGCATGTGGCGCTGTTCCACGAACAACGGGAGGAACTCATCGGCGAACTCGTCGAGATGAAAGTCTTCGGAATGATGGATCACCGCGCCGGTGGCGAGGATCTCCTCGTCCTCGGCACCCACCTCTTCGACTTGGTCCGCTGGTTCGGCGGCGAGGCCAGCTACTGCACCGCACAGATCACCAAAGAAGGCCGCCCCGTCATCGCCGAAGAGGCCCACTTTTCCGAAAAAGAAGATCTCGGCCCGCTCCTCGGAGACGCCATCCACGCCGAGTTCGCGATGGATTCGGGGGTGCATGTCTCCTACGTCAGCGACCAGCGCCTCTCCTCCCTCCACGGCCCCTGGGGCATCGAATTTGTCGGGACAAATGGCAAGGCCCGCCTCTTCGCGGGAATGCCGCCGACCCTTTCCCTCCTCGTCGCGAGCGATCCCGCCTCGCCGGACCGGGAAGACCGCTGGCAACGCTGGCCCGCGAAAGAGGAACCCTACCACGAGCCCGTCGAAAAACTCAGCGGAACCGATGCCGCCAACCGACTCGTCGTGAACGACTGGCTCGCCGCCATCGCCGACGACCGCGAACCCGCATGCTCTGGGCGGCGCGCCATGAAATCGCTCGAGATGATCCACGGCGTCTGGCAGGCCGGCGCGACCATGAAACGGGCCTACTTCCCCCTCACCAACCGACTCCATCCGCTCAGCGAAGAGTCGCTCTGAGGCGGACGCGTTCACCGGGACGCGGAAAACCTCCCTTCCCTGCTTCCGGTCGCCCCGGTCCCTCCGATGACTCCCCGCAAACCGGCCCTCGTTTTCATCTTCATCACCCTCTTTCTCGACGTACTCGGGATCGGGCTGGTCGTGCCCATCCTGCCGCGGCTGGTCGAACAACTCGCCGGAGGCGGCGTGGACCGGGCCTCCTACCTGTTCGGCTGGCTGGTCGGATTGTACGCGCTGATGCAGTTCCTCTTCGCCCCCGTCATCGGAAATCTCTCGGACCGGTTCGGACGCCGCCCCGTCATCCTGCTGTCCCTCTTCGGTTCCGGGATCGATTATTTCCTCCTCGCCTGGGCCCCCACCCTGCCGTGGTTTTTTCTGGGCCGCCTCCTCTCCGGGATCAGCGGGGCGAATTTCTCCGCCGCCGCCGCCTACATCGCCGACGTCAGCCCGCCGGAAAAACGCGCCGCCAACTTCGGGCTCATCGGCGCCGCCTTCGGACTGGGATTCATCTTCGGTCCCGCCCTCGGCGGTTGGCTCGGGCACTACGGCCTGCGAGTGCCCTTCTACGCCGCGGGAATCTTGACATTGATCAACTGGATCTACGGATTCCTCATCCTGCCCGAATCGCTCAAGCGGGAAAACCGACGTCCCTTCCGTTGGCGGCGCTCCAATCCCATCGGTGCCCTCCTCGAACTGCGGAAACACCGCCTCGTCCTCGGGCTCTCCACCAGCTACTTCATCAGCAGCCTTTCTCACCAGGTCTATCCCAGCATCTGGGTCCTCTACACCGGCTATCGCTATGGCTGGGACACCGCCCAGACCGGACTTTCCCTCGCCCTCGTCGGATTGATGGCCGTGATCGTCCAGGGAGGCCTGACCCGGAAAATCATCCCCCGGATCGGAGAACGCCGCGCCGCCGTGAGCGGCCTGCTCATCATGGCCCTCGCCCTGACCGGCTACGGACTCGCCCCCGAGGGCTGGATGGTCTGCATCATCATCGTCTTCGGTTCCCTCTCCGGCATCGCCGTCCCCGCGATCCAGGGAATGATCTCGCGCACCGTCGCGGACAACGAACAGGGCGGCATCCAGGGATCCCTCACCAGCCTGCAAAGTGTCGCCGGTGCCATCGGACCCCCGCTCGCGACGGGAGTTTTCGGCTACTTCATCAGCGAACGGGCTCCCCTCCTCCTCCCCGGCGCCCCGTTCTTCTTCAGCTCGACCCTGACCGTGTTCGCCGCCATCCTCGCCGCCCGCAGCTTTCGGAAAAATCCGGTGGAGTGAGGAGGATTACGATGTGGATCGAGGATGTCCGGAGGCTGCTTGTAGAACGGGTCTCCAGGCCCGTTTCGGCGGTAGAGCGGCGCAAGGGGGGCGAAGAAGGAAAGATCGTCGTCGATGGACCGTCGGCTCACCGGGGACGGTTCGCCCTACCTTCGCCGAAGCTGCTTCGGCATCTGCATGGTTCTTCGCCGCGGGCAG
>JAAYAT010000346.1 GCA_012719225.1 Verrucomicrobiaceae bacterium
AAACCGGATTCTCCGCGTCGCGTCAAGCTTTTCGGTCGCGTGGGGGGTGTTGCGGGTTCCACGAGTATGTGTGCCGGTGGCGTCGCTTGCTTTGCTGCTGGGGAGTGGGAGGGTTTTTTCGTCGTAGATGGAGGCGGTGGTCAGGCGTTCTTCGCCGCGGGCAGGAATGCCCGCGCTCCTTTGGTTTCGCCCGAATCGCACACCGGGGTGGTTCGTAAAACCCCGTTCACCCGCCGGATGGGTTTCGGACCGGCGGGGCGGTGAGGATCACCTCGCGCGTGAGCATGGTGTCGCCGTCAAAGCGAAACCAGGCCCGGAAATGGTGTCCGGCCAGCATCTGGGGGAGCCAGTAGCGATCGTCGGCCCACATCCGCTCATAGGGGATCTCGTCGAAGCGGAACCACTGGGGTTTGGCCTCGCGGGTTTCGGTGGGGACGCCGGTGAATCCCTCCCCTCGGAAGACGGTGCAGTGGAGACGCAACCCGTCGACGAAGTCGAAATGGAGTTCACCGACGGGGTCGAGATGGTGGGGCCGGATCCGCAACTCCTCCTCCACCTCGCGCAGGGCGGCTTCGAGGGTGGTCTCGCCGGGTTCCTGCTTGCCGCCGGGGCCGTTGATTTTGCCGGCCCCGAGTCCGGTTTTCTTGTGAATCAAGAGGACCCGGTCTCCTTCGGTCAGGAAGACGAGGTTCGCGATCATGTTGGGAACCCAGGGAACGGGAAAAGGCGTTTCCGGCGCGGGGGCTCCATGGTCCGAGGTTCCGAGGTCCGATGCTCCAATGGTATACGAGTACGATGTTACCAAGCTCCGATACACCGACGGATCTTACGATTGATAGCTTTCCATGCCGTCACAGGTGCAGACGAGGTGGCGGTCGCCGTGGACGTTGTCGATGCGGCTGACCGGCGGCCAGAATTTCCGCTCGCGGACCCACTCCAGCGGGTAGGCCGCCGCTTCGCGCGAGTAGGGATGCGCCCAGTCGTCGGCGAGCAGCGTCGCGGCGGGGTGCGGGGCGTTTTTGAGCGGGTTGTCGAGGGCGTCCCATTCGCCCGAGGCCACCCGACCGATCTCGTGGTGGATGCGGATCATGGCCTCGCAAAAGCGGTCGAGTTCCTCTTTGGATTCACTCTCGGTCGGCTCGATCATGAGGGTGCCGGGCACCGGCCACGACATCGTGGGCGCGTGGAAACCGTAGTCGATGAGTCGTTTGGCGATGTCCTCGACCTCGATGCCGGAGGTCTCTTTGAAGTCGCGCACGTCGATGATGCACTCGTGTGCGACGAGGCCGTTTGTCCCTCGGTAGAGAACGGGGAAATACGGTTCGAGACGGTGGGCAATGTAGTTCGCGTTGAGGATCGCGACCTCGGTGGCCAGGCGCAGGCTCGGCCCCATCATCGCGAGGTACATCCACGAGATCGTCAGGATGCTGGCGCTGCCGTAGGGAGCCGCGCTGACCGCGTGGGTGGCGGCACCGGGCCATTCCCGGTGGCCGGGCAGGTAGGGAACCAGGTGTGAGCGCACCCCGATCGGACCCACTCCGGGACCGCCACCGCCGTGCGGGATGCAGAAGGTCTTGTGGAGATTGAGATGGCAGACATCCGCGCCGATGGTGCCGGGGGAGCAGAGGCCGACCTGGGCGTTTAGGTTGGCACCGTCCATGTAGACCTGGCCGCCGTGGGCGTGGATTTTCTCACAAATTTCGACGACACCTTCTTCGAACACTCCGTGGGTCGAGGGATAGGTGATCATCAGCGCGCCGAGCCGGGCCCCGTGTTGCGTCGCCTTGTCGGCGAGGTCGGCGACATCGATGTTGCCCTCGCTGTCGCAGGCGACGGGCACCACTTCGAAGCCCGCCATCACCGCGCTCGCCGGATTGGTGCCGTGGGCGGACATGGGGATGAGGCAGACCGTGCGGTCCGACTCGCCGCGCGACTCGTGGTAGCGCCGTATCGCGAGCAGTCCCGCGTATTCTCCCTGGGAACCCGCGTTGGGCTGCACGCTGACCGCGTCGAAGCCGGTGATCTCGGCGAGGGAGGACTCCAGTTCGCGGATCATTTCGAGGTATCCGGCGACTTGCGCGGCGGGGACGAAAGGATGGATCCCGCCCACTTCGCGCCAACTCAGCGGCATCATCTCGGAGGCGGCGTTGAGTTTCATGGTGCAGGAGCCGAGGGGGATCATGCTCCAGTTCAGGGCGATGTCCTTGCCTTCGAGGCGGCGGATGTAGCGCAGCAATTCGGTCTCGGTGTGGTAGCGGTGGAAGACCGGCTGGGTCAAAAAGGCGGAGGTCCGGGCGAGCGGTTCCGACAGGGTTGACTGGTCCGGGGAACCCTCTTGCTCTTCCCCTTTCTCTTCCACGGCGAAGACTTTGAAAAGGGTTCTCCACTCTCCCGTCTCGATGGCCGCTTCGTCGAGGGAGAGGCCCAGGCTGTCGGGCCGGTCCTCGCGCAAGTTGATCCCGGCGGCACCGGCGCGCGCGAGGATTTCGGCGCGTTGGTCCGATGGCACGAGCACGGTGAGGGTGTCGAAAAAGGTCTCGTTTTTCAGGAGATACCCGGCCCCGCGCAAGGCGGCGGCGAGGGTGGCGGTCGCCGCGTGGATGCGTCCGGCGATGCGGCGGAGGCCTTCGGGACCGTGATAGACCGCGTAGAATCCGGCCATCACCGCGAGGAGGACCTGGGCGGTGCAGATATTGGAGGTGGCTTTCTCCCGCCGGATGTGTTGCTCGCGGGTCTGGAGCGCCAGCCGCAGGGCGGCGCGTCCCGCGCTGTCGCGCGACACCCCGACGAGGCGGCCGGGGAGGCGTCGTTTCAGGCCTTCCGAGCAGGACATGTAGGCGGCGTGGGGACCGCCGAACCCGAGCGGCACGCCGAAGCGCTGGGTGCTGCCGACGACGATGTCGGCCCCCCACTCGCCGGGTGCTCGCAACAGTGTCAGGGCGAGCAAATCCGCCGCGACCACCACCAGTCCGCCGACGGCGTGGCAGGCCTCGACGACGTCCGAAAAATCATCGACCGCACCGGAGTCGCCGGGGTATTGGAGGAGCACTCCGATGAGCTCCTCCCCCGCCGCGGCGAAGTCGAAGGTCTCGGGACGGCCCGTCACGATTTCGATGTCGAGCGGTTCGGACCGGGTTTTCAACACGTCGAGGGTTTGGGCGAAACAATCTTCGCTGACGAAGAAGCGTCGCCCTTTGCTCCGCATCCCCGCGGCCAGTGCGAGGGCCTCGGCCGCGGCGGTGGCTTCGTCGAGGAGCGAGGCGTTGGCCACGGGCATCGCGGTGAGTTCCGTGATGACCGTCTGGAAGTTCAACAACGCCTCGAGCCGCCCTTGCGAAATCTCCGCTTGGTAGGGGGTGTAAGCAGTGTACCAGCCGGGATTTTCGAGGACACAGCGCTGGATCACGCCGGGGGTGATGGTGTCGTAGTAGCCGCGTCCGATGAAGGAGCGATGGAGTTCGTTTTTCCCCATGATCTCCCGCAGCCGGGCGAGCGCCAGGGTCTCGTTCAACGCCGGGGGGAGGGCGAGCGGCGGCGCTTGTGGAAGATCGGCGGGAACCACCGCCCGGACGAGTCCGTCGAGATCTGCGTAGCCGAGCGACGAGAGCATTTGCTCCCGCTCCTCGGCGGAAGGTCCGAGATGACGCTCGGCGAAGGCGGTGGCGGAGTCAGGAAAGGTGTTCACGATAAGAGGTTCCGGTCATGAGAGCGTCCAGTTCGGCGGGATCGGAAAGTTTGATTTTCACCATCCAGCCGACCCCGTAGGGATCTTCGTTGATCGCTTCGGGCGATTCGGCGAGGTCGCTGTTGACCTCGACGATCTCGCCGCTGACGGGGGAATAAATGTCGTTGGCGGCTTTGACGGACTCGATCACGGCGAAGGCCTCACCCTTGGAGACGACGCGACCGACGGTCGGCAGCTCCAGGTAGACGACATCGGTGAGTTCCTCCTGGGCGTGGTCGCTGATCCCGACGGACGCCGCCTCCGGCGCCGTGGCATCGACCCATTCGTGTGACTCGGAGAAGTGAAGGTGGTCAGGTGCGTTCACGGACTGGATAGAATCGGGCTCAACAAACCGAATTATCGTCTCGTGACAAATACGATTCTCGGAAATAAGCGCTTTTTGTCGCCGCGCCCCCCGCCCGGGGCGCGTTTCCCGCGGCATTTCAGAGGAAGGGTTTCTTGACCACTTCGGCGGAATACAATTTTTCGCGGATGGAGATTTTCAATTCGGTTCCGACGGCGGCGTGATCGACCGGGAGATAGGCCATCCCGATGCCGACGCCGAGACCGGGGGAAAGGGAACCGCTGGTGAGTTCCCCGAGGGCCGTTTTCCCGTCCGACTCGAGGACGGTGTAGCCGTGCCGCAACGGGGGCGCTTTTTCCTTGAGACGGATCGCGGCGAGTTTTTGCGACAGCCCCTCCTTCCGTTGGGCGCGGAGAGCCTCACAACCGATGAATCCCTCTTCCTTGTCGAGCTTCACAAAAAATCCGAGTCCGGCCTCCAGCGGGGTGTGCCGCTCGTCGAGGTCGGAGCCGTTGAGGGGAAACCCTTTTTCGAGCCGGAGGGTGTCGCGCGCCCCAAGTCCGCAGGGGATCGCGCCGCTGGCGACGAGTTGATCGAACCAATGGCCGATCTTCTCCACGGGGGCGAAGAGTTCAAAGCCATCCTCCCCGGTGTAGCCGGTGCGGCAGAGGATCACTTCGCCGCAGGCGTCGTAGCCGACGATGCCGTTGCGCTCTGGCAGGACGAGGCCGGGAGCGAGTTCGGTCCAGAGGGAGAGAGTCATCGGCCCCTGCACCGCGACCGCTCCGAACTCTCCGCTGCGGTCCCGCAGGGTCACTCCCTCGGCGGGAAGATGCCGCGACATCCAGGCGAAATCCTCGGCGATGCGGGAGGCGTTGACCACGAGAAAATACCGGTCCGCCTGGAAACGGTAGAGGAGGAGATCGTCGATGACGCCACCCTCTTCGTTGAGGAGCAGGGTGTAGTGGCCCTGCCCGTCGGCGAGGGCGCGATTGTCGTTGGTGAGCAGTCGATTGAGCCACTCCCCCGCCCCGGCACCGCTCACCTCGAACTCGCCCATGTGGGAGATGTCGAAGACCCCGACCGATTTGCGAACGGCCTCGTGCTCACTGACAATGCCCTTGTATTGGATCGGCATTTCCCAGCCGGCGAAGGGGGCGAGGCGGGCGCCGAGGCTGAGATGAAGCGAATGGAGGGGCGATTTTTCCATGGCGGAGTTTCGGTCGGCTGCGCTCGAAGTCAACGTACGGCAATGACTTTTGGGGAACTTGCCGTTTGAAATCCCCGCGATCCCCCGCAACTTCCCCCCATGATTTACGAAACGGGCAACCGCGTCATCGACCGGCTCGAAAGACGCATCGGCCATCTCGCCCTGCCGAGGATTCTCCGCTGGATCGCGGGCTTCCAGGTGTTTTCGTGGGCCTTGTCGAAGTTTTCCGGGGACTTTCTCTCCTGGATCATTTTCGACCGGGAGGCGATCCTCGCGGGTCAGGTCTGGCGTCTCTTCAGCTGGGTCCTCTTCCCGGTATCGGATTCGGTGCTCTTCGTCCTGATCGCGGCGCTCTTCATGTTTTTCATCAACGACGGCCTCGAATCCCGCTGGGACAGTTTCCGGCTCAATCTCTACGTGATCGCCTCGGCTTTTTTCATTTCCTTGGCCGGCCTCCTCCCGGTCCCGGCGGGAGCGGCGCTCCTCCTCAACAGCCTCTTCTATTCGGTGATTTTCCTCGCCTTCGCCTCGCTCTTTCCGAACCAGATCATCCATCTCTTCGCCATCATTCCGATCAAAGCCAAATGGCTGGGATGGGCCAACGCGGCCTTTCTCGGGACCATGGTCCTGACAAGCCCCTACCTGCCCCTCGTCGCCGGCATCGTCCTCATCGGCATGGCTCCCTATCTCGTGACTTTTGTTCCCGGATTCCTCCGTTCCTACCGCGAACAGAACGAGGCCTCGGTGCGGCGTCATCGCTTCCAAAACGAGACCTCCCAAGGAACTTCTTTCCACGAATGCGAATCGTGCGGGGCGACGGAACACAGCCATCCGGAACGGGAATTCCGCGTCACCGCCGAGGGCCTCGAGTACTGCGACGAATGCCGCAAAGCCGGGACGGCGTGAGCGTCACCGGGACGGTTCGGGGTTTCCCGGCACCGGCCCGTCGGCACCGTCCTCAGACATCGACATATTGGCTCTGGTAGACTTCGGGACGGCGGTCACGAATGATTTTCGCAACCAGAAAACCGATCCCCACGAGGAGGCCGAGTCCGAGGAAGAGGTAAATGTAAGTCCAGTCCATCGGCAGTTCCGTCCGCGCGGTGATGGCTTCGGAGGGCGGCGAACTCCTCCCGTCCTCGGTCGTGAGGATGACCCGGAACTCATACTGGCTGGCCGGATTCAATTTCCCGATGTCCGCCTTCACGAGACGATCAATGCGCTCGAATTTCACCGCCGGATAGGGTGCCCAGACGCTTTGCGGCCGACCGGTGGCATCATCCACCAAGAGTCCCCGCACCTCCACCTCGAAGGAGGCGGGACCCACCCCTCGTGGAGCGGTCCACCCGATCATGACGGAATCACTGTCGGCTTCGAAGACAGAGAGATCCTCGGGACGGCGCAGAGCGGGATCGATGGTCCGCTCCACGAGAGGCTGGGTGACAAAACCCAGCGGGCTGATCGAGCCGATCTTCCCGTCGGGGGACCGGGACGGCGGATCGCTCCCGGGCGGGAACGTGCCGCCGCCACCTGCGGATGTCGTCGCGGCGATCCCGGTCGGCATCGCCTCCGCCGGGGAGGGATCGGCGGCACCGGCTGCGGAATCCGGTGCGTTCGCGGCGACCGAGCCCAGGCGCATCGTCTTCGACGGGAGATTGGGAGCGGCCCGGTCGGCGGTACGGCGGGGCGCGCCGCTGGGAGCCACGACATTGGCGAGGAGACGCACCGGATGGGTCTGCTCGTTCGCGTAGATGTTCATCGTCACATCGACCGATCCCCGCGCGGGCGAGGCGGGGAAAACGCCTATGGAAATGGACACCTCCGAGAGCGGTCCGAGCTGTGGCCCGGGATTGGTGAGGAGCCGGAAGGGTTCGGGGATGTGGAACTCCAGCGGTACGCCGACGCCCCCGCGGTTGGTCACGATCAGGCCGCGCTCCGTCGAACGACCCGCCTCGACCTTGCCGAAATTGATCACCTCGGAACTGATCGCGTTGGCGACCTTGACCTCGATCCGCGCCGGCACCACCGGAGCGAAGACGCGGGCGGATTTCGAATATCCGTTTTCGAGAAAAAACTGCACCGTCCCGTCGAACGGCGCGGTGTCCGTCGCCCCGAGCGCGACGGGAATCCCGGTCGTTTTCCCCGGAGCGAGGAGATAGCCCTCGTCGAGGCTGTGCTGCAGACGGGTGCTGGCGCGGGCCTCGACCTTCACCGCCTTGGTCCCGGAATTGAGCAGTTCGATCTCCCCGCGGCGTTCTCCGCTCTCGGCGTCGAGGGTCAGTTCGAGGGCCTCACCGACCACGGCAAAGGGCTCGGCGCCTTTTCCCAGCAATTTCGTGGTCCCCTCCTTGCTGCGACTGACACTGAGAAAATAGCTCGTCTCGCCGGTCAGTTCGGGGCGGAACGCCACCTTGAGGACCCGCGCCCCCCGCGGTCCCAGACTCACTTTTCCGTCCGATGGTTCGAGGAGATGCCAGGGGGCCGCGAGAAAGACCTGACGCTCCATCGAGCCGTTGCCGAGATTGCGGATCGTGATCTCGCGGACGGCTTCGGACCCGATCACGACCTCGCCGAAATCCACCTCCGACGGCACCTGGATCTCCGTCTTGAGATCGACGAGATCGATGTCGTACCGCATCTCCGCCGAATACCGGCCGCCGCGGTAGCGAACCGCGAAGGCGAACGCGTCGGACGTGGCGCTCGAGCTCGGGTCGGCGTAGTAGGTCACGATGGCCTTGTTCCGCTCGTAGGGCTTGCTCACCAGCGAGACGATCTTGCCGGCGGAGGGAAAGGTCCGGATGAGGAACTCCACCGTCGCTCCCGGCGTCTTCGATTCCGCGCGAATTTCGAACTGCACCTCGTGGCCCTTGAGCGCCTCGACCCGGCCGGTCACGGGAACGGGGACGCCGATTTCATCCTCTGTCTGGGCGCGGGGCGCCTCGGTTTTTTTGTTGAAAAGCCCGCCACCCTTGAAGAGCTGGGCTTCCGCCGGGAAGGCAAGGGACAGAAAAAACGCCAGCAAGGCAACCACGCCCGCGCGTGATCCGATCTGGAATTGCCAACGAAGTTTGCCCTGATCCACCCTGTCCATTTCACGTCTCTACGCTGCGCGACCGTCTCTGCCCGAAGCTCGATTTTTTGGCCCGGAAAAAGGAACTTTCCGGAACCGGCTGAAATTCTACACCCAATCCGGCAATTAATCGAGCGGGAAGCCCAGCAGCCTGCGCCGCAACAAATCGAGAGCCTGCCGGGTGACGCGGAGTTTGAAAGTGATCCGCTCCACGGGGAAAAAATACGCTTTTGCAAAAACCCCGCCCTGTTTCGAGGCGATCGCGATATGGACGGTCCCGACGGGTTTGTCCTCGCTGCCGCCCCCGGGTCCGGCGATCCCGCTCACCGCGATGGCGTGGTCCGCTCCGCTCGCCGCGAGACAACCGGCGGCCATCGCGGAAACGGTCTCGTTGCTGACGGCGCCATGGGCTTCCAGAACGGCAACTGGCACGCCGAGCATCTCCGTCTTGGCCTCGTTGGAGTAGGTCACATAGCCTCGCTGGAACACTGCGCTCGACCCCGCCACATCGGTGAGGGTGCTGGCGATGTAGCCCCCGGTGCAGCTCTCGGCGGTCGAGACAGTCTCACCGCGTTCCCGCAGCAAGCCGAGGAGGACCCGCTCGATAGCGTCCTCGGACTCGGTCGCGATCTCGCGGGGAAAGCTGGCGCGGATGAGTGCGGCGGCCTCGTTCACCGCCGTGGCCTTTCCGATGAGGCGCAGATCGACTTCTCCTGGCCGGGCGCAATAGCCGACCTCGAGATCCGCGATCTTGTCGAAATCCGGTTCCAGGACCGAGGCCAGCGTCGACTCCCCCACCCCGAAGATTTTGAAATTGCACCACTCCAGCGGCGCGTGGTCCGCACCGAGCAGCCCGGCGATGAGAGGCTCCACCAGCGTCTCGTACATGGGCATCAGTTCGCGCGGCGGGCCGGGCAGGAGAAACAGATGCGGCAATCCCTCGGCCGGATCGGCGGGCAGGTACAGCCCCGGAGCGGTTCCGTGAGGATTTTCGAGAACCAGCGCCCCCTCGGGCACCATCGCCTGGCGGTCGTTGGAGGCGTTTTGCCGCAGTCCGCGGCGACGGAACATTTCCGTAATGGTCTCGTGGATGAGCGGATCGAGCCGCAGCTCGCGCCCCAGCATCTCCGCGACGACTTCGCGGGTGATGTCGTCGCTGGTGGGACCGAGCCCGCCGGTCACGAGAATGAGATCGCAGCGGGGAAAGGCTTCCTGCAGGACGACACCGATGTCTTCGCCGTCGGGGATCGCCGTCTGCCTCCCGATGCGGAGACCGAGTTTGAAAAGTTGCTGCCCGAAGTAAGCCACATGACTGTTGAGGATTTTGCCAAGGAGCAGCTCATTGCCGGTGTTGACGACTTCGATGCGCATGGGCAAAGGCAAAGGCAAAGGCAAAGGGAAGCGGCGCGAGGAATCCTCCCGTGCCGGAATTATTTTTGGGCGGGAGGCGGGGTCGAAAAATCGAGCGGCACGCGAGGGGCGTCGGACCAGAGATCCTCCAGACTGTAGAGATTGCGAATCTCGGAATGGAACAGATGAACCACGACATCAACATAGTCGAGGACCATCCAGAGACTCGCGGGATCTCCCTCGCTGGAGCGCGGTTTTTCCCCGAGAATTTCCTCCGTTTTCTCCCGGATGTCGCGATGGACGGCCTTCAAATGCGGTACCGATGTCGCCGTGCAGATCACAAAATAATCCGCGATCGACGAGACCCCGCGCAAATCGAGCACGACGATTTCCTCCGCCTGAATGTCCTCCGCGCACTGGGCGCAGGTCTTGGCAATGGTAAGGGAATCAGGCACTGGGAAAGGGGGGAGACGTTTGAGGAAAGGTGAAGACGTTCAGGAAGTAAAGTGCCGACGAATCCCCGTTTCGCAATCGCCAATTTCCTTTTCCGCGCCGGTGCGGCGGGAGGTCGCGAAATGCGGCCACCGCGAGATCCTCTCCGTCCCTCCGGGTGGTGCGGGTGGCGCGAATCGGGAAAAATTCTGTGCTTGTCATTTCCTAACGGATGAAAGACGATGGCGGCGGACACGGAACCCCTTGTCTTCCAATACCTTCGCGACGGGAGAGATCCGCAGCCGCGGCCTCTCTTGTATCGAAAACTGTAACCCAATCCACCAACTTCTACACCCCGTCTGAAACCATGAGATTGTCCTTCTCCACCGCGGCCATCGCCCTCGCCATCGTCGTTCCCTCCTTGCTCGGCACGGCCTGCACCACCACCCCGACCTCGGCGCTGACCGCCGCAGCGGCAAACACGGCAAACACGGCAAACACGGCGACGAATGTGCCGCAAGCCAATCAGGCGGGAGACGCCGCCATGACCTGCGAGCAGATCAAAGCCGAGATCAACCAGATGAACGAAATTCTCGGCGTCGCTCAGGGAGAGGTCCGCGCGGCCGAATCGATCGGCCTGACTCAGGGCCTGGCCCTCAATGGCGCCCTCTACAGCGGTGCGCTCGGTTCGGCGGGAGCCTCCGTTCCCTACCTCGGAACCGCCATGAACATGATGAATCAGGCCAGCACCCAAAAGAAGGCCGCGGCGGAAGCGCGCGTCACGGCGGCCTACAATCGTCGAGCGGTCCTCACCGGCATGTACGCCGCGAAAGGCTGCGGCAACTGAGGCTCCGTCCCGGTCTCCCCGCTTCCTCTCACGAAGGCGACTTCCCTTCGCCTTCGTGAGTCCGGGGATGCGGGCCGGTTGGATCGAGGAACGGCGCAATCCCC
>JAAYAT010000347.1 GCA_012719225.1 Verrucomicrobiaceae bacterium
CTAAAATCCCCCCGCTCATCCGGCGGGCGGGGCTCTCCCCCCGGGGAAGATTGGCATCTTCCTCCACAACTGCTTCGTCGACAAACGTCCGACTTTTCAAAAGCCAAACAGCCAATTGCTAAACAGCTAACCTCACACACCGCGGCGGCGGCGCTTGATCCTCAGCTGCGCGAGCGACTTCTGCATCAGGACGATGGCGGCGGCGTGGTCTTCGGGGAGGGTGTCCTTCTCGGTCATCGCCTTCTGGGCGCGCTCGATCGCTTTTTCAACGGCGTCTTCGTCGATTTCGGATTCCCCCAGCGCCATGTCGGTGAGAACCGACACCTGGTCGTTGGAAATTTCGACGATGCCCGTGCCGATGGCCAGCGAGGTCTCGACGCCGTTTTTCATGTAGCGCAATTCCCCGGGCTGGAGGGTGGTCACGAGCGGCGCGTGAGATTTGAGGATCCCCATTTCGCCCTCCGCACCGGGCACAACGACACTGTCGATCTCGTCGGAGAACGCCTTTTTTTCGGGAGTCACTATGTCCAGTCGCATAAGAGAGGGCGGGTCGGAGTGGGACGGTTATTTCTCAACGGAATCAATCCCGGCCTTCATGTAGAAGTTGTTTTCCGGAACGGCGTCGTGTTTGCCATCGAGGATTTCCTTGAAGCCTTTGACGGTTTCCACGACGGGGACGTAGACCCCCTTGATCCCGGTGAAGACCTCCGCCACACTGAAGGGCTGGCTGAGGAATTTCTGGATTTTCCGGGCGCGGAAGACGGTCAGCTTGTCTTCGGGGTTGAGTTCATCCATCCCCAGAATCGCGATGATGTCCTGCAAGTCCTTGTAGCGCTGCAACACATTCTGGACGCCGCGGGCGACCTGGTAGTGCTCGTCCCCGACGACCTCGGCGCTGAGCGCGTTGGAGGTGGAGGCGAGCGGATCCACCGCGGGGTAGATCCCGAGCTCGGCGAGAGAGCGCTCCAGCACGACGGTCGAGTCGAGGTGGGCGAAGGTGTTGGCCGGAGCCGGGTCGGTCAAGTCATCCGCCGGCACATAGACCGCCTGGAAGGACGTGATCGACCCCTTGTTGGTCGAAGTGATGCGCTCCTGGAGCTGGGCCATTTCCGACGCTAGAGTCGGCTGGTAGCCCACCGCCGAAGGGGTCCGACCGAGCAGGGCGGACACTTCCGAACCGGCTTGGGAGAAACGGAACACGTTGTCGACGAAGAGGAGCACGTCCTGATTTTTCTCGTCGCGGAAGTATTCGGCCATGGCCAGGGCGGAAAGGGCGACACGAAGACGGGCACCGGGAGGTTCGCTCATCTGGCCGTAGACCAGGGCCACCTTCGATTTGGAAAGGTCGTTCTGGTCGATCACGCCGGCCTCGCTCATTTCCCAGTAGAGGTCGTTCCCCTCACGGGTCCGTTCCCCCACCCCGGCGAAGATGGAGTAGCCTCCGTGCTCCTTCGCGATGTTGTTGATGAGCTCCATGATGACGACGGTCTTGCCGACGCCGGCCCCACCGAAG
>JAAYAT010000348.1 GCA_012719225.1 Verrucomicrobiaceae bacterium
AGAGCCGGCAGGAGGAGGATTTTCGGAACAAAACTGAAGAGGATGACGCAGTAGGTGAACCCGAAAAGGGTCGTGGCGATCTCGTCGAAAGAACGGTCGCCCTGCAGCGGCGAGCGCAGCCGCGTCACGACCATCACGATCAGGAGGAGGGCGAGAAAAATCCCGTCGAGTTGGGCGAGCCAGTCCGCCTGGAAACCCCACATCGGCGCGTAGAGCAGCGCGAGATAGCCCGTCGCCGCGACGAAGGCGTGCCAGCGGAAACGCCGGTAGCCGGCATCGGGGAAGAGCCGGAAATACTCGGCCAATCCACCGAAAGAGAGAATCGTGAAGAGGACGAGAAAGATCCACACCTCTGAGAACCACAACGCCACCGCGACGAGCGCGAGGAGAAAGAGAGTGCTGGCGGCTCGGTTCAGGAGAGTCCGCCGCCGCGAGGAAGCGTCCCGAACGGGAGCTGGTGGGGCCGGGGAATCAGGCAAATCGGCGTCGGGTCTATCCGGCATACAGTGGTCGGGTTCAGGCGCAACATGAAACAGGCAAGGCACCGCCTTGGCAATCAATAAATGGAGGATTCCCGCCGGGATACGGGGCGGGGGCGGTGGTCACTCCGAATATTCGGCCCAGGAACGGGAGGTTTCCCACACCTTCACCGAGACGACCCGCACCGCATCCCGCAGGGGGAAGGCGGCCGGCCCGCCGGAGCGGTAGTCGTCGAGGGATTGGCGCAGGTGCCGGAAAATGTCGCGGGCGAGGACCTCCGTGGTGGGATCTTCCGACTCGTAGCCGATGACCCGGTCGCCGTAGCGGGACTTGAACTCCGCGTAGGCCGGATCATCGGTGTTCATGCACATGGCGTGATCGTACCGATCGAGGTAGTCGCTCAGGACGAGCTTCAGCACTTTGAAATCGCAGACCATCTCGCGCCCGTCGAGATCGGGCGCCTCCAGGACACACTCGACCCGGCGGGAATGCCCGTGCGGAAAGCGGCATTTGTCCGGATGCTTGCTCAGCATATGACCGTTTTCGATTTCAAAAATTCTGCAGATGCGGTAGGGCATGGTGGGGGAAAGGGGAGAGCCATCTTCTCGCACGGACACGGGCAAACGCAAGCGGGGAAACACCCTCCGCCGCCGCACTCGGAGCCCGGGAGGGTCTCCACGCCAGAGAGGCCAGTGCATTGCCGTGGCGGAACATGCCAATGTTCCCCTGGAGAAGCCATCGCGTTCCCCGGACCAGCGGGGGAATCTTGGCAAATCCCTCCACGCCGGAGAGGCCAGTGCATTGCCGTGGCGGAACATGCCAATGTTCCCCTTGGAGAAGCCCTCGCGTTCCCCGGACCAGCGAGCCGTTTGGCGGAGAACCCTTCCGATGCAGAAACAGGTTTGGCGAAGGTAGGGCGAACCGTCCCCGGTGAGCCGACGGCCCATCCACGACGATCTTTCCCCCTTCGGCCCCAAGAGGGAAGGACAAAGGCGCGATCTGGACGGCGCGGATGCCAGGCAGGAAGCGTTGGTGATATTTATCGCAGAATACGGAATTCGTTCCCTGCCCCCCGGCATGACCCCCGACAAGATGCGGTAGGGCATGGTGGGAGAAAGGAGAGAGCCATCTTCTCGCACGGACGCGGCTCAGCGGGGCGGTGCTTTCGGCGGACGCCGCTTCGCTCTTTTTTCCTGAAAGAGCCGCTCGGCTTCGGCGCTGAGGGCCTCGTCCCGCCCGGCCACCCAAGCACCGTAGTCCTTGGCCGAGCGCTTCACGTATTCGTAGGTGTCGAAAATGGCCCCCTCGCCGAGGGCGCGGGGATCGCCCTCGGCCCGGAGCGCCGCGAGCATGTCCTCCCGCAGCCTTGTTATGATTCCGGCGAAGGCGGGATCGTTGGCAAGATTGCGCACGCCGTGGGGATCGTTCGCGAGCTGGTAGAGTTCATCGGCGGGACGGTGCCCGAAACTGACGTCAAAATAATACCCGCCGAGCAGCTTGATGAACTCCTTGGTCGGACTGTCGTCGCAATTTCCGAAATTCGTCTCGGGGTCGCAGGCGGGCCAGCGTTCGGGGTGGTAGTTGTGGATGTAGAGAAACTCCGGGGTGCGGATCGCTCGGACCGGGTAGCCCCAGTGGTTCGGCCGCCCCAGATCGTGCCGCTCCTTGCCCACGAGCATGACCTTGCGATCCCCCGTGATCCATCCCGAGTCCTCCGAGAGCAAGAGCGGCACGAGGCTGCTCCCAGTGATCTGCGGGTGTTTCGCCACTCCGGCGAGTTCGAGAAAAGTCGGGGCGATGTCCCTGACGTTGACAAAATCACGCACGACGCGACCGGGTTGGATCGCCTTCCCCCATCGCGCCACGAAGGGCAGGCGGAATCCGTCCTCCTTGATCTGTCCTTTGACGAAGGGAAAGGGCATGCCGTGATCGGAGGTGATGACGATGAGGGTGTTATCGAGTTCGCCGTTTTTTTCGAGCAGATCGAGGGCGCGCCCGATGTGTTGATCGGCCCACTCCACTTCGATCGCGTAGTCGGCGAGATCGCTGCGGACCGCCTGCACGTCGGGGAAATAAGGCGGCACCACGATCTCGTCGAGGTTCTTGCCGAGGCGGACGCCGGAATGGAGTTCGTAGGCGCGGTGTGGCTCTTGAAATCCCATCCAGAAAGAGAAGGGCTTCTCCTCGTCCTTCCGCTGCGAGAGAAAGGCCTCGAAATTCCCCGCGTAATCATTTTTCCCGATGGCGGCGGCGGGCGGTTCGCTCTTGCGCTCATCAAAGGAGGGACCCGCGGGGTTCCGGGTCCAGCCCTGCCCGGTATGATCGCCGGGCCCCCAGCCCTTGCCGGTGAGACCGATCTCGTAGCCGACCTCCTCCAGGAGATCGGGGAAGACAGCCCACTTTTTCGGAAAAATGGAATTGTGAACCGAGAGTTCCTCAAGCTGCCAACTGTTCCTCCCGGTGAGAATGCTGGCGCGGCAGGGCGAGCATTTCGGGTTCGAGGTGAAGGCGTGTTCGAATTTCACGCCTTCGCGGGCGACGCGGTCGAGGTTCGGCGTTTTCACCCACTCGCAGCCGTAGGCACCAGCGGTGTTCCAGCTCATGTCGTCGAAGATGATGAAGAGAAAGTTCGGCCTCTCCTCCTCCGCGGCGGCGGGGATCGCGAGAGAAAAAGCGAGGGCGCAGAGGAGCGCGCACTTCCGCGCGAGTCGGAGCCGCCGCACCGCCGCGTTCGATGAATGGGAATTTCGCATGGGCATATCGTAGGCGACCGGTGCGCGGGGGAACAGTCAAATTCGGACAAACCACTCCGCAAGCGCGCCACGGACGCGGCTCAGCCTTCCCCGAGCGCCCGTCGCGTCGCCTCCGCGATGCCTTCCGCGTCCCACCGCGCCCAGGCGATGTGGGCGTCGGGCCGGACGAGCAGGTAGCCGTCCCGCCCTCCCAAAATCCCCCGCAACAGGCCGGAGGGGTCCCGCCATTCGCCCGGGCCGATCCGGAGCACCTGCGGAATGGGCGGCTCTGTGAGAAAGGGCCTCTTTTCGGCGACGTCGAGGAGCACCGCTCCCGGCGCGATCAGGTTGTAGAGGCGCACGCCGTTGTCGCCGTCGCTCCCGTGGAGGAGCGGATTGGGCAGCCGCAATCCCGCGGCGGACTCGTGAGCATCCAGGAGCGGGGATGCGGGATAGTCGGATCCTATCATCGACATGCGGCGCAAGATCGTCTTCCGTGTCCTCGGGCAGGCGAGCACCGCGCGAAAGAGCAACAGGGCGGCTCCGCGCAGCGGGGCGGGCGCTTGCATGAAGACTTTGGTGAGGAAATCGGTGAAGCGGCTGACGTGTTCCACCACGACCGCCCTTCGTTCCACGTCGTAGGAATCGAGCAGCCTCTCCCGGTCGCCTCCACGGAGAGCGGCCGCCAGTTTCCAGGCGAGATTCGCGGCGTCCTGGACTCCGGCGTTCATGCCTTGGCCACCGACCGGGCTGTGAATGTGCGCGGCGTCGCCGGCGAGCAGGACACGCCCTTCGCGGAAACGCGGGCTCGCTCTCCGGTGGATGCGGAAGCGGCTCGCCCAGACGATTTCGGCGGGACCGGGACCCAACAGTTCTTCCACGCGATCCCCCACTTCTTCTTCGGACACCTCGTCGCTCTCCGGTTCGCGCCGGGCGAGATGGACGATGCGCCAGAGCCCGGGGCGGATCCGCAGAGAAAAGCTGAGCCCCCGGGATGCGCTGAAGACCCGCGGCCAGGGGAGCTGGTCGCGCTCGTCCCGCAGCCGCACATCCGCGAGCATGGGACGCAGCGAGTAGGTGGCCCCCTCGAAGGCGAGTCCGAGAGCGTGGCGGACGAAGCTGGCGGCCCCGTCGCAGCCGACCACGAAATCGGCTTGGAGCGGCGGCCCGCCCTCCCGGCGGCGCAGCGCGACCCCTGAGTCCCGCTGGCTCAATTCCACCACTTCGGCGTCGAAAAGCACCTCGCAGAGTCCGGTCGCCTCCACCGCGGCGAGGAGGAGTCGCTCTGTCTCGCTCTGTTCGAGGACGAGCAGGCCGGGGGTGTCCGCCTCCTTTTCCAGCAGCGGAAAGCGGAAGGACAGCAGCGGTTTTCCGCCCGCGGCGGCGTTTCGCAGGATGAAATCCGGCAGCAGCGTGCCTTCCCGGAGAAAGGTCTCCTCGATTCCCCAAAGGCGGAAGTACTCCCGGGTCCGCACGTGGATGCCGACCGCCTTGGAATGTATGCCGGGAGCGCTCCTTTTTTCCAAAACCACCGAGCGCACCCCGAGGCGCGCCAAGGCCAGGGCGAGGGACAGGCCGGTCGGTCCCGCGCCCACGATGGCCACCGGTGTGCGTGACGGCTCTGGGGGAAGATCGCTCATGGAATAGGGTTGGGGGTCGGGTCGCACCCTGTTGGCTCCGCCGGGAATCCGTTTCAGTCTTCGACAATCATGATGCCGTGCATGACGGCCCAGTGCCCGGGGTAGGAACAGAGATAGGGATACTCGCCCGCGGTGTCCGGCGCGACGAATTCGAGCGTCTCTGATTCGCCGGGGAGCAAGAGCTTGGTGTGGTGGAGGACGTAGTTCGAGGTGGGAACGGCGTGGCGCTCGGAGAGAAAAGCCGGGTCGGCCACTTCGGCGTTCGCGGCCATGCCGACCTCCTCCAAAGTTCCCGGCTCGATCAGGAGGAGATTGTGGGGCTGGAGATTGACGCTGTCGTCCGGGTTCACCAGGGTCAGTTTCACCTTTTGGCCCGCCTTGACGGTGAAGCTTTCCCGGTCGAAGAGCAGTTCGGAGGGATGCGCCCGGATCGTGATCTCGACGGTTGCGGAGCCTCCTTCATCGGTTCCTCCGATCCCATCGGTGGGGATCAGGGCGGCGACGCAGGCGAGGAGGCAGGCGGGGAAAAGACGGAGGCTCATGGAGTGAGGGAGTCGTATTCGCCCCGCTCGACGCCGCGGGAACAGCGTCTCGACAGGGTGGCAAAGATAGTCTACGCCGCGTTCCCGTGTCGAGGTGCGCTTTCGAGTAAAACCCGCCTCCGCGGCCTATTCGTCGTCTTCGTCCCCGTCCGCTTCTTCTTCCTCGATCTCGTCTTCATCCTCCTCCAGATCGTCCACGATTTCCTCTTCGATCTCGGAGGGATCGGTTTCGGGGAGGGCGGCGGCTTCGGATTCGTCTTCGTCGTCATTCACGACGAGGGAGATGTCCTGGATCGTCTCCCCGGTCTTGAGATCCATCAGTTTCACGCCCGAGGCGTTGCGCCCGGTGATGCGGATGTCGGCGGCGCGGATGCGGACGGATTGACCGGTGGTGGTCATGAGCATGAGTTCGTCGGTCTCGGCGACGCGGAGGGCGCCGATGACGGCGCCGGTTTTCTCGGTGACCCGCATGGTGATGACTCCCTTGCCGCCGCGGCCTTTGGTCGGGTAGTCCTCGAAGGGGGTGCGTTTGCCCAGCCCGTTCTCGCTGACGACGAGGAAATGGGTGCTGTCATCGACGACGGTGAGGCCGACGAGATAGTCGCCGGGGCGGGGCCGGATCCCGCGAACCCCGGCGGAACTCCGTCCCATCGGGCGTATCGTGCTCTCGTTGCAGCGCACCGCGTAGCCCCGGTTGGTGACCATGGAAATGTCATCGTCGCCGTGGGTGAGCACGACGTGGGTGAGCTCGTTGTCCTCCTCGATGCGGATGGCGATGATGCCGTCCTTGCGGTAGTTGCGGAAGTCGGAGAGCTTGGTCTTCTTGACCTTGCCGGAGCGGGTCGCGAAGAGGACGAATTTGTCTTCGACAAAAGTGGCGTCCTTGTCCTCGTTGCCGTGGGCTTCGATGCGGAGGACGGAGGCGATTTTCTCCTCGGGCCGCAGGTTGAGCAGGTTCTTGATGGAACGGCCCTTGGCGGTGCGGCTGCCCTCGGGAATCTGGAAGACCCGTTCGACGTAGAGACGGCCGGTGTTGGTGAAAAACATCAGGTAGTCGTGCGCGGTCGCCGCGAAGAGGTGTTCGACAAAGTCGTTCTCTTCTTCCTCGTCGGCCGCCTCGCGGGTCTCCATGCCCTTGAGCCCCTTGCCGCCGCGGGCCTGGGTGCGGTATTCGTTGGCGGGGGTCCGCTTGATGTAGCCGCGATGGGAAATGGTGATGACGTTGGCGTCGTTGGCGATGAGGTCGACCACCGCGATGTCGCCTTCGTCCATGCCGAAATCCGTCTTGCGCGGGGTCGCGTAGCGCTCCTTGATGTCGAGCAGCTCGTCTTTGATGATTTGCAGGACGCGCTCCTCGCGGGCGAGGATGTCGAGCAGGTCGCGGATTTTTTCGAGGAGTTCGTCGTACTCGTTTTTCACCTTCTCGCGTTCGAGACCGACGAGTTGGTAGAGGCGCAGCTCGAGGATGTGATCGACCTGCTTGTCGGTGAATACATACTGTCCGGGGATGGTCTTGAGACTGTCCTGTCCGCGGAGCAGAATGCCGATGGCCTCGGCCGCGGCGGCGGTGAAATGATAGGCTTTGATCTTTTCGCGCGCCTCGTCCCGGGTCTTCGAGTCGCGTATCATCCGGATGAAATCATCGAGATTGCCGAGGGCGAGGAGGAAGGCCTCGAGCTTCTCGGCGTGTTCCTCGGCTTTGCCGAGGAGGTAGCGGGTGCGGCGCAGGACGACCTCGCGACGGTGCTCGATGTAGCAGACCATCGCATCCTTCAGATTGAGGAGGCGGGGACGGCGGTGGTCGATCGCCAGCATGTTGACCGAGAAGGTCGACTCCAGCGCGGTGTGTTTGTAGAGATTGTTGAGGACGACCTGCGAGCGCGAATCGCGCTTGAGATCCACGACCACGCGGGTGTTTTCGTCGGACTCGTCGCGGACAGCGCTGATCTCGGGGATGATCTTGGCGTTGGCCAGTTCGGCGATGCGCTCGACGAGGCGGGCGCGGTTCACCGCGTAGGGGATCTCGGTGATGATGATCTGCTCGCGTCCCCTGGCGTCCTCGAAGATCGCGGCGCGCCCGCGGACCTTGATGCTGCCGCGTCCGGTGCGGGTGTAGTCGTAGATGCCGCGGTTCCCGAGAATGGTACATCCGGTGGGAAAGTCAGGGCCTTTCACATACGAGAGGAGTTGCTCGATCGAGATCTCGGGATTGTCGACCGTGGCGCAGATGCCGTCGACCACCTCGCCGAGATTGTGCGGCGCCAGGTTGGTCGCCATGCCCACGGCGATCCCGGTGCCGCCGTTGACCAGCAGGTTGGGAAAGGCGGCGGGGAAAACCACCGGCTCGCGCTGGGTCTCGTCGTAGTTCGCGACAAAATCGACGGTGTCCTTGTCCATGTCGGACATGAGCACGTGGCCGAGGTGGGTGAGACGGGCTTCGGTGTACCGCATCGCCGCCGGCGGATCGCCTTCGACGGAGCCGAAGTTGCCCTGGCCGTCGATGAGGGTGTCGCGCATGGTCCAGGGCTGGGCCATGTTCACCAGGGTCGGATAGATCGTGGCCTCGCCGTGCGGGTGGTAGTTCCCCGAGGTGTCACCGCAGATCTTGGCGCATTTCCGGTAGTTCTTCCCGGGGGCCAAGTTGAGGTCGTTCATCGCCAGGAGAATGCGCCGCTGCGAGGGCTTGAGCCCGTCCCGCACGTCCGGGAGGGCGCGGGCGATGATGACGGACATCGAATAATCGAGAAACGAATTCGACATTTCCACAGCCACGCTGATGGGCTCGATGCTGCCACCGGGGGCGGGAGAGGGAGGGGGAAGGATGGGCGTTTCGTCAGGCATAGGAGAGCGTTGTAAGATCTCAAGGGGCGATCCGGTGGATCGAGTCGTATGATCAAATATCCAGATTGCGCACACTCAGCGCGTTGTCTTCGATGAAGCGGCGACGGGGTTCCACGATGTCGCCCATGAGGATGGTGAAGATGCGGTCGGCCTCGACCTGGTTTTCTTCGTCCATCTTCACCCGCAACAGCTTGCGGGTCGCGGGGTCCATGGTGGTGGAAAAAAGTTCCTTGGCGTTCATTTCCCCGAGACCCTTGAAGCGCTGGATCTGCATGCCGCGACGCCCGATCTGGATGACGGTGTCGAGGATTTCGGTGACGCTGAAAATGGGATGCACCCTGGCATGCTCGCTCTCGCCCTCGACGATCTCAAAGAGCGGCTTGTCCTCGTCTTCGAAGGTCTCCATGCCGATTCCTTTCTCCGCGAGGGAGGCGATGAGCTTGGAGATGGAGCGGGCTTCGTGGATCTCGATGAGACGACCGCGTCGGCTCGGGCCCTCGTGGCGGGGCGCGGCGGGGATCTCGACCGTTTCGGGCGGGGTCTCGCCTTCCTCCCCGACGGGGGCTTCGCCGTCCGGGAGGGCGAGGGTCTCGGGATCTTCCTCGGTGCTCTCGCGTCCGAAAAGACCGAGATCGATATTTTCGGCGGCGTAGTCGCGCAGGTCCGATTCGTCGACGAAATATTTCACGAACACCTCGTTGCCCTCGCGGACCTGGACCAGGTATTCGGGGAGATGACCGTCGCGGCCATTCGCGAGATAGTCCTGAAAGTTCCCGGCGTTGCGGGCGATCGCGTCGCTGTAACGGTTCAGTTTTTCCAGCATCTCGAGGATTTCCTTGAGACTTTCGGAACTGATCTGCTCGTTTTTGCCGTCCTGGAGATTGCGGAGAAAGACGTCGTCCGCTCCCAGCGAAATGAGGATCTGGCTGAGCTCGCGATCGTCCTGCACGTATTGTTCCTTTTTCCGGCGGGTGATCTTGTAGAGCGGCGGCTGGGCGATGTAGACGTAGCCACGCTTGACCAGTTCGAGCATCTGGCGGCAGAAGAAGGTCAACAGCAGCGTGCGGATGTGCGAGCCGTCCACGTCCGCATCGGTCATGATGATGATCTTGTGGTAGCGGACCTTGTCGATGTCGAAAGCCCCCTCCTGATCCCCCTCGCCGATGCCGGCACCGATCGCGGTGATCATGGTCTGGATTTCCTTGTTCTGGAGCACCTTGTCGAGGCGGGCCTTTTCCACGTTGATGAGCTTGCCGCGGATCGGCAGGATCGCCTGGGTGCGCCGGTCGCGCCCCTGCTTGGCGGAGCCACCGGCGGAGTCTCCTTCGACGATGTAGAGCTCGCTCTCGGCGGGGTCGCGCGAGGAACAGTCGGCCAGCTTGCCGGGGAGGCCGCCGCCGGACATGGCCGACTTGCGCACGGTGTCGCGGGCGCGGCGGGCGGCCTCGCGGGCGCGGGCCGCGTTGAGGACCTTCTCGATCATCTTCTTGGCGAGGGCGGGGTTCTCCTCGAAAAACTCGGAGAGTCCCTCATAGACGATGGAACTGACGACGCCCTCGACCTCGTTGTTGACGAGCTTCTCCTTGGTCTGCGAACTGAAGCGCGGGTTGGGGTGCTTCACCGAAATGACCGCGACGATGCCCTCGCGGCAGTCGTCGCCGGTGATGGCAGGGTCCTTGTCCTTGATCAGCTTGTTCGCCTTCGCGTAGTTGTTGAAAGCGCGGGTGAGGGCGGCGCGGAAGCCGGAGAGGTGGGCGCCCCCGTCGCCGTTCGGGATGGAGTTGGCGAAGCAGAGCACGTTCTCGTGGTAGTCGCCGGTGTACTGCATCACGATGTCGGCGTAGCATTCGTCCTCGGCGGTCTTGCCGTTGTCGTCGATCTCGACCATGCGTTTGCCGCTGAGACTGATGGGCTTGTCGTGGACGAGATCCTTGTTTTCACCGAGCTGTCGGACGAATTCGACGATGCCGTCTTCGTAGTAGAATTCTTTTTTCTTCTGCGAATCCTCCCGCTCGTCCACGAGGACGATGCGGACGCCGGGGTTGAGGAAGGCGAGTTCGCGCATGCGGTTCGCCAGATAGTCGAACTGGAATTCTATCCCCGCCGTGAAAATGGTGGTGTCGGGGAAGAAGGAAATCTTGGTCCCGGTCCGGTTCGGGTCGGCGAGCTCCCCGATGACCGCGAGTTGTTTGGTCGTGACGCCGCGTTCGAAGGCGATGTGGTGGATCTTGCCGTTGCGGTAGACATCGGCGGTGAACCAGTCGGAGAGGGCGTTGACACATTTCGCCCCGACCCCGTGGAGACCACCCGAGAACTTGTAAGCACCCTGTCCGAATTTGCCGCCAGCGTGGAGGTTTGTCAGGACGAGCTCCACCGCCGGAATCCCGAATTTCGGATGGATGTCGACGGGGATGCCGCGCCCGTTGTCCTCCACCGAGATCGAGCCGTCGGCGTGGATGGTGATGGTGATGAGCGAGCAATGGCCGGCGAGATGCTCGTCGATGGAGTTGTCGAGCACTTCGAAGACGGTGTGGTGCAGACCCCGTTCGGTCGCGGGGTCCCCGATATACATCCCCGGCCGCTTCCGGACGGCCTCGAGGCCTTCGAGTTTGTCAATTTGACCGGCATCGTAATCTCCCGAAGGTTTCGGGGGCGTATTGTCGTTGGCAGGATCGGACATAGGATGGATCGAGGGTGCGAGCGCAAAAATCACCGGGCGGTGGAGGTCCTTCCAGGTTCCGCCGGAAAACGCGATTCTTCGATTCTCTCAACTAAGCGAGAAACCGCGAAAGATCAACGCTTTGCAGCATTTTGAACCGGAAAAAAGCCCCTTTTTCGCACGAATCGCGCGGTATCCGGGTCCGGCGGAGGAAATCGGGCCGATTTCGGCCCGGATCCGGGCCGTGAGGGTCCAATCACCCGTCGTCAGACAGGCCGCCCCCGGCAAAAGGATTGACGATGCGGACGGTTCCGTAGACGCGGTTGTTCTGGAAACACGAGGATGTTGGTGTCAACCAGTGCTGCCATCGACTCGGCGGTAGAGGTCGTCTCGCGTCCACCCGCGGGGTTCCGAGGCCCCGAAATGTTCGAGTTGGACGGGGCGTCTTTTCTCCTGACGTGCGGTGGCCTCTTCGAAAAGCTTGAGCCTGAATTCGGTCTCCGTGGACTCGCCCCCGTATGCGACCGTATCTTCGCGGACCTGACGAACACGGATGCTGTCTCCGGCGGATTCGAACACGATCTCGGAGCCGGGGACGATTCCGTGGATTTTGGCGACCGATTTGGGGATGGTCACCTGGAGCTTGCTCGTCACCTTGCTCATTCCTTACCGTAACAAGGATGTTTCCCTTGTCAATCGACCGGAGATGTCCGCACCTTCTCAATTCCCCTTCAAAAACGCCGCGAGATCCGCGACATCTTGGGCGGTCAGGCCGAGTTGGGCGGCGCTCAGCATCATGGAGCGGGACAGTTTCTTTTTGCTTGCGATGCTCCCTTTCGGAAGGATCTGGGTGATTCCGCCCATGCCGCTGATGATGGCGGGATTGCCGTCCTGGAGGAGGAGACCGTGTATCGTTTTGCCGTCTTTGGTGACGAGTTCGGTGCCGTCGAATCCGTGGGAAATATCGGCACTGGGATCCACGATGCTGCGGACGATGACTTCGAGGGTCTGGCCCCGGCCCCATCCGTCGAGGGGAGGACCGAAGGCCACCCCGGTCCCGCCGATCTCGTGGCACATGATGCAGCGGGTGGCGGTGGTCTTGCCGCGTTCCGGGTCGCCGGTTAGGGCGAGGACGGACTCGACCGTGAGAGCTGCTTTTTGTATTTCGTCAGGCTCGGGGATGAGCACTTCTTGAATGACCACTTTTCCCGGATCGTAGATGCCGCGGGTTTTCATCTCCTCCAACAGACCGTATTCCTTCCAGTCGTTGTTCATCCGGTTCATCAGCCACCAGAGCGCGCGACTCTTCAGCGGGGTGTCGATCTGGGCGAGAGTGAGCATGGCGGTGGCGGCGCCACGCGTGCGGATGAAGGCGATCGCGTCGAGGGACTGCTCGCGTTGATCTTTTGTTAGGATTCCGCTCTGGGCGCGGACCGAGAGATCCTCGATGGCCGAGGGCGGGTGGAGACGCCAGGCGATGCCGGCGAAGGCGTCGCTCCAGCGGCGCGCGTCGTCGTCGCCCATGGCGTCTTTGACAGCGGAGTAGATTTCGGCCTCCTTGCCCGTGGCACCGGTGCCGAAGGCTTCGAGGTAGCTGCGGTCCTGGCCGTCGTAGCCTCTCGCGATGGAAACGAGAATCTCGCGCGAGAGATCGAGGGGTTCGTTCCGCATCGCGAGGGCGACCTCGCGGCGGACGGCGGGGTTCTCGTCTTCGGCGAGACCGGCCGCGGCACCGCTGATGTCGAGTCCGGCGCGACGCATCGCGCGGAAGGCGGCGATTTTCATCTCGGGCGTGGTCTGGGCGGCGGGGTATCCGGCGACCCGCGGACCGCTGATACCGAGTTGGTAAAGCAGGTGGACGGCCCGACCGCGGAGGTAGGGGTTCGGGTCGTCGAGGAGCGCGGCGACGGGATCGAGCGCGGCGCGGCCGCGGGCCTTGAGTCCTTCGAACCCGATCGCCCTGACGTTGACGGCGGGAGACTTGAGCGCCTCGATCTGGCCTTCGATGGTGGTGATGTCTATTTTCGGGACGACGGACTGGAAGCCCTTCGGAGCGATGCGGTAGATCGCGCCCGAACAGGTGCCGTCGAGGGCCTGGTGCCCGCCGACACGGGCGTCGTACCAGTCCGAGACATAGAGCGCGCCATCGGGTCCCACGGCGATGTCGGAGGGGCGGAAGAGGGTGCGGACCTCGTGGTTGACACTGTCGTTGCCGCCGAGGAAGTCGGAGCCGGCGAA
This sequence comes from Verrucomicrobiaceae bacterium, assembly GCA_012719225.1. Taxonomy (GTDB): domain Bacteria; phylum Verrucomicrobiota; class Verrucomicrobiia; order Verrucomicrobiales; family DEV007; genus Arctic95D-9. Next base: position 13,133 of record JAAYAT010000348.1, read on the forward strand.
TTCCCCGCTCGGGTTGGTGGTGGCGAAATCGTGGCGGTCAAGCTGGAATCCGGCGCCCCGGAGTTCCGGTTGGTAGGAAAAAATGACGTTCCGTCCCGGCTCGCAGGCGAAGAAAGTGCCGATCCATTCCTCGCCGAGCGCGCCGTTTTCGTAAAAGACATTCCCCGTGGGCGAGCCGCCGCCGTAGACATCCCCGGCGGGGGTGATGCCGGGATTCTCCTGCCGCCATTCCGCCACGGCGGTGGTCTGGCCGGGGCGTTTGTCGACCCGCCAACCGCGCTGTCCGTCGTTGGAGGAAAAGCCGAAGTTCGCATACTCCATCACCCAGGAGACGCGACAGGCGGGCGGATCGTCGTTGTCGTTTTGAAAAACGTCACCGAGGGAGGTGATGGATTGCTCGTAGGAATTGCGGTAGTTGTGTCCGATGATCTCGACCTCGCTGCCGTCGGGATTCATCCGGGCGGTGAACCCGCCGACGTAGACGTGGCCGTCGTCGCTGGGGGTGCCGGCGAGGACTTCGGGGTTGTGGGGGAACTCGAAGGGACCGATCGGCTTGGGACGGTATTCGCCGAAGATGGTGAAGGTTTTCCCCGATTTGTCGGTGAAGCGGCCCCCGAGGTTGCCGGAGTTGAAATACCACTTTCCGTCGGGCCCGACGGTCACCGAGTGCAGCGAATGGTCGTGATTTTGCCCGTTGAATCCCGTCAGGAGAATCTCGCGTTTGTCCTTCGCCGGATCGAATTTCAGATCGCGGTCCACGTCGGTGTAGACGAGGAGGTGGGGCGGTTGGGAGACCACGATCTTGTTGTCGATCACCGCGACGCCGAGCGGGGCGATCAGGAGCGGTTCTTGCACGAAAGTGTGACTCGAGTCCGCTTTGCCATCCCCGTCGGTATCCTGCAGCACCACGATGCGATCGCCCTCGGGTTGGCGGTCGAAGTTTCTCCGATAGCGCACCCCTTCGGCGACCCAGATGCGCCCCTCGATGTCGATGTCGATGTTGGTGGGGTTGAAAAGTTGCGGCGAACCGGCCCAGAGCGTGACCTCCAATCCCTCGGGAACCACGAAGAGCTCCTCGGTGACCCGTTCGGCGGGCGCGTCGGGATACCCCGGAGTCGGCTCGGTCGGCTCCTGCGCGGTCAGAGCGGGGGCGAAGAGAGAGAGCAGCAGCAGCAAAGGCGGAGCGGCGGCGGGGATCGGGTGACAAGTCATGGTCTTCATAGTCCTGGCAGAGACGGCGTATTTTCGGCCATGGAGGAGGGTTGCACAAGCGCCGGTCGAGACCCGATTGCGGATCGGTCAGTCGATTTTCGGAGATTTTTCGGGACTTCCGCGGGTCCGGGGCGATTGATCGCTTGCGAAACCGGCCCGCCGTCGGGAAAGTGTGCCCTTTTTTATGATGGCCGGAACTCCCAAGCCCCTCCTGATTTTCGATTTCGACGGCACCCTGGCCAACACCATCGAAACGGGCATCCAGATCTACAATGAACTCGCCGACGGGTACGGGCTGCGCGCCGTCACCCTCGCCGAGGTGCGGGAGTTGCGGAAGCTGAACACGCGGGCGCTGCTCGACGAACTCGGCATCTCCCGGCTCATGGCGGTGAAGCTCGGGGCCCACATCCGCAAGGTCCTCCACGACCGCATGGAAGAAGTGGACATGATCCGGGGCACTCGGGAAGCGGTGCGAGAACTCCATCGCGAAGGATTCCGGCTGGGGATCCTCAGTTCCAATTCGGCGGAAAACGTCCGCATGATCATGAAGCGCTTCGACCTGCTCGAATGTTTTTCCTTCATCGAGGCCGGGGTGAGCCTTTTCGGCAAACCGCATCGCATCGCCCATGTTCTGAAAAAAACCGGGATCGTCCCCTCCCTGGCGATGTACGTGGGGGACGAGACCCGCGACATGGAAGCGGCCCGCAAAACGCAGGTCAGCGGTGTCGCGGTCTGCTGGGGCGCCAACGGCCGCGAGGCGATGGAGACCGAGGGCCCCGACTTCTGCATCGACGATCCCTCCGAACTGATCTCCTGCGCCCGGACCTTCGCGTCGGGGAAGTAGCTTCCCGCCGAAGGCCCGGAGTCGGGGGGATTTTACGTTGCGTCCGCCAAGTTCGTCGGGCGTTCGCCGGAACTCACACCTGCCCTCCCACGCCTTTGAATTTCTCCACAAAATCCGCGATTTTCCGGAAGACGGTTTGCTTCTCTCCATCAAATCACCGTTCCGATCCGTCCCGCTCCGCGGGCCGAAAACCGGACGCCTCACTCGCGGTTCCGCGAATCGAGCCAGAGGGTGACGGGTCCGTCGTTGATCAGGGCGACCTGCATTTTCGCTCCGAACTCTCCGCTGGCGACGGGTGCTCCCAGTTCCGCGGCGATCGTGTCGAGGAAGTGTTCGTAGAGGGGAACGGCCTGCTCGGGTCGCGCGGCTCGCTCAAAACTCGGACGGGTACCCTTTTTGACCCGGGCGTGCAGGGTGAACTGGCTCACGACGAGGACCTCGCCCCCCACTTCGGGGAGGGACAGGTTCATTTTCCCGTCGGCGTCTTCGAAAACGCGCAGGGAGAGGACCTTGCCCACGAGCCAGGCGACATCGGCAATCTCGTCCTCGCGCTCGATCCCGAGCAGGAGCAAAAAACCGCGTCCGATGCGGCTTTTTTCACGCCCTTCGATGGTGACGGAGGCCTCGGCGACCCGTTGCAGCAGCACTCTCATGGAATGGATTGGGGTGTATAAGAATCGTATTTTCTAGACTTTGCGCCTTTCCGGAGAAGGTGATAGATTCCGCTTCCCGTTTCCCGGGCGCTATTTTCCTCTTCACCCAATCCACATGGAAGTCCTCTTTTCAATCCTCCGCTTTATCGGCGTTCTTATTCTCGTTCTGATGATGTTCAACATCATGATCGTGGTGCATGAGTGGGGGCATTTTCTCGCGGGGCGCTGGCGCGGACTCTACATCGACCGCTTTCAGATCTGGTTCGGCAAGCCGATTTGGAAAAAAACCTACAACGGCGTGCAGTACGGGCTCGGCTCGATTCCCGCCGGTGGTTTCGTCTCCCTGCCGCAGATGGCGCCCATGGAGAGCATCGAAGGCGGTGTCGAGGGGGATGTCCCGCTGAAGAAGCTCCCGCCCATCACGCCGCTCGACAAGATCATCGTCGCCTTCGCCGGGCCGCTCTTCAGTTTTCTCCTCGCGGTCGTCTTCGCCGTCGTGGTCTGGGCGGTGAAAAAACCCGTCAGCGAAGCAGTCGGGACCACTACGATCGGCTACGTCGCCGAAGAATCCCCCGCCGCCAAGGCCGGTATCCAGGTCGGCGACACCATCCAGTCGATAGACGGGAAAAAGGTCGAGCGTTTCCTCGGGATGAACAAATCCATCATGTGGACGGTCATTTCCAGCGACAACAAGGACATCGACGTCGAGCTGGACCGCCCTGGCACCGGACTCGTCAAACTGACCGTGGTGCGCCCCGAGGAAGCGCAGGAGGGCAAACTCGAAGGCGGTTGGCTGCGGCAGACCTGGGAATACGTCTCGCGCCGACCCGCCCTTCGCATGATAGGCGTCGCTCCGATGATTTCGCCGGTGGTGGCGAGCCTGAGCGAGAACAGCCCCGCGCTCGCCGCCGGATTCCGCAAGGGCGATCTCATCCTCTCGATCGACGGCAAAGCGGTGCGCAGCACCGACGACGTCTCCAGCTACCCCTGGGAAGCCGGGCGCGTCCACGAGATCGGAGTCCGGCGCGACAAATCGGAGATCACCCTCACCGTCACCCCGCGGGTTCCCGAAAAACACGGGGAAAAACCGCTCCTCGGCATCGCCATGAGCCACGACGGGATCCGCACTCTCGTCCGCGAAAACCCAGTGGTGCAGGTGATCGACAGCTTCAATTCCATCGTGCGCACCCTCAGCGCCGTCTTTTCCCCCACCTCCGATGTCAAGGCGGGCCACCTCAGCGGCCCCGTCGGCATCATGGGCACCTACTACGACCTCTTCAAAGATCCCGAAGGATGGCGGCTCGCCCTCTGGTTCAGCGTGCTCCTCAATGTGAACCTCGCCATCCTCAACCTGCTGCCCTTCCCCGTCCTCGACGGCGGGCACATCGTGATGGCTTCCTACGAGTGGCTCACCCGCCGCGCCATCCCGATCCGTTTCCTCGAAGTGGTGCAGACGGCCTTTGTCCTGCTGCTCCTCTTCTTCATGGGATTCGTCACCCTCAAGGATGTGGGCGACCGCATCCCCAACGGAGAGCCCGTCGAACAAAAACCACGCCCCGAATTCCTCCCCCTGGAGCAGTAGTCCCCATGAACCGCCGCTATTCGCCCTCGCCTCTGAGCCTCTCCCGACGCCCCACCCGTTCGGTCGGGATCGGTCCGGTCGGGGTGGGTGGGGCTAACGAGGTGCGGGTGCAGTCCATGCTCACGAGCGACACCCGCGAGGCGGAAGCCTGCATCGAGGAGGCGATGCAACTCGTCGCGGCCGGATGTGAGATCGTCCGGGTCACGGCCCAGACAAAAAAAATCGCCGAGAATCTCGAGCCCATCGTCGCGGGGATACGCGCCTGTGGCAGCGACGTTCCCGTCGTCGCCGACATTCATTTCAAACCCGACGCCGCCATGGAGGCGGTCAAGTGGGTCGAAAAAGTCCGCGTCAATCCCGGCAACTACGCCGACAAAAAGAAATTCCAGGTCCGCGAGTACACCGACGGGGAATATGCCGAGGAACTCGCCCGCCTCGAGGAGGAGTTCGGCCCGCTCGTCGACGAGGCCAAAGCCCGCCGCGTCGCCATGCGCATCGGGACCAACCACGGCTCGCTCAGCGACCGCATCATGAACCGTTTCGGCGACACCCCTCTCGGCATGGTCGAGAGCGCCCTCGAGTTCGCCCGCATCGCCCGGACGCGGGACTACCACGACTTCGTCTTTTCGATGAAGGCCAGCAATCCCAAGGTCATGATCGAGGCCTACCGGCTCCTCGTGGCCCGGCTCGCCGAGCTGGGGGAGGATTGGAACTACCCCATCCACCTCGGCGTGACCGAAGCCGGCGACGGCGAGGACGGCCGCATCAAAAGCGCCATCGGGATCGGCTCGCTCCTCGCCGACGGCATCGGCGACACCATCCGCGTCAGCCTCACCGAAGACGCCGTTTTTGAAATCCCCGTGGCCCGCGCCCTCGTCGATCAGATCGCGGCCCTGCGCGGGAAAAACGCAACCCCCATCGCCGCACTGGGATGGGACGAAGTGCCCTGGGATCCCTTCGAATACCGCCGCCGCGCTTCCGCAAAAATCGAGGTGCAGGGCGTCGCCCTCGGCGGCGAGGAAACCGTGCGGGTGTTCACGACGCGGACCAAGTGGAACGCGCTCGCCCACAAGCTCGACAAACTCGGCGACTATCAGCCCGAAATCCTCGTCGAGACTTCCGGGGTGCTCGCACTCGACCCCCGCGACGAAGCCGCCCTCGCCGCGCTCCGCGCCTCGGAGTCCCCGCGACTCATCACCGTGGCGGACGGACTCGACCTGCCGGTCATTCCCGCCTTCCGGCTCCTCGCGGCAAAGGCCGACCCCAAACACCCCATCCTGCTGAAGGATACCCTCTTTCCCGCGACCGAAGAGGGTCGGGACTTCCTCGAGACCCTCCTCACCGCGAGCAGGAACATCGGCTCGCTGCTCTGCGACGGCATCGGCGACGCCATTCTCGTCCAGGGCGAGGAGGCGCCCGGACAATCGCTCCGGCTCAGCTACAACATCCTCCAGGCGGCGGGAACCCGCATTTTCAAAACCGACTACGTGGCCTGCCCGAGCTGCGGCCGCACTCTCTTCAACCTGCAATCGACCACCCAGAAGATCCGCGAGGCCACCGGCCATCTCAAGGGCGTGCGCATCGCGGTGATGGGCTGCATCGTCAACGGGCCCGGTGAAATGGCCGACGCCGACTTCGGCTACGTCGGCGGAGCCCCCGGCAAGATCAACCTCTACGTAGGCAGGGAACCGGTGAAGTTCAACATCCCCGAAGACGAGGCCGTCGAGCGCCTCGTCGACCTCATCAAAGAGCACGATCGCTGGATCGATGCTCCCGCAGCGGTGGCGGAGGTGTGAGGGTTCCTATTCTCCTTCTCATCTCGCCGGGACATGTCGTCCTTTCCCCCGCTCAATCCTCTCCCATCGCGAGGAGACGGGTAATCTCCACACGATGGCGCGGAGAAGCACTTCGTCGTCACCCCGCTCCGCTCCTGCCCGATCAGGCGTTGCGTTGAAGAATAGAAAACGGGAATGGGACGAGGACTACCGAGCCTGCTGTAGGTGTGTCCATGCGGCGTCCTCCTCGGGTCGGTTCCAGTCCTCAGCAAGAGACGCCTCGCTCAGAATCCTCGCCGCCGACTTCAAGGCAAGCGTGCAGAAGCATCTGACGTCAGTCGCGGTCGCAGCGCTCCAAGCCATGGCGCAAAGCGGCCGGAACATGTTTCGTTTTTTCCCCTACCCTTGGGGACATGTCTGCGGATTCCACCCTCACCTCCCCCTCACCCACGACGGAGACACCGGCCGCCCCGGTTTCCGGTCCCGTCCGCCTCGTCTCTCTGGATGCCCTCCGTGGGTTTTCCATGTTCTGGCTGCTGGGCGGCCAGCAGATCGTGCGGGTTCTCACCAAGGACGCCGAGGAGGGCACCTGGGCGGCCCTCCTCTACGAACAGTTCACCCACGTGGAGTGGGAGGGGTTCCGCTTCTACGATTACATCTTTCCACTCTTTCTGTTCTGCATCGGGGTCTCGGTGGCCATTTCGGTGGAAAAACGGCTCCAGGCGGGGACGGCCAAAAAGAAGATCCTGCTCCAGTCGCTCGTACGGTTGGGCTGGATGATCTTCTTCGGCTGGTGGGTCAACGGCAATCTCCTCAGCTGGGATCCGTCGAAGATGGCGCTCTCCTACAGCGTGCTCATGATGCTGGGGCTGGGCTATTTCCTCGCGGTCTGTCTGGTGCTCTACACCTCCCTGCGAACCCAGATCCTCACCACGGCGGGGATTCTCCTCGCCTACTGGCTGGTGCAGATGGGGATTCCTTTTCCAGGGCGAACGCCCGGCGAATTCACGAGGGGCGGCATCTTCGGCGACTGGCTCTACGACGTCACCATCGGGACGCTGGACGCCCCTTGGAAAAGCAAGATCGGACGCGGCTTCCCCGTCGCGATGTGGAATTGCGGCACCACCGCCATGCTGGGCGTCTTCGCCTATCATCTACTCAAGCGCGCGCCCTCGCCCGAACGAGCCATCTCCATTTTGCTGGCGGGCGGAGCGGTGCTGTTGTTGCTGGGATGGCTCTGGGGCTTCTCCCTGCCCATCGTGAAAAACCGCTGGACCAGCAGCTACGTGCTCTGGTGCGGTGGCCTCAGCTGGATCTTGTTCGCCGTTTTTTATTGGCTCGCCGACGTCCGGCGCTGGCGACGCTGGGCCGCCTTGTTCATCATCATCGGGAGCAACTCCATCCTCGCCTATCTCATCTCGACCCGATTCATGGCGCCCTTCCGCAGCATCGCATCGACCCTGTTTCAGGGGACTTCCCTGTGGCTGCCGGAGCTTCTCCACGCCCTCTTGATGGTGCTCGTCACCTACGGGATGATCTGGCTGCTGCTCTGGTGGCTGCGCAAGCAGCGGCTCTATCTGAAGCTTTGAAGGAGGTGCCTGACCGAGATTTTCTCAAGGCCGGGACGCGGGAATCCAGGCCGAACTCCAGCGGGCGGCGGCACCCTCCGGGGTTTCCGTCCAGACGATGAGAAATCCGTCCCGTCCGGCGACCACCCGCGGATGGGTCGCCGTGGCAGCGGCCCGGGCAATGGATTGGGGATCGCTCCAGTTCGCGCCTTCGTCATCGGACAGGGTATGCCGCAAGACCACACCCTCTTCGTTCCGCTCCTGCCAGACGGCCAAAAGGACGCCCTCCCGGGTGGCGGCGAGATCGGGATGAGTCGCCGAGGGATCCCCGAGACGGTGGGCGGCACCTCCGGGCCGGACGTAATGGACCCCGGCATGCGTTTCGCTCCCCGTCCAGACGAGGGCGTGCAGGGCCGCGGCGGTCACGGCGAGCCCGCCTCCCGCGTGGGGGCAGCCGTCGAATTTCCAAGCGAAATCTCCGGCGGTGAGTGGTTCCCGCCATTCGTTGTTTTTGCTGGAAATCACTTTCATGTCCCTCGGGTCGTGGCCCCGGAAAAGCACCGCGACGGTTCCGTCCGGCCCGGTCGCGAGAGTGTTGCGGCAGCATTCGCAGGTGCCCGCCTGGAGGGTGCGGTTGGGGCTCCAGCTCGCTCCGCCGTCGGAACTTTTTGCATGACGCAGTCCCTGGCGTCCGTCGCGGCTGTCGAGCCAGACGAGATGGAAAGCGCCCTCCGCATCGACCGCGAGATCGAGAAAGCCGTGTCCGGTGGTGAGTCCGTCGTCGGCGGGATTGGGACCCTGACGCCAGGTGACACCGCCGTCCTCGGACCGTGCCGTGGCGATGGGTCCCGATCCCCACCGGTCCGTTCCCGCCGTCGTCCAGGCGGCCACGAGCAGATCACCCGCCGCGGCGATCTGCGGATCGAAACCGCGATGCGGGGAGAAAGGCGGAGGCATCGCCGCATCGACACGTCGGCTCTCGCTCCAGGTAACGCCACCATCGACGGAAGTGCGGTGGAACAAGCGCGCGCCCTCGTCGCTGGTAGTTTCGGCGACGAGGAGATGCATACGGGAACCGTCGGCGAAGACATCGATCGCGAACACGCCCGCCACTGCCTCGGCGTGAGGCTTGGCTTCGAGAGCGGCGGCGATGCCCAGGACGAGGGCGGCGAGGAGGATCGTGCGAGTCATGAAGAGGGCGCTGTGGGATTCCGATGACAAAACGAGAGGAGGAAGGACTCACCATTTCCACTCCAGACCGGCGTAGATGCCGCGTCCGTCGCCGGGCAGGTAGATGCCTTCTCCGGCGTAGGTGTGGACCACCCCGGTGGTGGCGGCGTAGACCTCGTCGGTGAGATTTTTCGCTTCGACAAAGGCGTTCCAGCCA
>JAAYAT010000349.1 GCA_012719225.1 Verrucomicrobiaceae bacterium
CCCAGACGCCGGTGGTGACCTTGTCGGTGTAGCCGACAAACCAGGCGTCGACGTAATTGTTGGTGGTGCCGGTCTTGCCGCTCGCGGGGGCCTGGTATCCCGCCTTGCGCGCGGCGGTGGCGGTGCCCTCGTCGAGCACTTTCGCGAGGATGTCCGAGGTGAGCCAACTGACCGACTCGGGAAAAACGGGGCGACCCCGAACCTGGTTCTGATAGAGGATGCTGCCGTCCTGGTGTTCGATGCGCTCGATAAGGTAGGGCATGAGATTGACCCCTTTGGCGGCAAAGGTGGAGTAAGCGCTGGTGATGGTGACCGGGGTGGTCTCGAAAGCACCGAGGGAAATGACCGGCGAGGCGGGAATTTCCCCGAATTTGAGCACGCGGGCGAGGCTGCGGACGTTGTCCAACCCGGCGACCAACCCGACCCGGACGGACATGGTGTTGCGCGAGCGGATCAGTCCGAGGGCGGCGGGGTGGAGACCGGTGAACTGGCCGTCGCTGTTTCGCGGAGCCCACGGCGCGCCGCCGCCGGTCTGGAGGCGGATCGCGTCGTCGCTGATGAAGGCTCCGGGAAGGAGTCCGCCCCGATCGAAGGCGACAGCGTAGACGAAGGGCTTGAAGGTGGAGCCGACCTGACGGCGAGCCCGGTAGGCGCGGTTGTAGGGACTTTCCCCGAAGTCGCGTCCTCCGACGAGGGCGAGGATCGCTCCGGTGCGGTTGTCGATGGAGACGACCGCGCCCTGGAGGTAGCGGGTGTCTTTTCCCTTCTGATGCGCCCGGCGCGGAGGATGGGGGTAGCCGGGGCGTTTCTCGATGGAGGTGAGGTGGGCGTCGAGGGCCTCTTCGGCCGTCTTCTGCAGGGCCGTGTCCACCGTGGTGTGGATTTTCAGCCCTCCGGTTTCGATGAGATGGGGTTCGAGGTAATCCGCGAGTAGGTCGAAGACGGCCTGGAGAGTGTAGCTGCCGGTGGCGAAGCGCTGGTTGGGCGGACGCAGGACGATCTTTTGCCCCTTCGCCTCGGTGGCCTCGGTCGCCGTGATAAGATCGGCATCGACGAGCCGCTCGAGCACCTCGCCCTGGATGTCCTTGGCGTTTTCCATGCTGCGGAAGGGATTGAGCAGGCTGGGACCGCGGATCACGCCCGCGAGCATGGCGCTCTCGGCGAGGGTGAGATCGGCGGCGGGTTTCATGAAATAGCCCTGCGCGGCCCGTTCGATGCCGTAGAGCCCCGAGCCGAAATAGACGCGGTTCATGTAGTAGGCGAGGATTTCATCCTTCGTGAATTGCCGTTCGATGCGCTGGGAGAGAGCCACTTCCATGAACTTGCGCTGGAGGCTCATCTCCCTCATGCCAAAGGTGTTGCGGGCCAATTGCATTGTCAGGGTGGAGGCACCCTGCCGGGTTCCCCCGGCCCGGAGATTGGCCACCACGGCCCGCGCCACTCCGAGGAAATCGACGCCGTGATGTTGGTAGAAGCGGCTGTCCTCCCGAGCGAGGAGGGCCTGGATAAAATGGGGTGAGACTTGGGAAACCGGCACCGCGACCCGGTTTTCCCCGTGACCGGCGACGTGCCCGAGGAGTTTGCCGTCACGATCGTAGACGAGGGTCCGCTGCGGAGCCTCGCGGATTTCCTCCAAGTCGAACCGCATCGCGCGGGCACCGTAGTAGAACGACCCGGCGAGGGCGACGAGCAGGGCGACGACGAAGCCGGTGACGAGGATTTTGCGGAAAAACCGCCGCAGCGGCGACTTCTTGCCCTTGCCTTTGCGTCGCTTCGAAGAGCGGGATTTTCCCCCGCCGAGGGAGGCGAACGGCCCCGGCTTGCCCCTGCCGCGCGACGATGATTTTTTCCTGGCCATATTTGGTTAAGGTTACTTCAATATCCGAAACCTTGCATCTCCCTTGTCTCGAACGCGGGGAAAAAACGTCCTGGCTCCGCCGCCGGGAACATTCGAAAAAAGCACAAAAAACCCGCGCGGGCGGGCGCGGGTTTTTCGGGAAGAGAGGGTGGGGCGGGGGCACCCGGCGCACTCTCGGGGGACTCCGGCGATCACGCCGCGAGGCGGCCGCCGAAGCTCTCGACGCCGTTCCAGTCCTCGCTAAGCTCGCTGCTGAGGGTCTGCTTGGCGCGGTGGATCAGCACCCAGAGGTTGGCCTTGGAGATATTGAGCGTGCCGGTGATCTCCTCGGTGGAATACCCGAGAATCTCGCGCATGCGGAAGGCTTCCCCCATTTTTTCCGGGAGACGGGAGACGGCGAGTTCGAGGTCTTCCATGAACTCCTTGCGCTCGGTCTCGGCACCGGGGCGGTGGTTGGCCCGGTCGTCGGGCTGCTCGTCGATCCAGGAGCGGTTCTCGGATTCCCCGGAAAAAGGGGCCTCCAGATCGGTCGCGAGGACGGAGGGACGGCGGCCGGTCTTGCGGTAGTAGTCGATGATCTTGTTGCGCAGGATGCCGGTGAGCCAGGTGCGCTCCGAACAATCCCCCCGGAAATGACGGCGGCCGTTCCAGCCGGAGAGAAAGGCTTCCTGGACGAGATCCTCTGCGGTGCCGTAGTCCGAGACGCGCATCAACGCGAAACGGATCAGGTATTCGCGGTAGGCCACGTTCCAGAGATCGGGATTGAGGGTGTGTTCTTTCATGAGTGGGAGGTGAGGGAGGGTAAAGCGCCGACAAGGGAGCGGCCGGTCCGGTTTCAGGAGAGAGGGGACTCAGTCCTGAAACATTTCCAAAACGGCGGCGCGGGCGGTATGGACCGGCCACATCGTCTTGAGGTTTTGCGCTTCGCCGTTGGCCCCGGAGTAGAGGACGAAAATGCGGTCGCCGATGTCCTCCGCCCGTTTCGGGTCGGAAAAATGAAGGGCGGCGAGGGTCCGGAAAAAGGTGCGGATGGATTCCTTGTGCATCCGGATGTGACGGATGATGCCGCAGCACTGCTCATCCGAGACCGCCCCGGTATTCGAGTAGGGACACCCGCGGAACTGGCTCTCCCGCAGGTAGTTCTCGAGGTGATCGAAATAACGCGTCAGCTTTTCCGCGGGGCTCGCGTCGCTCCGGAGGATCTCGGCGCGGAACACCTCGGACTGGTCGTGCATAGCCTGCAACCACGCTTCGCAGAGGGATGCTTTCGACGGATAGTGCTGGTAAAAGCTGGCCTTGGCGGTGCCGGCCTTTTCAATGATTTCATTGATGCCCACTTCCGAATACCCGCGCTGGAAGAAAAGCTCTCCGGCTGTCTCGAGAATGCGTTCTCTGGCATTGGGTTTTCTCATGCTGCACCCAAGATAAACAGACAGACTTGTCTGTAAAGTTTTATTTTCACCCTTTTTCGCGGGGCATGCCCTTGGCGGGGCGAGGAAAGCGGGGAGATTTTTTTCCCGGTCGTACCCGTCACGGTAGCTCCTCGATGAGGCATCCGATCGGGTCGGTGGTGGAGATCGCGGGCTTGTCGCCCCGCAGGATCGCGTCGAGAGCGTCGCGCAGGTAGGTCTCGGTCGCGCGGCGGCGGCGTTCCCCGTAGTCGGAAAACAGATTGTCGATTTTCCCCCGGTAGAGGATTTCGTCGGAGGCACCGAAAACCGCCACTTCGGGAGTGGTGGTGACGCCAGCCTGTTTCACGAGGCGATGCCGACGGTCGATCATGAAGGGCAGGGTGAGGGCGTGATCGGCGAGATGTTGGTTCACCTCGTTTTCAGTGAGGCTCGGTTCGGGATAGACGAGAAGAAATTCGATCTTTTTACCTACGTAGTCTTCGCGGAGCCGGTTCAGTTCGGGGGCGTAGCGGTTGGCGATGGGGCAGTCCACCGCCACAAACACCATCACCTTCGCGAGCGGTTCGGCGCCCTGTGCGAGGGAGGGGCAAAGGAGCGGGAAGGCAAGCAGGAGCGCGAAGAAACGAGAGGTCATGATTCGTCGCCGGTCTCGATCCGAGCGAGCCACTTTTCGAGCCTTTCGATTTCAGAGCCATCGAGGGACTTGTCGCCGTCCTGATCGAGTCGCAAGAGGAGGGCCTCGCGGAGGCGTCGCGGCAGTTCGGATTCCTCGAGGATGCCGTTGTCGTTGCGATCGAGTCGCTTCACGATGGCGGGGAGGCGTGCGAGAACCTTCTTGTCCTTGAGGGTGCGTCCCAGGGCGGCGAACAGTTCGGTGCGCTGTTTTTGCAGGGACAAGCGGAGCTCCCTTTGCTCGTCGGAGTGCAGAACGACCCCGGCGAGGGTGATGGAGCCCATCTCGTCGGTGGATTCGCGTCCCCACTTGACCCGTTTGGGAGGATTGTGAGGGTTTTCCGGATTGTCGCGGGAGTTGTCGTAGGTGATGACGGATTCGATGACAGTGCCGGCGGTGAGGACGAGCGGTTCGGCGAAGAAGTAGGTGTCCTGCCAATCGAGGTCCCAGTCCGGAATCTCAAGGAGGATGCGCGGGGGACCCTGACCCTCGGGCGGGGTCGCGGTCATTTTCATCGTGGTGCAGAGATAGTGGGCGTGGCCGCTCACGGAATAGGCCTCGACATCGACCGGGAGGGTGAAACTGTCGCGGATGGTGAAGTTCGCCTCGCCGGCCGGAATGTCGATGCCAGCCTTGCGTCCGAAGGCGGGCGGGACTTGGAGCTCTTCGAGTTTTCTCGCTGGCGGGGTGTCGGTCAGGTAAATGCCGACGGTGGTCCGCTCGAGCTCGGGTTTGCCGGAGGGATGAAAATGGGTCGAGAGAACCAGGTCGCTTCCCCGCGGCAGCGGTCGCGCGAGGTCGCCGGGGAGCTTGCGGGGACTGGCACCGGGGACGTAGGTGCCGATGGAGCCGCTCCGGCGGAAGGACATCCCGGAAAATCCCGGCTTTCCATCCTTGCCGTCGAGTTGACGCGCCGTGCCGCTGTCGTCGAGATGGAAGAGCGAATGATGCACCACCCCTCGCGCCGAGGGACGCAGCTCGACCGCCTTGACCCATTTGTCCTCGGCAAGATCGAGGGGGAGAACGAAATTCCGGTAGATGTCAGGTCCGTCGGCGGGGACCTCGTAGGGCTCCGCCATGGTGACGATAAGATCCGGTTCGCCGAGTTGCCAGCCCTCCGTGAAAACGGGCGCGTCGGGCGCGTCGGCGGGATCCCCTTCGGGTTTTCCGGCGCTCACCCAGCGGTCGATCCGGGAAATCTGCTCCGCCGTGAGGCGACGCACATTAAGGAATTCAGTGACCTCGCTGTTGGCGTGCCAGGGCGGCATGTAGCGATCCCCGGTGACCCGGCGTATCGTCCGAGCCTTTCTCGAAACCTCGCTGTAATTGGTGAGAGGAAAGGGAGCGCTCTCCCCCTCGCGATGACAACTGGTGCAATGGGCGTAGATGATGGGGGCGATGTCGCGATGATACGTGACCGGTTCACCATCCGCCAACACGGGCAGGGGAGCGAGAAGAAAAAGAGCGAAAAAAGCCTTCATGCCGGGCACATCGGAGAGACGCTGGAACGTGGAACCAGTCTACAAGTTCCCGCAAAAGGAGAAAAGACATTTTTCCTGTACGAGCGGAGTTCGTAAGGAGCTAGGAGTCAGGAGCTAGGAATCGGAGCGAAGCGGAGATGGACGGAGCGGAGCGAAGTCAACTAGGAGCTAAAAAGAAAAACAGCTAACAGCTAAAAAGCTAGTACGCTAGTACCATGCCGAGATGGATTCGGGAATCGCCTTGGCTCAGGGCCATGCCGGTGTCTTCGAGCTGGAAGCCGTAGTCGAGGCGCATCGAGAATTGATCTCCCATGGTCCAGCGCAGGCCGGGTCCGACGGAGGTCAGGGTCACTTGCCGGGCTTCGCCGG
>JAAYAT010000036.1 GCA_012719225.1 Verrucomicrobiaceae bacterium
GCTGTCGGCAATTTCTCGCGAAAGTTCCCGCCCAAAGTCGACGGGAAGCCGGTGGCCCGTGGATCGGACGCGGATTCACGCGTTCGCCGGGTAGGGGAACGCGGTGATTTCGCTCCCGCAGGAGCCTGAGTCGCTGCGGAGAGTGCGTCGGAAGGCACATCGAGGCTGCTGGGTGAGAAGTGGCGGGCGAGGAAAATGGGAAAAGCCGGATTGGCCTTGGCTCCCGCGATGATTTGCCTGTCCCTATTGGTCCCTGTCCCTATTGGTCCCCGCCCCGCAAGACAGGCGGCAAGAACGCAGATTCGCCGGGACCCGGGAAAAAATCCGGCTCGGGTGGGGGCGCGGGGGAACGAGGCATCTCCCCGGACGGAGTAGGCTGCGATCTCCCTCGGTCAGTCGAGCGAAGCGCGGAAGGTGGCGAACTCCGCAGGATCCATCTCGATGAGATTCTCCCTGGCGGGAAAGCGGCCCTCTTCCACCTCGGCGATGTATTCGCGGAAGGCGGCAATCCTTTCGTCCTGAAGGCGGCGGTTCTCGGCCAGAAAATTCCGATAGGCCTTGGCATGGCGGGGGAGGCGCTCCTCGTATTCCCCGAGGATATCGTCAGAAAAAAGAAATTGCGTGTCGCACCCGCTCCCCGATCCCAGTGACATGAGCAGGAGGGACGTGTTCGTCGAGAGGTAGCTCGCGAGCTCATGCGGCACGACCTCGAGTTCGGCGGCGTAGGCTCCGGCGCTCTCGAGTTCCTTCATTTTGGTATAAAGCACCTTTGCCTCGGCGGCGGTTTTGCCGACGGCTCGGTAGTCCGTCCAGGTGACGTGGCGCGGGACCAAGCCGAGATGACCGACGACGGGAATGCCCTCGCGGGCCATCGCCTCGATCAGGCGAGGACTCCCCGAGCAATAAACCGAGCTGGCTCCGAGTTCGAGCGCGCGGAATCCCACGCGGATCGCTTCCTCGGGCGAGGCCATCCCGTGGGGAGTGGATCCCGAGAGGAAACTGTTCGGCGCGGCCGCGACCAAGAGGGGCAGCCGTGCCTGCGCTTCGGGGGAGTCGAAGCTGCAACTCATCAGGTCGACCCCGGCCCTCTCGGCGGCGTCAGCTTCTTCCGGTGATTTTACATGGATGTGAGTGAGAACCCGTTGCCCTTTGAGTTGCTGCAGTTCGTAGACGGTGTATTTCTTGCGGGGACGTAGCATACACTCAGGCTATTTTGAGAAGCGGCCCCGGGCAAGCCCATCTTTTTGATCGACGGAGGGGAGTTTGCTGTCTATGATCGGGAGAAGTCCACCTCCCATTCCCAATGAAGAGTTTCTCCTTTTTCCTCTTTCTTCTCGTCTCCGCTGGTTCCGGCCTTTTCACGAGCTGCACGACCACCTCGGACGATACGGCTCCGGGAGGGATCTCCGCCTCGGAAACGGGAATGAACCGTGAGTCGATCTACAAGTGGCAGGACCGCACCATGCGGGAGCTGGCCTACTGACAGGCCGAACGTATCGCTTGGCGAGGTTTTCGCTTTCTTACGGGAAACTCTCCCTGAGTTTCGCCCATGTCACCGCAGTTTCTTTTCGAATATTTTCTCCCCGCCGTCGCGTTCGCGATGGGGGCTTGCATCGGGTCGTTCCTGAACGTCGTGATTTATCGGATCCCGAACGGTCTCAGCGTGAACGAGCCGAGGCGGTCTTTCTGTCCGAGCTGCGAAAGACAGATCCCCGTCCACCTCAACATCCCCCTGGCGACCTGGCTGCTGCTGCGGGGAAAATGCAAGTGGTGTCGCTCGCCCATCGCCTTCCGCTATTTCCTCGTCGAACTTCTCACCGCAATCTGCTTCCTCGCGATCTGGCATCACGGGATCCACAGCGTGGGGGTGCCCGGAGTGGTGGCGCTCTGGGTGATCACCTCCCTCCTGATCGCGGCGACCTTCATCGACATCGATCATTTCATCATTCCCGACTCTATCACCATCGGGGGCACCGTCACGGGTCTCCTCGCGAGTTTTGCCGTTCCGGCCCTACACGGCGAGACGATTTGGTGGAAAGGCGGGGTCGCGGGGCTCCTCGGCGCGGCGACGGGTTTCGCGCTGCTCTGGCTGATCGTCCTGATGGGGAAAATGGTGTTTGGCAAGATCAAACACGATTTCGGCGAGTCTACCGATTTTGAAATTTCGCAACCGGGGGGAGAGGAAGCCGCCATAATCATCCGACTCGGCGAGCACGAGTATGAGTGGGGCGACGTTTTTTTCCGGAAGTGGGACAGGCTGGAGATGGAGACCGTCGAACTGTATCTCGACGGGGAAAAACGCGAGTTCCGGGAGCGCTTCCGCGTCCTCGCCGATGCCTTGGAAGTGGACGGAGAGCGGGTCGAACTCGACACCGTGAAGAAGGTCACCGGGAAGATCACCTCCGCCGTCGTCCCGCGCGAGGCGATGGGGTTCGGCGATGTCAAATTCATGGCCATGATCGGGGCTTTCCTCGGCTGGGAAGCCGCCATTTTCACCATTTTCGCCGCCTGCGTCATCGGCGCGGTCGTGGGACTGGTGCAGAAGCTCATCCTCCGGGAGCAGTGGGGGAGGCCGCTGCCCTTCGGTCCCTATCTCGCCCTCGCCGCCTTTATTTGGATTTTCATCGGGCCGGTGATCTGGTTCTGGTATGTAGGAATCCTTCGCTCCGCGGGCGGATTCCGGTAAAGTGTCCCCATGCTCGTCGAAGGAACCCCGTATCGCACTGTCTGGATCGAAGCCGATGGAGAATCGGTCGGCATCATCGACCAGCGTCGTCTGCCGTTCGCCTTCGAGACCCTGACTCTGCGCACCGCCGCCGAGGTGGGGGTGGCGATCCGCGACATGCTGGTGCGCGGAGCCGGTTGCATCGGTGCGGTCGCCGCCCACGGCATGTTCCTCGCCGCGCGGGAATGTCATCTCGGGGGACTCTCCGGCGCGGCCTTCGATAACCGGCTCGACGCCCTCGCCGCCGAGCTCCGTGCGACCCGGCCCACCGCCGTGAACCTCGCTTGGGCGGTGCGGTGTCAGCTCGACGAACTGGCCCCCGTCGCCGATCCGCACGAAAAAGTCGTCGTCGCCCGCGACCTCGCCCGCCGCATTGCGGACGAGGACGCTGATTCCTGCCGCCGCATCGGGGAACACGGTCTCTCATTGCTGCGGGATATTTTTCATCAAAAAGGTGGGAAAAATCCCGTGAATATCCTGACGCACTGCAATGCGGGATGGCTCGCCTTCGTCGACCATGGGTCCGCCACGGCCCCGATCTACGCGGCGCACGACGCCGGCATCCCGGTGCATGTCTGGGTCGATGAGACCCGTCCGCGCAATCAGGGGGCGCGCCTCACCGCCTGGGAACTGGGGCAACACGGAGTGCCTCACACCGTCATCGTGGACAATGCCGGGGGACACCTCATGCAGCGGGGGCTGGTCGATCTCGTCCTCACCGGGACCGACCGCACCACCTGGACCGGCGATGTCGCCAACAAAATTGGGACCTACCTCAAGGCGCTCGCGGCGCGGGACAACGGGATTCCCTTTTACGTGGCGCTCCCGTCATCGACCTTTGACTGGGAAACCGCCGACGGTGTCGCCGACATTCCCATCGAAGAGCGTTCCGGCACGGAAGTCGCTCGGATCAGCGGTCTCGCGGCGGAAGCGGAGGCAGGAGGAGGATTTCCCGGCGAAGTCGAGGTGAATCTGGTTGCCAAAGGCAGTCCCGTGGCGAACTATGCCTTCGACGTGACGCCGGCGAGACTCGTCACCGGGCTCATCTCCGAACGGGGGATTTGCGCGGCGTCGGCCCCGGGGATAGCGGAATTGTTCCCGGAAATCAGTCCTTCGCGAGAGTCGGCGAACTGAGCAACAGCGTATCCCTTTCCACATGCCAGTCAAAATCGATCCCAAGCTGCACCAGGAGAAAAAGCCGTCCTGGATCCGTGTCCGGCTGCCCAACAATCCCGTCTTCTGGGACACCAAAGGACTCATCGACGACCTCAAACTGGTCACCGTCTGCGAAGAGGCGCAATGCCCCAACCGCTGGGAATGCTGGGGGCAGGGGACCGCGACTTTCATGATCGCGGGGGATCGCTGCACCCGCGCGTGCGGCTTTTGCGCGGTGGACACGCGACGTCCGCTCGCCCTCGAAGCCGACGAACCCGATCGCGTCGCCGAGGCGGTGCGTCGCATGAAGCTCAAGCATGTCGTCATCACTGCGGTCGCGCGGGACGATCTCCCCGACGGCGGAGCCTGCCATTTCGCCAACGTCATTTACAAAGTGCGCGAACTCAATCCGGAAACCGTCATCGAGGTGCTCGTGCCCGACTTCATCGGTCGCGACGATTCCCTCTGGGTGGTGATGGAGGCGGCCCCGGCCATTTTCAACCACAACCTCGAAACGGTCGAGCGGCTCACCCCGGTGATCCGGTCGAAAGCCGAATACCGGCGCTCCCTCGCCGTGCTCCGCAACGCCCGCAAAATGGCGGCGGAAATGGGGCGGCGCTGCGCCACCAAGAGCGGCATCATGCTCGGGCTCGGCGAACGCGAGGACGAAGTGTTCCAGGCGATGGACGATCTCCGGGACCACGAGGTCACGGTCCTGACCATGGGCCAGTATCTGAGACCGTCGCCGAAGCACCTGCCCGTTGTCGAGTACATCGAGCCGGCCGTGTTTGACCGCTACCGCGACGTCGCCCTGGAAAAAGGCTTCCGCCATGTCGCTTCGGGACCGCTGGTGCGCAGTTCCTACCACGCCGCTGATTTCAAGCCCGAACTCGATCCGCTCGTCTGATGCCCCTGAAAAATGAAACCGGCCACGTTCTTTTTTCGCACCTTCCTCCTTTCCGCCTTCACCATGTCCCTCCTTGGTGGGGCCATTTTCACCGACTATTATCTCCGGCACGAGATCACCCGCAAAGCCAAACGCTACCTCGCCGCTCAGGGCATCGAACTGGTACCGGCCAGTGCGGTGACGGCGGCGGAGCAGGGAAACCGGGAACATCTCGTGCAGCTCGAAACCGCCGGGGTCCCTCTCGGGGAACCCGATGAGAGCGGGACCACGCCGCTCCTCGCCGCCGCAAAGAACGGTCACGACGGCGTGATCGATTTTCTCATCACCCGCGAGAGCGCCCTCACCACGCTGAATCATGTGACCGAACCCGCTCGCGAGACCCCACTGGTGATCGCGTTGCGCGAGCGTCGCTTCGCCCTCGCCGATCGCTTTCTCGAGAAAGGGGCCACTCTCGAAGTGGATGCCGAGGCGGGTCTCCCTTTTCTCATCGCCGCGGTGCAGGGCGGTGATCGCGAAATGATTGACTATCTCCTCCGCAACAAGGTCGAGGTGGATTACAAAGGGACCCAGCCCATCACCGCCCTCGCCGTCTCCGCCAATCTCGGCGAGATCGACCTGATGAAGCGTTTTCTCGAGGCCAAAGCGGATCCGAATACCCGTGGGATTTCCGGCAAACCGCTCCTCATTGAAGCCGTGAGGGAGGGCAACCGGGAAAAGCTCGACCTCCTGCTCGCGAACGAGGCCAACGTCAACGCCACCACCGGTGACGGCGACGGGCTGCGGACGACGGCGCTGAGTTTTGCGATCGCCGCGGACAATGTGCCCGTGCAAGAGGTCCTGCTCCAGCGCGGTGCGACTCCCGGTGTCCACACTCTCACCGGCGAACCGCTTCTTTTCGCCGCGGTGGCCGCTCGCGACCACGCATTGGCCGGGCGTCTCCTCGAGCAGGGAGCCAAAGGCGAAGTGCTTTCTTCGTCGGACATTTCTCCTCTCGTCGCGGCGGTGCAAAACGAAGATCTCGAAATGGTCGATCTACTCCTGCAGCACGGAGTCGATCCCTCCTTCGCCGCGGAGGAGACAGAGTCCCCGCTTTTTGTCGCGGCGAGCAACGGCAATGCCGCGATTGCCTCCCAACTGATTGCCGCAGGGGCCAATCTCGATACCCGGACCCTTCTCGCCGAGTCATACCAGCGTCGAGACGATCCTCTCATGAGCCTGCTGCTGCACTCCGGCGCCGATCCCGAGTCCACCCTGCCGGGGACTGAGGAACGCGTTTTTGACACCGCCGTGCGCGACGGGGCGACCGGGGCCGTCCGCACCCTCCTCGCGGCCGGAGCGAAGATAGGGGACAATCTCTGGGCCGCGCTCCTCACCGGGCAGGACGAACTGATCCGCCTCATTCTGGAAGCCGGGGCCGATCCGCGCCAGACCGGACCGGAGGGACAAGATCCCCTCGATTACTGCCTCACTCACGGCCGCTACGGTGCCGCCCGCGTCCTGCTGAACGGCGGGGCCGATCCCGACGCCCGCTTTGACGAAGAGGAATCCTGGCTCTCCCGTGCGGTGCGGCAGGGAAACACCGACATCGCCCTCGCTCTCATCGAATCCGGTGCCACGGTGGAGGATACCATGGCCAAGGACGGCCACACCCTGCTCGGCTGGGCCATTGCCAACGGCATGACCGAGGTCGCCGTCGCCCTCGTCAAGGCGGGGGCTGATCCGAACTCCGAAGAGCGCTCCCCGGCGACGGTCGCTTTTCGCGAAAAATTCGACAGCACGACCTTTCGCTATCATCTCCAGGTCGACAGCCGGATCCGTCCTCTCATGATGGCCGCGGCCCAGAAGAATCACATCGTCGCCCAGGCGCTCATGGACGGCGGGGCCAAAGGGCGGGCCTATTCGCGAAAATATCTCTTTGCCGCCAGCATCGGCGCCTGGTTCAAGGATGTCAAAATGCAGCAGATCGCCCTGCTCGGGAAGGCCCCGAAGATGCAGCCGCGCAAGGTCGTCGTGGATCTCTCGGCGCAGCGGGTCACCCTCTACGAAAACGGGGTTGCGACCTACTCGACACCCTGTTCGACCGGACGGTCGGGCTAACGCACTCCGACCGGCGAGTATGTCATCAGCGACAAGAACCGCCATCACACCTCCTCGATCTACCATTCAAGCATGCCCTATTTCATGCGCTTCAGTTTCAGTGCCTTCGGTCTGCACCAAGGGGCGCTGCCCGGCTATGCCGCTTCTCACGGGTGCATCCGGCTGACCCACGAAGGTGCCCGCCACCTCTTTGGAAAGCTCCAGGTCGGCGACTACGCCGTGGTCCAGCCTTGAAGAAGCGGTTTGTTATTTGACCGGGAGCGTCTCGGTCGCCGCGCCGGCCGCCGGTTCGATTCCCAGCAACTTGCAGACGGTGGCGTGAAAGGCGAGTTGGCCGATCTCGTCGAGGGCCCCGGAGAGGGGCGATTGGGGGTATCCGGCGAGGAAAATTTGCCCCGACATGCGGATGGATTCTCCCACTGGATATCCGAATCCACCGAAGAATCCCGGTCCGTCCGCCGGATCAAAGATCGGTTCGTCGGCCTTGTGGTCGGCGAAGGCGTAGCCCGTTTTCAGAACGAGGATGCGATCTCCGGTGCGGTCGGGATGCAGATAGGCCCAGTCGGCAGGCAGTTCCTCCCGCTTGAGCGTGCGGAAGTAGATGCGCTTGCTGAGTTCGTTGTCGAACTTGTCCATGAAGATCTTTTGTTCGCCTTCGCTCCCGGTGAGATCTTTGAAAAAGAGATTCGCGACCGCATCGTGCGCGATGATGTCGGCGTTTTTCATCATTTCGTCCCCGAGGAGGTGGGCGATGTTCACATTCTTGTCGAGTTCGGCGAGACCGTGATCGGTGGTGATGAAAATGACGAGGTTCGCGTTCGGCGGGGCGAGGGTGGCCCACTCCGCCCGGACCGTGTCGAAAAAGGTCTGCAGGGCCTGGTCCGTCTTGGCGACGGCAGCGTAGGTCTCATCGGCGCGGGGGCCGTGAACGAGTCCGGCGCGGGCGATGTCCTCGAGCCGCAGCATGAGGAGGCGGAGCTTGTTTCCACCCGCCGGGGCGGCGGAGGCCGGAGCGGCCCCGCCTTCCGCTGCTGCTGGTGCCGGTGTTTCCGCGTTGGTTGCCGGAGCGGCACCGCCCGCGCTGACGCGCCATTGCTCGAGGGCCTTGTTCAGTCGCACCTCGTCGCTGGATTCGGGATCGTAGCTGTCGAGAAAATAGGCGGCGGCGTGTTCGCCGGTTTGGTTCTGTGAGAGCGGCCAGTCGTGGACGAGGGTTGGGATGCCCTGACGGGTGGCCGTCGTCCAAATGGGCTCCGCGAGGAGGAGCGCTCCGTCGGTGGGGTGGTCGACGATCTCGCCGGGGCCGGTGCGGATGCGGTCCGCGACGATCCCGTGCTTGTCGGGAGTCACACCGGTGGCCATGGTCGCGTGGGCGGGAAAGGTCAGGCAGGGGAAGTTGGGGCGCATTTTGTTGGTGGCGCTCCCGTCCTCGGCGAGCTTTTTGAAGAAAGGAGCTTCGCTCTTTTCGATGTAGTCGCCGCGGAACCCGCTGATGTTGATCCAGACCACCACGGCCGGTCCGTCCCCGGAATTCTCTGCCGGTGGCGGCGGAGCCTTTTCCTCCTCGCGATCCATGGCGGACTCGGCCGCCGCCATGTTGGCCCTGCGGTATTCCTCCAAAACGTCTTCGGTGGTGCGATCTCCTTCGAAGGCCACGCGGGTGAACTGGACCCCCTTGCTGCCCTGCCAGAGGAAGAGAATCATGACCGCGAAGAGCAGAACCGCGACGAAAGTGATCAGTGAGCTGGCGAAGGACCGGAACATGGCGATTTTGTAGGCGAAAACAGGGGCGGATGCAAGCGGCGGGACTTGCTTTTTGCGTGAGGGCGCGGCTCTCCGTGCGTTGTCGGGGCGGGGATCAGCCCGGCAAATGCGAGGAATGCGGAGGACGGGGACGGCGTCTCCCGATGGTGGCGCGGGCGACGAAGCGGGTCGTGGGCAGGCGTTCGGTGAGGAGGAGGGAACCGCCGTGACAGCGGCCCTTTTCATCGAGGAGAGGGGCGTCGTCGTGGTCCGTGGCGTTCTCTGCCTTGATGATTTCGAAGCGCAGATGACAGCCCGGGGCGATGTGGCGGCGAAGTTCGAGAGCGACGCGGCCCATGGTGTGGCGGGGATTGATCTCGCAAAACGGCCGCAGAACGAGCGGGCCGCCGGGATTCCGGGGATCGCGGTGGAGGTAGGTGTCGATGCCGAGGGGGCCTTCGTAGTGGTGGTCGCCCGCCCAGCGGAAAAGGTCCTCGGCGAGCGCCCCGTCGGCGGCATAGAGGGGGAGGACTTCCTCCGAGAGGGTGCGGGCGAGGAGGGGATCGAGTCCTTTGCAAAATTTGGTCTGGCAGTGACTCCCGCGGTAGCCGCCGCTCTTGGCGATGATTTGTTCGACGAATCCGAGGAAGCGGATGGCCCCGTCTTCGATCTGATACTGTACCGAGAAGTCGAAGACCCTGTCGTGGGCCGGCTCCAGGAGAATGCCGCCCTCGGCGAGGATTTGTTCGGAGAAAGGCCGGTTCGCGATCGCTGCGGCATCGTTGAGATCGAGGCGGGTCATGCCGGATCCGGCGGTGGAAAAGGCTCGCTTGAGGATGGCTTCGCGGTAGCCCCCGGCGCGCAGGGCGGCGACGGCGGCGGTGAGGTCGTCGGCGTCGCGGCAGGGATAAGAGGGCGCCATCCAGCGCGGGAGGGCCCGGACCTGGCTGATTTTGGAAAAAAGTCGGCGCGTTTTCTCCGACCAGGGGGCGGTGGCGGACGCGGACGTGGCGGCGCGGCGCAGATCCTGAAAGCGCTCGTCGAGATCCGGGGCGAGGGACCAGGGCCGGAGGCGGTGGATCTTGCGATGAACGAGGAGGGCGGCGGGATCGGGCTTGCCGGTCGCATCGAGGGCCTCGAGTTCAGGCAGGGGAAATCCGCAGCGCCGCAGTTTGGCGAGATGCGCTTGCGAGGGGAGCTTCCGCATCAGGAGGACGTCGTCTTTTCGCGCGAGGAAGGCGGCGAGCAGCTCGAGGTCGTGGATCACCGCAAGGGTGTTTTTGTTCGGGTGATAGGGACGCGGCCAGACGGCGGCGCGGTGCTCGGCTTCGGGATTGAAATAGAAGACATTCGGGCTGCGCCCCTTGGACCGCTCGAAGAGGGCGAGGCGCTGGATGTAGTCTTCGTCGAAGCCGGCGGCACGGCGTCCCGCCTCGTTGAAGGCGGTGCGGTTGCCCTTGGCCCGGCTCGGTGAGAGGGGGAAGGGGAGCTGCCGCTGCAGGGCGGCCCAGTCGCTTTCCTTTTCCTCTTTCCAGCGGCGGAACCAGCTCAAGCCGTAGCCCACGTGGGCGATCTCGTCTTCGTAGATGCGGAGGAGGATGGAAGCGCTTTTCCCGTCCCCGGCTTCGCGGAGGAGGTGTCCGTAGTGCAGGGCGTAGTCGAGATTGGCCTGTTCAAAGGTGAGACTGAGACGGGAGACGTAGTCGAGGGGGGACTCCATCCGGGAGACCGCCTCCCAGAAATAGCGGCTCAGGGGATATTGGCCGAACTCGACGCCGCATTCCCGCATGCGGTTGACATACCAGCGGGTGTGGAGCTGCTCCTCGCGCAGCGTGTTGGCGAGACCCTCCCGGAAGGCGACGGGAGCGTCGGGGAACTTGAGCAGGGCGAGGGCCATGAGCTCGGCGGCGAGCAGTTCGTGATTGGCGAAAAAATGCAGGAGAACCCCGCGATTGGCCTCGTCGACGAGACCCGGGCGGGTCGGGAGGGAGGGACGGGCGGCGGATGCGGAGGCGAAACGAAGGTGTTCCGGCCGACCCGGGAGTACGCCCTCCCAGGAATCCGACCCCGATGGGCTAGGGGGCGAAGGGTCCACCGGGGCGAGCGGACGCCGGGCGAGGCGGAGCTTCTCATCGAGGTCGGTGGCGAAGAGGACGCGCCGGGCGAGATCCTCCATCGATTCGGAGGCGCCGGGGGCGTCCGCAGGCTCCCCTTTGCCCGGCGGGGCTTCGGAAAGAGGAGGTTTCTCCCAATTTAATCTGGCTCTTGACCGTTCCATCGGGTACAGCGAACATCATTTCCTTTGGAGTGGCAAACATTCAAAAAAGCCTACAGATTCGCCCTCCTGTATTCTGCTTCATGATTGAGATATTGACAAGGAACCCTCCGACCCGGTGGGGAAAGCGTCTCGCGGCACAGACGAAGGCGCGGGTGTCCGCCGTCCTCAACCACAGTGACAAGAAGTCCCTCTCGATCCGGGTGTTCACGGGAGGGATGCTGCTCTGGCTGGGCTTGCTGTTTGTGGGGACTTTGCTCGACTATCGCGATGCCGCCCGGTCCTTGCGCGATCTCGAAACCCAGGCGGGTCTGGAGGAACTGCCCTCGCTGATCCCGCTGCTCTTTCGCGGCTTCGGGGTCTTCCTCGCCTTGGTGGCGTTTCTCGTCACTTTCTGGATCAAAGAGACCACGGACGAGGAGCAGCGCAAGGGATTGGTGGTCATCGCCCTCTCCCTCGGCGCTCTCGCCAGTCTCGCGGTCTGGCTCCCCACCGACATACTCGAAACGCAGGCGGCGCTCTCGGGGCAAGCCCTCGCGGGGGAGACGCCCTCCATCCCCGCTTATTTCGGGAAGCTTTTTCTGATTTCCCTGCTCATCCTCAGCGTCCCGGTGATGGCGCTGCTCTACTTCCGTCTCGACCTGATGGACCGCTACGTGGTCCACAATTTTCTCTCGCCTTTTTTGTTCTGTGTCGCCTCCTTCATGGCGATCTGGCTGATCGCCGACATTACGGACAACGGCGATGTGTTTCCCGCGCTTGGCTTTGGTCGGGTCGTCGCGTTTTACGTGGTCCAGATCCCCTTCGTCATCCTCTTCGTGATGCCGATCGCGGTGCTTTTTTCGGGCCTCTTCGCGATGGGGAAAATGTCGAAATCGAATGAACTCATCAGCATGATAGGCTCGGGGCGCGGTGTCACGCGCATCCTCATGCCGCTGATCGTGGCGGGGGCCTACATCTCTCTCATCGGGGTCGCGTTCAAATACGAGTGGGCGCCCGCCTCGGTCGGCTACAAGGAGGCCGTCATCGACACCGCCCTGCGGGAAACCTGGATGAAGAGACACGGGCAACAGGCGAAGAAGGATATCTGGGCGAAGCGGGGTTGGATGCACGTCAACGAACCCGACAAGCGCAGTTGGTTCGTCGGTCACGTGCCTTTCGTCCTCAGCGATGAAATGGCCGATGTGGTCGTGATGCAGCTCGACGAACGCGATCAGCCGACGGTGATGTGGATCGCCAAGCGAGCCCGGTGGGTCTGGGACGCCGAGCCGCCGAAGTGGATTCTCTCCGGCGTGCGGGTCTACACCTACGACCAAAACCACATCCCACGGATCGAGAGCAAGGAGCGGATCGAGATTACGGAATGGAGCGAGACGCCGTGGAAAGTGCTGAGCTCGTCCCAGAATCCGGAATATCTCGGCATCCCCGGCCTGACCATGTACCTGAACGCGAACCGCGATTTCGACGACCGTCTCCTCGCCTCGTTCAAAACAAATTGGTGGTATGTCTTTTCCGAACCTCTCGCCTGCCTTGCCCTCCTGCTGGTGGGGGCACCGCTCGGGATCGTCTATTCACGGCGCGGAGCGATGGGAGGGGTGACTGGAGCGATCGTGATCTTCGCCCTGATGTATGTGGCGCGGGGAACCTTTCTCGCGATGGGGCACAGCGATCGCATGCCTCCCTTTCTCGCGGCCTGGTTGACCAATATTCTGGTCGGCGTTACCGGTCTCATCCTACTCTGGCTGAAAGCCCGCAACCGGGAACTCCCGAAGGCGAAGGAACTGTTCGGTCTCCTGAACCGACGCCCCGAGCCGACCGCGCCCCCTGAGCCCCGCCTTTCCTGATTATGGCCATCATTCAAGACTGGAAGATTCGTTCCACCCATGCCCGTTGCGAGGTCTCGGGCGAACCGTTTCTCGACGGCGATGCCTTTTACACCTGTATCTTCGACGATCCGGATTCGGATGGATTCCTCCGGCGCGACTACTCGGTGGCGGCCTGGAACAAAGTGCGGGAAAAGCTCGATCCGGCTCCCTTTTCCTTCTGGAGATCGACCTACAAAGCTCCGGTCGAAGCGGTGGAGGACGAACGCACCACCGATACCTCGGTCGAGGGGATGCTGCGTCGCTTCATCGAGGAGGACGATCCCCGCACGGAGAACGCGCGCTTCATTCTCGCCCTCATGCTGGAGCGGAAAAAGACCCTCATGCCGACAGATGTGAAGGAGACGGAGACCCGCACCCTGCTCTTTTACGAACACGCCGACAACGGGGACGTTTTCATCGTCGCCGATCCCGGTTTGCGTCTCGACGAGATCGAAGTGATCCAGCGCGAAGTGGTGGATCTGCTCGCGGAAGAAGACAAGCGCGCCGCCGGAGTGTTGCCGCCCGCCGGGGAAGCGTCCGAAGTGACCGAGGCTACGGAGGAAGGGGCCGGGCAAAGAGGTGAAGGCGAAGCGGAAGACTCGTCCGACGCCCCGTCACCGGACCAGAGCGAAGACAAGCCAGAGGGCGAAGCCGGGCAATGCGGGCTTGCGGGGGGAGAAGCTCTGGCGTAGCGAGTTTCTCCACACGAAATGAAATCACGCGAATGGAAATGGGGCCTCCTCATCGGGGCGGTGAACTTCATCTGGCTCATGGTGTCCTGGCTGGCCGGTTGGCACGGCGGGGGCATCGGTGCGTTCCAGGTCGCGATTGTGCTGGGTTTTTTCCTGAGTTTCGCGGGATTTGCCTTCGCCTTTCGTGAGATCACGAGGGCGGAGCCGGAAATCACTTTCTCCGAAGGAGTTCGCTCCGGCGCACTCATCGCGGCCCTCTCCGCCTTGCTCACCGCCGCGGGATGGGCGCTTTACCTCGGAGTTCTCAATCCGGGAATGTCCGCTCATCTCGTCGCCGAGGTGCGGGCCTATTATGTTTCGTCCGGCGTCGCGGCGGAGCAGATCGACTTGCTCGTCGCAGGGGCGCGGGATGCGTTCGGCTTGAAGGCTTACACCATCAAAGGCGGAGTGGGGGCTTTTGTTTTCGGGATCCTCTTCAGTGTGATCTTGATGGCCTGGAACCAATGGCGAGCGCGACGATGAAATGAAGAGGAGACGCGGACAAGTCGTGCTGGTGGCCTCGCTCCTGCTCATCCTGCCGACGGCGGCGTGGTGGGCGATGGTGAGCTTCGGCTACATCGGTTCGCCGGGAAATCCGGTCGTCCCGCCCTTCAACTTCTCGGACCGCCTCATCACCATCGAGGTGGAGGAAGGGGACGACAAGCAACTGCGGGCGACCTTCGCGGGATGGGAAGAGGGGAAAGAAGGCCTCACCGGCGATGAATTTTTCGCCGAGATCCTGAGCCGGAAAAAAGCTCTGCCGTGGATCTACCGCATCCTCGACGTCACTTCCCTCGCCGGAGTGCTCTGG
The DNA here is from genome assembly GCA_012719225.1 of Verrucomicrobiaceae bacterium. Lineage (GTDB taxonomy): Bacteria > Verrucomicrobiota > Verrucomicrobiia > Verrucomicrobiales > DEV007 > Arctic95D-9. Next base: position 14,310 of record JAAYAT010000036.1, read on the forward strand.
GTCGTCTTCGGACTGGCCGGACAGGGGATCTTCACCGCGCGCATGGTGGTGCAGTGGTACGCGAGTGAAAAAGCGCGGGCCTCCATCGTGCCGCCCGCCTTCTGGTGGCTGAGCCTGCTGGGGGCTTCGATGCTGATGGTCTACTTCATCTGGCGCAAGGAGATCGTCGGGTTCCTCGGGCAGAGCACCGGCTGGGTCATCTACCTTCGCAACCTCTGGTTCCTCTATGGGAGGCCCGCTCCGCTTGGGGAACCGGGCGAGCCATCCCGCGACGAGGTCGCCGCCGCTCAGTAAGGCAGCTCGCGGATGTAGAGGTTCTTGAAAAAGAGCTCGCTCCCGTGGTGTTGCAGTTCGATCTGATCGGCCCGCACCAGGGGAATGAGCCCCCCTTTGTCCCAGTAGTTCTCCAGTTTGGTGCGATCCACGACGAGTTTGCCGTTGAGCCAGATACTGACGCGCTTGCCGACCATCCGGATGAGGAAACGGTTCCATTCGCCGATGGGTTTGTCGGCGAGGACGAGAGGCTGGTTGCGGGCGCGTTTGTTGTTCCAGAGACCACCCGAACCGAGATTGCGTCCGGTGCGGTAGGCGGTGACCCATTCTTCGGGAGTGTCGGGCCGGGAACCGTCCTTGTTCTTCGCGTCCCAGGGATCCCAAATCTGGATCTGCGGGGTGCCGCGCAGGTAGATGCCGCTGTCGGCTCCGGCGGGAATCTTCCAGTCGCAGTAGAACTCGAAGTCTCCGTAGTCTTTGGCGGTGCAGAGGCTCGCGCCCTTGCCGTCGTAGGTGAGGACGCCGTCTGCGACGCTCCAGTGGGCGTTCATCACTTCGTCGGCCGCGGTCTGGGCTTCCTTGAGAGCCTCGCCGGTGAGGGCGCGGCGCTCGACCGCGTTTTTGTGGGCGAGTCCCTTCCAGCCGGTGAGATCTTTTCCGTTGAAAAGGGCGGTGAAACCGGCCGGCGGAGTGTTGTCGGCGGTCCCGGCGGCATTGGGATCGGAGGGGGTGAACTCGGCGATCTTGAGATTGCGGAACTCCATCGGATCGCTGTGGCCCGCGAGAGTAAGGCGACCGGTGCGGTTGTGGCGTCCGTTGAATCCCGCTTCGAAGGGTGTCAGGTCCTCGAGGAAGGTATCGACGATGAGAGCGCCGTTGAGGATGACCATGATGTGGTCCTCGATCGCGACGATGGTCTGGGTGTTCCACTCGCCGACCGGCTTGAGGTAGCCGGTCTTGGCGGGGGCGTGGGCGTAGATCGAGCCGTGGACCTGCCAGGGCTTCAGCCAGGTGAGTTTGCGGGGTTTCCCGTTGATGATTCCCTCGGCGTTGTAGGCCGAACCTCCGTCGTCGAGGATCTGGATCTCCAGACCGTCCTGGGCGGCGCGGCCGCCCGCGGGAACGCGCAGGCCGATGCCGTTGTTCGCGTTCTCCTCCATTTTGAATTCAAAGGTGAAGGCGAAATCCGAGTAGTCTTTTTCCGTCTCCAGGTTTTTCCCGCCGGGCTTGCAGAGCAGCACTCCGTCCTGGACCGCGTAGCCCTCGGTGTCGCCGGTCCAGCCGGTCAGATCCTTGCCGTTGAAAAGATCCTGCCAGTCGGCGGATTCCAGGATGGCGAGCGGGCGTTTCGCGGCCTCGCGGTTGGGATCGGGTTTGGCGGCCTTTTCCTGGGCCGGGGCGGGCCCCACCAGAAGGAGCGCGGCGAGACCGACGGCCCCCGCATAACAATGGATGAAACGATTCGTCATGCCGGGACAAGAACACGCTCCCCCACACGCAACAACTACGTGGTTGCGCTGCTCTCCGGGCTTGGCCTACCCGAGCGGGTCGGTGTGTTCTTCGAGAATCTCATCACTGCGCTGGATCTGCGCCTCGGCGCGACGGGGATTCGGAGTCGTCGCGATATGGAAGAGGGCGTCGCCTTCGTCGGCGTGGCCTTCGCGGAGGATTCCGATGACGACGCCTTCGAACTCGCTGTGGATGATGGTTTCGTGGCGACCGAAGGGATCGGCGATGAGTCCCAGTTTGGTGCCGGGGACGATGGCCCGGCCCAGATCGATCGAGGGAATCACTAGACCGCCCTGGTGGGCCCTCACCCATACCGTGTGATTGGAAAAAACCGTCCTCGTGGTGGGCTCGGTCACCTTGCGCGGGGTCGGCAGCATCCCGAGATGGCGCATCACCGAAGTGACCCCGCGCACTCCGTAGCGCACCGCGTCCGAGGAAATCCGGAGCGCTTCGCCGCCTTCAAAAAGCAAGGTGGGGACGCCGAGACTTCTCAGGTGGTGCCGCAGGGAACCCTCGCGCAGTCCCGTCTCGATGACGACGGGTGGCTTGAAGGCCTTCGCCATTTCCGCCGCCGTGGCGTCGCCGGGCGAAACGCGGATCTGGGGCAGGTTGGGACGCCCCACCGCTCCTCCGTGGAAGTCGATCGAGTGGGTGCAATGGGAAACAACCTCCTCCAGAAAGGTGTGGGCGAGGCGCGAGCCCAGCGATCCGCCCGGAGATCCGGGGAAAAGCCGATTGAGATCGCGGCGATCAGGCAGGTAACGACCGCGATTGAGAAAAGCGGGCATACAGACCACAGGAACGACGATGAGCGTTCCGGAAATATTTCGCAAGTTCCTCGCCTGCAAGATACGGCGCAGGATTTCGATACCGATCAGTTCATCTCCATGGATTCCGGCGGTGAGGAGCAGGGTGGGACCGGGTTTGCGCCCGCGGCGCACATGGACGCTCATCGTCACCGGCAGATACCCGGTGAGCGACCCGATGGGAAGATCCACCACACCCGATTCGCCCGGGAGAAAGGTGGCGGAGCCGATCGTGAGGGGAGGGATGTCGCTCATGTCGTTCGGGAAGCCGTCCGGGCTGTTTCCAGAGGGAGAGGAATGGGGAATGCGGAAAAACCGGGAAAGTCGCGGGCCACGACCTCGTCCGATCAGCCTTTGCCTTTGGTGCGGGTGGATTTTTCGCCCTTGTCGGATTTTTCGATAAACTCGATGATCATCTGGGCGATGTTCTTGCCCGTGGCGGATTCGATCCCCTCGAGTCCGGGAGAGGAGTTCACCTCCATGACCACGGGACCGTGATTGGATCGCAGCAGGTCCACCCCGGAGACATTGAGACCGAGGATACCCGCGGCCCGACTCGCCGTGGAACGCTCTTCGGGAGTGATCTTGATGACCGAGGCGCTCCCGCCGCGGTGGAGATTCGAGCGGAATTCGCCCTCTTTTCCCTGGCGTTTCATCGCCGCGACGACCTTGCCGCCGACGACGAGGCAACGGATGTCGGCGCCGCCCGCTTCCTTGATGTACTCCTGTGCGAGGATGTTGGCGTTGAGTCCGCGGAAGGCTTCGATGACGGATTCGGCCGCTTTGCGGGTCTCGGCCAGGACCACGCCGACCCCCTGGGTGCCTTCGAGCAGCTTGATCACGAGCGGCGCGCCGCCGACCTGGTCGATGAGGGCCTCGGTGGTGCGCGGATCGTGCGCGAAGCCCGTCACCGGCAGCCCGATCCCCTTGCGGGCGAGGAGTTGGAGACTGCGCAATTTGTCCCGCGAACGCGAGATCGCGACCGATTCGTTGACACTGGTGACCCCCATCATTTCAAACTGACGCACCACCGCGCAGCCGAAGTGCGTGTAGCTGGCCCCGATCCTCGGGATGATCGCGTCAAATCCCTCCAACTTTTCGCTGCCGAGATAAATGGCGGGCCGCAGGGAGGTGATCTCCATGTGGCAGCGCACGTAGTCGATCACCCGCATGTCGTGGCCGCGCTTGATGCCGGCCTCGTAGAGGGCGTTGGTGGAGTAGAGTTTTTTGTTTCGGGACAAAATGGCGATCTTCATGATTCGGAAAAGGAGGGAGGAAAAGGGAAAAAAAGGGGAAGACGGAAAGAGGGAGAGCGGCAGTCACAGCGGGTGGGATTTGGCGTGAGCGTGTGACTTTCCGAACTGATACGAGAGAGCCGGATTCACCAGGAAACGACCCTTCATCGCGGTTCGGCCCAAAAGCATCCGGAATTTCATATTGTCGCGGTTGGTGAGGCTGAATTCCACCTCCCAAGTGAGTGCTCCGAGCGTGATCGGTACCGAGATAAAAGGCCGCATCTCGACGTGTCCGCCCGAATCTTTGACCTCATGCTGGCGCAGGAGGGGGCAGTCACACTCGACGGAGTAATCGGTTTTTTTCTGCAGAGGATGCACCGTAAAGCGGACCCGGGCCTCGCCCGCACGGCTCTCGTAGGTCTCGAGGCCGCAGGTGTGCAGGCACGAGGTGCGGGCACCGGTGTCCACTTTGGCTTTGATCCGGGGAATCCCGAGCTCGGGAATGGACAGCCATTCGCGCCAACCAATGATGTCGAAATGTGGGCGGGTTGGATTCACCCGCGAAGATACGTCGAACCGGGCTGATCCCAAAGGAGAATCGGAGTTTTGACGAATTTTGGCGACAAAAATTCCGATGCTTGTCCGGATTGGATCCACTCACTTCATCCCGTAGAGATAGGCATCCGTCCGGAAATAAATCCGGCCGTTGGCAAACGCGGGCGAGGCATTGGTGTGTTGGTTCTCGTCCACGGGATTGGCCGCGAGAACTTTCATCTCCGTGGGGTCGGGCTCGATGAGGTAGGTGGTTCCCTTGGTATCGTTCACATAAAGGGTCCCGCCAATTTCGTTCATCGAACTCCAACTGCTGTTGCCGAGCCGCTCGCGCCAGAGGAGTTCTCCGGTCTCGACGAGACTGCATTGCATCACGCCGGGTGCGTTGAGCAGATAGACATGATCCCCGATGACCTGTCCCGATCCGATGCGCTGCGGATTCTGATTCTTGCCTTTGGGCGGATCGGCCCAGAGACGATGTGACTCCGTGAGGTCGCCCGTCTCCGTGGCACCGGGCAATTTTATTCCCATGGCGGGACCGCCGAAGCCGCAAAAATAGAGAGCGCGTCCGTTGCCGACGATGACGTTGGAGTAACAAAGGTCACCGAGTCCGGCGGACCGCCACAATTCGTTTCCCGTCTTCGGGTCGAAACTGGTGAGATAGTCGGGGAGACCGATCGGTATCTCGGTGCGTCCGGCATTGTCGAGAACGAGGGGTGTCACCCAGGAACCTTTGAACTGTTTCGCGTCGGTGCTTTCGAACTCGTCGAGGTCCGTTTGCCAGATGGTCTTGCCGGTGTTCTTGTTCAGCGCAAAAAGTTTCGCGACGGGGCCGGGACCGGCGTGGAGAATGAGGCCGCTACCGAGTAAAACGGGACTCGCCGCGTGAGGCCCCCAGATGTGGGCATAATCGCTCCCGAGATCCCGGGACCATTTCTCGTTGCCTTCCAAGTCGTAGGCAAACAATCCGGCATTGCCATGCCACGCGAAAACGAGCTTCCCGTCGGTGACCGGAGAGGCGGGGCAATGGGGGTTCGTCCGGTGAGTCGCCTCGACTTTGTCGTAGTGTATGGTTTTTTTCCAAAGTGTCCTCCCGTCTTGGGTGTCGAAACAGATCAGGGAACGGAGCCGCCCTTCGCTTTCCGACTGGGTCAGGAAAAGGCGGTCTCCGGCCACTACGGGTGAGGAGTTTCCCCGATCCGGTAGATCGACCCGCCACGCGATGTTGTCCGTGGCGGACCATTTCGTGGGATAGGCGATGGTGTCGGGCAGTTTGCCGTCCCCGTTTGGACCGCGCCACGAAGGCCAGTCATTGGCCTGCACGGGGATGGCGAGGACCGCGAGGGCCAAATAGAGAGCGAGAAGAGCGGAGAACATTTTCATGGCAACTACGGCTGAAGAGGGTTGTTCCGACGACATAAGACTGTCGAACCCCGCCATTTTTTGCAATCCCAAAATCGGGATTTTTACGATGTTCCCTCCTCTCCCCAGGGGTGACACGGTGAGGAAGGGAACTCTTCGGACCCGTTTGCAAAAATCCCGCCGCTCTTGCCGGGGAGGCAGACGTGGGCAGGGAGAAGTCTATCTCGCGAGACC
>JAAYAT010000350.1 GCA_012719225.1 Verrucomicrobiaceae bacterium
CGCCGGACTTCGCTCTGCCCGACCTCGATGGCAAGACCCACACCCTCTCGGACCTGAAGGGCAAGACCGTTGTGCTCGAATGGTTCAACGACGGCTGCCCGTTTGTCCGCAACCACTACGATTCGGGCTGTCGCGCCACAATGATAATGTCCCCCTCCCGCCACAATAGAAATGTCCCCTTCGACGTGGCACAACACCTCCTGCGAAAGGAGGTGACCCTTGAAGGAGACATTTCGGATGAGCCGGGAAGAGTTGGAGCGGGTGCGTCTCATGCACCAGGTGAAGTTGAAGGTGATCACGTTGCGCGAGGCTTCGCAGGAGATGGGCGTGAGCGAGCGGCAGGGCAAGCGGATCTGGAGGCGGTTCAGGACGGGGGGTGGGGCTTCGCTGGCCCACGCCTCGCGCGGTCGGGTGTCGAACCGGCGGATGGCGCCGGAGAGGCGCAGGGAGATTCTGGCGCTCTACGAGGCCCACTACAAGGGCTACGGACCGACGCTGGCCTCGGAGGTCTTGGAGAGCGAGCACGGGGTTGTGGTGCACCGCGAGACGCTTCGGCGTTTTCTGCGCCAGGCGTGTCTTTTGCCCGAGCGCTCGCAGGCCCGTCGGCACCGCAAGCAGCGCCGACGCCGCGAGCATTTTGGCTCCATGGTGCAGATCGACGGCAGTTTCCACGAGTGGTTCGAGGGGCGCGGTGGCAAGAGTTGCCTCATGGTGGCCATCGACGACGCCACGGGTAAGTCCCTCATGTGGATGAGCGAGGAGGAGACGACCCGCGCCGCCTTCACGATACTGAGGAAGTGGATCGAGCGCTACGGCGTGCCCGAATCGATCTACGTCGACCGGCGCAACGTCTACGTAACGGATCGCGAGGCCACGGAGGAGGAGAAGCGCCGGGGGGCGGGGGCGCTCACGGATTTTGGCCGCGCGTGCTGGAAACTGGGCATCCGCATCATCCCGGCCCATTCGCCCGAGGCCAAGGGCCGTGTCGAACGGCGCAACGGCGTGCTTCAGGACCGCCTGGTGAAGACGTTGACCCGCCGCGGGATCTCGACCGTCGACGAGGCCAATGCGGCGCTCGATGAGCTCGCGGCGGATCTCGACCGGCGCTTTGCCAGGGAGCCCGCCTCGCCCATCGACCGCCACAGGAAAAAGCCCCTGGCGAAAGATCTCGACGAGATCCTGTGCTGGGAGCAGACGCGAAGCGTCGCCCGGGACTGGACGATCAGCTACGAGGGGAGGATCTACCAGATCCTGCGCCAGGCCGATGCCCCCCGGTCCGGCAAGCGGGTCACCGTTCGCCGGCTCATGGACGGCACGGTTCGGGTTCTCTACGAGGGAAAGAGGCTGCGGGTGCAGAAGACAGAGGGCGCGATTACTTACCAGTTGGTTACCCCGCCCCCCATGGGGGGCGGGGCGTCCTCCCACCCCCTCGCCCCCTCCGCGTTCCCCTAGCCCCTCGGCCGGAGGAGGGGGACAAGGGGGCTTCGCCCCCTCTCCCCCTCAGACCCCCTAACCCCCACCGGAAGGGGACATTTCTATTGTGGCTTGACAATCCTCATTTGCAGAGAACTGAAATCGCTTGACAATTCACGGGAGGGATTCGCTAGATGGCGCG
>JAAYAT010000351.1 GCA_012719225.1 Verrucomicrobiaceae bacterium
AGGATTTGAACCTACGACCTTCAGGTTATGAGCCTGACGAGCTACCAGACTGCTCCATCCCGCGATTTAAAAATCTGTATGGACGCCGGGACGGGGAATGTCGTGGCAAAATGCGAAATCGCAACTGATTTTTGAAAGAGATCAGAGATGGAGCAGGGCGCGCATCGACTCGGCGATATTCTGCGAGGTGGGGCGGTGCGATTTCCAGAGATTGGGATGGTAGGGAATGGGGGTGTCGCGGCAATTGAGCCGTTGCGGCGGCGCGTCGAGCAGGTGGAAGCCGTCGGTGACCACACGCGAGACCACTTCGGCGGTGACGCCGCCCCAGGGGAATCCTTCACTGACACAGAGGAGTCGTCCGGTCCGCGCGACGGAACCGAGGACGGTGTCGGTGTCGATGGGTTTTACGGTGCGAAGATCCACGACCTCGATGTCCCAGCCCTCGCCGGCGAGTTCGCGAGCGGCCTTGAGGGACTCGTGAACCATCGCGCTGTAGGTCACTATGGTGGCGTGACGCCCCGTTTTGACGATCTGGGCGGATCCGGCGGGGCGGGCCTCTCCTTCGGGAAGGGCCTCGGCCTTGAGATGGTAGTAGAGGAATTTGTGTTCGCAGAAGATGACAGGGTCGTCGATCGAAACCGCTTCCAGGAACATGGAGTAGGCGTCCTCCACCGTGGCGGGGGTCATCACGACGAGCCCCGGATAGTGCGAGTAGATCGACTCGAGGTTCTGGCTGTGGAAGGGGCCGCTGCCCTCGGTCCCGCCCGAGGGCAGACGCACCACCAGCGGGAGGGGCACCCCGGTGCGGAAATAATGGGTGGCGGCCTGGTTCACGATCTGGTTGAAGGCGACGGAGGAAAAATCCGCGAACTGCATCTCGACGATGGGCCGCATCCCCTCGATCGCCGCCCCGATGGCCGAGCCGACCATGTCGTCTTCGCTGATGGGCGCGTCGATGACGCGGCCGGGGAAGCTCTCGGCGAGATGTTTCGTCGCCTTGAAGGCGCCCCCAAAGGCCGCCACATCCTGTCCGTAGATGTAGACAGAATCGTCGTCTGCGAGCGCCTTGGCCTGCGCTTCGCGGATAGCCTCAAGGTATGTGATCGCCATGGTGTTACGCGGCAGCCACCTTGGCCCATCCTGGCCAATTCGCAAGCGCGACGCGACCAAAAGCGTTCTGCCCGACGAAAATCCGCTCAGCGGAATTCACTCAGTTTCACCGGTCGCCCTTCGGCGGCGGAGCGATCACAGGCAAAAAGGACGCGGAAGGACTCCAGCGATTCCTTCATGCTGGTGCCCGGCATGTCCTCGCCCCGGTCGGTCGCGTCGAAGAAGGCCTGGAACTGCGCCTGGTAGGGATGATCGGCGACATCGCCCGAGTCGGCCATGGCCATGGGCAGTTCGGTCCATTTTTTGTCCCGCAATCCGAAGCGGCTGGAGTAGAGCTTGTTGTCGAGAAGACTGCCCTCGCTGCCGACGAGGTGGGTGTGAAAATAATAGGGCTGCATGCAGTCGATCACCGAGGCGATTTTCCCCACGGCACCATTTTCGAATTTCAGGAGCGAGGTGGAAGTCGTCGGATATTCGTATTTCTGGAAAATCTCGTTCTTCGACTGGGTGGTGTAGGAGGTGACTTCCTCGACCTTGGAGCCCATGCAGAGAAGGAGGGCGTCGAGGGCGTGGCAACCGGCCGAGAGCAGGCTGCTGCCGCCGTTTTCCACGGTGGTGTTCCAGCGATATTGCCCATACCAGGGGCCGATGCCGTGGTAGTAATCGACCTCTCCGTAGTGGATATCCCCGATGAATCCTTCGTTGAGAAGCTGGGCGGTGGTGAGGAACTGGCTGACGAAGCGGAGTTCAAAACAGACGCAGGCCTTCACTCCGGCGGCCTCGACCGCGTCGTGAATGGCGCGGCTGTCTTCCCAGCTCAGGGCCATGGGTTTTTCGAGAATGATGTGCTTGCCCGCCTTCGCCGCCGCCTCGGCCTGGGCGCGGTGCTGATTCGGATAGCTCGTGATGGAGACGACATCAATGTCCGAGGCGAGCATCTCGTCGAGATCGGTGTAGGTCTTGATCTCGCTGCCGTGACGGGCCGAGACCTCGGCGTCATCGAGAGGGCGCGAGGAGTAGACCGCCGCCACGGTGCCCTGGCTCGTTCCGTTGATTGCATCCGCGTGGGCCGTGGCCGCCCATCCGTATCCTATGATTCCGACTTTGTATGACATGCCGTCATTGAACCGACGGGCGGGGCGGGAAGCAATGGAAAATTTTGCCCCGAACGCGGGAGGGGCCGAGAGGAGCGGGCGCGCGTGGAGGACGCGCCGGGGCCGCGGTTTGCCCCATTTCGCCGCCGCACGCTCTTATTTTTATTAAAATTATGTTTTTATGAATTATTTTTATAAATTCCCTTGTCTTATGATTATTATGGTAATAATATTTCGCCCGACTGAATCGTTTTGCTTTCGACACCCTAATGGATCCTCAGGCCCAAGCCCACCACATCATGAGCGAAGTCTTCGCCGTGGCGGGGGCGAATTCCATCTCCGATATCCAGATGCGGAGCGGCACCTGGATCTATTGCCACACCAAGAAGGGCCTGGAGATCATCAGCCGCCTCGGCGAGCTGCCCGCCGAGGTCGTGATGAATGTGGTCGAGTATCTCTACGGACGTCAGGAGAGTGAGTCGGTCGGTTCGATGGCCAAGCTGCAGAACCTCAAGGAGGTCAAAGAACGGCTGCTCGAGGACAAGGTGGCCGACTTCAGCACCGAAGGTTTCCCCCTGCCCGATGGATCGATCTCGGGTCGGATGCGGGTGCAGGCCCACCTCAGCACCTCGGGACCCGGTCTCACCTGCCGTATCCTCAGTGACGACATCGCCGACCTCAACACCCTCGGGATCGCCCCCGACACCACCCGGGCGCTCTGCGACTTCATGAAACGCCGCCAGGGTTTCGGACTCGTCACCGGCCAGACCGGTTCGGGCAAATCCACCACCCTCGCCGCGATCCTCGACTGGCTCCGCCAGAACCAGCCCCGCCACATCGTCACCGTGGAGGATCCCATCGAGTACCGCTACTCCCGCTTCCTCGCCAAACCCGACGCCAACGGACTCCCCGTCCCCGCTCCCGGATTCTGCACCCAGCAGGAAGTCGGCAAACACGTCGCCACCTACAAACAGGGACTCAAGGACGCCCTCCGCAAAGCGCCCCACGTCATCCTGATCGGGGAGATTCGCGACCGCGAGACGATGGAGATCGCGATCGAGGCGGCCCAGACCGGCCACATCGTCATCTCCACTCTCCACACCAACGGGGCGGTGAAAACCCTCAGCCGTATCCTCGAGTTTTTCCCCCAGGCGCAGCATCGCTCCATCCTCGGACGTCTCTCCGAGATTCTCATGTTCATCCTTTCCCAGGGGCTCATCCCCACGGAAAAAGGGCGGGTCCTCAACTACGAATTCCTCCAGAACAACAGCTCGGCGGTGCGCTCCGGGATCGCCTCCTACGACGGCGCGGCCAAGTCCCTCGAAGACGCGATCCGCCACAGCGGCAACATCCAGTGGGACGCCAATCTCAAGAACCTGATGAACGCCGGCAAGATTTCCTACCAGGCCTACCAGATGAACCGCATGAACGAAGACGAGGGCGAGGACCTCCTCTTCATCTCCCGGAAAGCGGGCTGAGAACACTTTCGGCCAGGGTCCTTCGTGACCTGACCGACATATAAAAATAACATAACGTAATACTAGATAATGAAACTGAACAACATCAAAAAACAAGCCGGTCTCACCCTGATCGAGGTTACCCTCGTGATCGCGGTGCTGCTCGGGCTCATCTCCGTCCTTTTCATCGGCGTCTCCGCCTACAAAGAGGGTTCCAACCGCGCCAAATGCATCCTGAACATCACCAACGTCCAGAAGGCCGTTCGTTCGTTCCAGAATATGTATGAGAAAGAAGTGGGGAATCCCCTGATCCACGACACCTCCCTCGTCGGCGAAGGCAAAATGATCGAAACCGAACCCGAATGTCCCAGCAAAGGCGGCGCAGATAACTACACTTGGGGAACGACTGTTCCCGAGATCGGCACCGTCTACCTCGTCTGCAGCTACCAGACGAGTGAAGAAACCGCCCACACCCCGGCCGACACCGAAGGTTGGTAATCCCACCGCCCTCACGGGCATTTCCTAAACCCATTCATCTTCCACCCGCAGGGCGCTCCGCCCTGCGGGCGGAAGCCTCTCCCCGGCCCCCGCACCGCTCTCGCTGTCTTCCCCTCCCACTTTTCTCTGGCTCCCTTCCGCCTCGTCGTCACCATGGATCTGCTCCCCGCCAACGCCTCCCCGCTCAAGGTCTACCGCCAGACCAAGCAGATCCTGAACCACACCAGCCGGGCGAAAAACCCCGACTGGTACAAGCCCGCCGCCCAGCTCGACCTGCAGTGGCACATCTGGATCGGCACCCGGCACATTTCCTCGGCTCTCCACCACCTCTCCAAAGGCACTTGGCACGAGGGTCCCGAACTCCCCCGCATCGCCCTCGAAGAGGATGAGAACGGGGCACCCACCGGTCTCGACGAGACCTCCCGCAACGCCCTCCACGATCTCCTCCGCCGTCTCCTCGGCAGCCGCGAATTCGGCGGCAAGCCCAAATCCCTCGGCATCGTGCTGCACCTCGCCGACGCTCTCCGCACCCGCGATCTCGCCCCCGACTTCTCCACCGACGAGGATTTCGAAGGACTCAACGAACTGCTCATCACCGCGCCCGAGATCGCCCTCGGGGACGAGTCTCTCGATCCCGCCGAGGGGCATTGGCGTCTCCTCCCCCTCCCCGGTGCCGTCGAGGAGCAGCGGCGCTCCCTCGCCG
>JAAYAT010000037.1 GCA_012719225.1 Verrucomicrobiaceae bacterium
ATCGCCCCCGACACTCCCGAGACGATTTTGCGGAAAACGACGGAATCTTTTGGCCGCGAGCTTCCGCTGCTCGTTGTCTTCGGGGTCGATGTGCCACCGGGAACCGAGGTGGCGGACTTCTTCGCCTTTCTCCAGCAGCAGGCCTACCTGCGGGTCTGGATCTACGGCAAGGCCTACCGCGTCGACGCCGCCGCGGACTACGAACGCAAGACGCTCCCCGGTCGCGTCGAGGTCATCCAGGATCGCGTCGCCCCGGCGCGTCGCAGCCGTTTCCTCGAGGCGCTGGAGCGCGCCCTCGATCTCGGAAAAGGGGTCGTCACCGTGGTGGAACCGGAGTCGGGGAAACGCCTCTCTTTTTCCCGGAGCTGGACCTCGCCGGAAACGGGGACGGAACTGAAACCGCCCACGCCGGGACTCTTCAGTTTCAACAATCCCATCGGGGCCTGCCCGGCCTGCCGTGGCTTCGGCCGGGTCATCGGACTCGATCTCGAGAAGGCGATCCCCGACAAGTCGCTCTCCATCGCGGAAGGGCTCGTGCGCGCTTTTCAGGGGGACTCCTACCGCGAATGCGAGGAGGATCTCGAACGCTGCGCGCGGGTGCGGGGACTCAGTCTCGTGACGCCCTACGACGAGATGGATGCGGCGGACCAGAAATGGATTCTCGAAGGCGAGGGCGGGGACCCCGAAGAGGCTTGGGATCACGGTCTCTGGTACGGGGTGCGCGGATTTTTCGACTGGCTCGAATCGCGTGCCTACAAGATGCATGTCAGGGTTTTTCTGAGCCGCTACCGCAGCTACACCCGGTGCAAGGCCTGCGGTGGGACACGCCTCAAGCCCGAGGCCCTCGCCTTCCGCATCGCGGGAAAAACACTGCCCGATCTCTGGCAGCTCTCCATCGACGACCTCCACGCCTTTTTCCAAGATCTCGAGGTGCGCCGCGAGGACAAAACCGCCGCGATGCTGCACGGAGAAGTCGTCAGCCGACTCGGATTCCTCCGCGAGGTCGGGCTCGGCTACCTCAATCTCGACCGGCCCACCCGAACCCTCTCGGGTGGGGAAACCGAGAGGGTCAACCTGACGACCTGTCTCGGCGCGAGCCTGACAAATACTCTTTTTGTTCTCGACGAACCCACCGTCGGCCTGCATCCGCGCGACGTCGGCAAGCTCATCGGGGTGATGCAACGTCTCCGCGACCTCGGCAACACTCTCGTGGTGGTCGAACACGAGGAGGCCGTCATCCGCGCCGCCGATCATCTCGTCGACATCGGTCCGGGACGCGGCGAAGGGGGCGGAGAGCTCGTTTTTGCAGGAGCTGGCACGGCCACGAAAACAGCGGCGATAAAGGCGGGGCGGGCGCATCCCGATTCCCTGACATTGCAGTATTTGTCCGGAAAACGTGCCATCCCGATTCCGGCGAAGCGGCGGCGTCCGAAAAAATGGATCGCCCTGAAACGAGCCGCGCAGCACAATCTGAAGAAGCTCGATGTGGACATCCCGCTGGAGGTGTTCTGCTGCGTCACGGGCGTGTCGGGTTCGGGGAAATCGACCTTGGTTCACTCCGTTCTCTACGGCAATCTTCTCGCCGAACTCGGACTCGCCACGGCGGAGACGGAGATCGGGCAATGCAAGGAACTGCGCGGCGCGGGCCACGTCCGCGAAGTGGTGATGGTCGATCAGGCGCCTCTCGCGCGGACCCCGCGCTCGACCGCGGCGGTCTATACCGGCATTTTCGAGTCGATCCGGAAGCTTTTCGCCGAGTCGCCCGAGGGGAGGGCGCGCGAGCTCACGCCGGGCTATTTTTCCTTCAACAGCGGGACCGGGCGCTGCGGGCGCTGCCTGGGGAACGGCTACGAGAAAGTGGAGATGCAGTTCCTCAGCGATCTCTACGTGACCTGTCCCGAATGCGAGGGAAAACGCTACACCCCCGAGGCTCTCGAAGTCGAGTTGGAGGGAAAGACGATCCACGAGGTGCTCTCCCTGACCGTGACCGAAGCGATCCCTTTCTTTTTTGCGATGGGTGGCAAAAAGCCCGCTTCCATTGTCACCGGGCTGCAACTGCTCGCCGATGTCGGGCTCGGGTATTTGCGTCTCGGACAGCCGCTCAACACGCTCTCGGGCGGGGAAAGCCAGCGGCTCAAGCTCGTCGGACACCTCCTCAGCGCTCCCGCCAAAAAGCGACGGGACGGCAAGACTGCGGTTCTCATTTTCGACGAACCGACCACCGGGCTGCATTTCGATGACACCGGGAGGCTCTTGGAGGTCTTCGAGCGGCTCGTCGCGGCGGGGGATTCCGTCCTCGTGATCGAGCACAATCCCGATGTCATCAAATGTGCCGACCACGTCATCGACCTGGGACCCGAAGCGGGAGCGGACGGCGGCGAAATCGTGGTCGTGGGAACGCCCGAAGAAGTCGCGGCCACTCCGCATTCGCACACCGGTCGATTTCTCCGCGAGGTTCTCGAAGGCCGCGGTACCGCTGCCGCCGCGAAGGGCCGACGAAAGGTGGCCGAAGCGGCGGCACCGGTGCGCTACCAAGGGAGGCGGAGGCAAAACGCGATCGAGCTTTTCGGGGCGAGGGAGAACAATCTCAAACAGCTCGATATCGCGATCCCCCGCGAAGAATTCGTCGTCGTCACCGGCCTGAGCGGATCGGGCAAATCGACCCTTGCCTTCGACATTCTCTTCGCCGAGGGGCAGCGTCGTTTCCTCGATAGCATGTCCACCTACGCGAGGCAGTTCGTCGAGCAGATGGAACGTCCTGACATCGACCTCATCACCGGACTCCCGCCGACCGTGGCGATCGAGCAGCGCATCTCGCGCGGCGGGGGGAAGTCGACCGTCGCGACGGTGACTGAGGTCTGGCATTTTTTGCGGCTGCTTTTCGCCAAGGTCGGACGCCAGTATTCTCCCGATACGGGAAATCCGGTCGAAAAGCAGAGTGTCAGCGCCATCGTCACCCGGCTCCGAGCGGAGGCCCGCAAACCCGGTGGTGCCGTGCGGGTCATGGCTCCGTTGATCAAGGCGCGCAAGGGCTTCCACAGCGAGGTGGCGGAGTGGGCCGCGAAGCAGGGGTTCACCGAACTGTTCGTGGACGGACGGATGGTCGCCGTCGCCGATTTCCAGCGGCTGGAGCGCTTCAAGGAGCACCACATCGATGTCATCGTCGGCGAGGTCGCGGCGAAGACGCCCGCCGGCGAAGTGCTCGCAATGGTCGAGACGGCCCTGCGGGTGGGGAAGCGGACTCTGCGCTTTTTTGATGCGAAGAACCAGATCCAGGTGATGAACACCGAGATGGTCGATCCCGAGACGGGACGCTCGTTCGAGGAGCTGGATCCGCGCCTTTTCTCCTACAACTCCCCCCACGGATGGTGCCCGGACTGTCGCGGCTACGGCACGATCGAAAAATATCCGAACCACTCGGACGCGCGGGAGGCCGAGTCCCAGCTCGACGCCGAGCTGCGCGAGGAGTACCGCCGTTCCCGAGGCTCGTCCGGGAGCGAGGGCGTGCTGGAAACCTGCGGCAGCTGCGGCGGCACCCGCCTCAACGAGGTCGCCCGTCATGTCCGCATTGGCGCATTTTCCATCACCGATCTCGCGTCCCGCACCGTGGCCGAAGCGGGCGAAGCCATCGCCGGCCTAACTTTTGACCGGGAGGGAACCCGGATCGCGCGCGACATTCTCCCCGAGATCGTGCAGCGCCTCCACTTCATGGAAGAGGTGGGGCTCGGTTATCTCCAACTGGACCGCTCCGCCACGACCCTGAGCGGAGGCGAGAGCCAGCGGATCCGCCTCGCCGCCCAACTCGGATCGAATCTCCGCGGGGTTCTCTACATCCTTGACGAACCCACCATCGGGCTGCATCCGCGCGACAACGCCAGTCTCCTCGACACGCTCGCCGCGCTCAAGACCAAGGGAAACTCGCTCGTGGTGGTCGAGCACGACGAGGAAACGATACGCCGGGCGGACCATCTCATCGACCTGGGACCCGGAGCGGGGAAATTCGGCGGTGAAATGGTTTGGCAGGGCGATCCGAAAGATCTTTTTTCGGAGAAATCGTCCCCGGTCCGCAACGCCGCCGGGGAGCCCCTTTTGTCGCCGACCCGCGAGGCCTTTTTCCATCCCCTCGTCCATCCCATGCGCGGGAGCCGCCGCAAGCCGCCCGCGAAACGAAGCGCGGACGGTTGGCTCAGGGTCAAAGGGGCCGCAGCCAACAACTTGAAAAACATCGAGGTGGCCCTCCCCATCGGACGCCTCACCGTGATCTCCGGCATCTCGGGATCGGGCAAATCGAGCTTGATGCGCGGAGTGCTCAAACCCGCCGTCACGGCCGAACTCGCCAAAACGGCGAAAGGGAAGGCGAAAAGCGCGGCAGGGAAAAAGGGAACCCCGGCGCGATCCAAGAAGACTGCCAAGACAACAAATTCAAAGCTCTGGAAATCCATCGAGGGTGTCGACCAGATCGAGGCGGTCTACGAAGTCGATCAGTCGCCCATCGGCAAAACCTCGCGTTCGACTCCGGCGACCTATGTGAAAGTCTTCGACGAGATCCGGAAACTCTTCGCCCAACTTCCCGAGTCCCGCGCGCGCGGCTACACCGCCTCGCGTTTTTCCTTCAACACCGAAGGCGGGCGCTGCGAGGCCTGCAAAGGCAACGGGCAGATCAAGCTGGAGATGAATTTTCTCCCGACCACCTATGTCCTTTGCGAAGAATGCGACGGACGCCGCTACAACAGCCCCACCCTGGAGGTGCTCTACAACGGCAAATCCATCGGCGACATCATGGATCTCTCGATCGAGGAGGCGGCCGGTTTTTTCTCCGGCCACCCGAAGATTTCCCGCACCCTCACCCTCATGAAGGAGACCGGACTCGGCTACCTCCACCTCGGTCAGCCCAGTCCCAGCCTCTCCGGAGGTGAGGCCCAGCGCATCAAGCTGGTCACCGAACTGACGCGGGGAATCGGACGCGCCGCCAACGCCCGTCTCCGCCAGAACCGCCAGCCCAAGTCCAACCTCTATCTCATCGAAGAACCGAGTATAGGACTGCATCCCGCCGACGTGAAACGGCTCCTCGAGATCATGCATCACCTCGTCGATGACGGCCATACCGTCGTGGTTATCGAGCACAATCTAGAGATCATCGCCGAGGCCGACCACCTCATCGACATCGGACCCGAGGCCGGGGACGCCGGGGGCGAAATCGTCGCGGCAGGCACCCCGGAGCAGGTCGTGAAGGTGAAAAAAAGCCGGACCGCACCCTTCTTGGCGGCTCAGTTGGGGCGGGGGTGAACGACGTCTCGAACGGAGTCTGTCGTGGCCCTAGGCGTTTTCCAAAATCCGGGAAATTTTTAGTTTGATGAACCCTTCTCCTCCTGTCATGATCATTCCCATGGAGGCTCGTGCAAGCATTCTGCGAAGCGGTGTTGTAGGCCTTGCCTTGGGACTGACCTTCACTATGGGCAACGCCCAGACGCAGGAGATGTCACCAGCGAAACCGGGAATTGTCCTGCATACGGTGATGGATCCCGAGGCGAATATGCCGATGTGTGCGTTTCAAGGTCCGGCGGGTTGGCAATTCGAAAGTCAGGTGCAATGGAACCTTGGAAGCAGCGCGGTGCCGGTCATCGCGGCGGCTGTGTTGATGAATCCTCCGACCATGGAACGCCTGCAGTTTTTCCCCGACGCGGTGTGCTTCTGGCTGACGGGTGACGCTGCCCTCAACGAAAACGGAACATGGAAATTCGGGATGTTGAATATCGCTCCGATGCCTCCTGCTGACGCCTTGGTCTCCGCCGTGCGCAATCTTTACCGGATGGATGTTTCCGACCTGGTGATCACCGGTGTGCGCGAGGTTCCAGAGCTGGCACGCGTGCTCAAGCAACCGGAGTCGGGCACCAAGGGCATCGGTCTGCGGGCGGAGTACACCATCGCCGGCACTCCGGTGGAAGAAGAAATTTATGCCCTCTATTTCTCGTCTGCGGCCACCATGCGGGGCGAAGCCGGCGTGACGACACAAACCACTTGGGGACTTACCGGAGTCCACGGATTCACCGCACCGCGCGGTCAATTGGATCAAAGTCGGAGATTTTTTGCTTCCATGGTCCATTCCGTGGAAGTGAATCCTGCCTGGGTGCAATTTCGCGATCAGGTGAAAGCCCGGATCGATCAGCAGTTTGCCCGGAACCTCCAAAATAATCGCGCTGCGCGCGAACAGATTATGGCGCGCAGCCGTGCTTTGGCGGCGGAAAACGATGCCTTTCGCTCGCGAATCATGGCCCGGCATCGGGCGGCCATGGACACGAGTAACCACGATCGTTTTGTCCGCGGCATCCACGAATCCACGATTCATGACCGTTACATCGACACGATTCGCGAGGTGGAAACGCTCAATGATCCCCATTACGGCACCTCCCAGCACAGTTATGCCAAAGAGCATTGGACCGATGGGTATGGAAATTACGTCCACTCGGACAATGTGCTGCACGATCCCAATATCGGTTCAACCGTGCATTGGGAACGAATGACGCCCGCGCGGTGATTCCTACGCATGACGGCCCCCTCTTCACGGGAGAGGCCGGTTTTGCAGGCGATCTTTTTAGTAAGCCCGTCTTACTTGACGGAATCTAATCGCGCGATTAGATTCTTCCGCATGACGACAACAACTCTTTCCAGCAAGGGACAGGTGGTCTTGCCCCGTTTGGTTCGCAGCAAGTTGCATTTGGCTCCGGGAACTAGGTTTTTGTGTGAGATCCAGGGCGACTCCGTGATTTTGACACCGGAACATCCTCGTCGTTTCGTTCGCGAATACGTTACCGATCCCGACACCGGGCTGCGCGTGACAAAAGTTTCGGATGACGCGGAGCCGGTTACCACCGAGATGGTCAAGGCCCTTTTGGAGGATTACCCATGAGGTGGCTGCTGGACGTGAACGCCCTGATCGCCTTGGCTCATCAGGGGCACGCGGATCATTCGCGGGCCATCCGTTGGTTCGCGTCGCTGCTGGGTTCCGAGGCGAGGCTCGTGACCTGTGCGATCACTGAAGTGGGTTTTGTTCGCGTCAGTATTCAGGCCGGTTTCGAGAACAATGCCCCGGATGCATCGGAGACCTTGCGCGGTCTGAAAACCAGCAGTCGAATCCCCTTTGATTTGATTCCAGATTCGCTGGGAGCGGATGACCTCCCTGCTTATGTATTGGGAGCCAAGCAAGTGACCGATGGTCATTTACTCGCACTGGCAAAAAAATCCTCCATGCGGTTGGCTACCCTGGATGGGGGTATTCCGGGGGCCTACCTCATCCCTTGAACCAGAGCGCGGACGTCCATCAGTGAAACCTCACCTTGGCGTCGCCATTCGCCGTCAAATCGTCCGAGCGCACGGAGCGGTATCCGTCACGAAAGCAGCGTGCCACACGGTAACCTGAATAGAAGAGAAGCCCACACCACACCCAGGCTACGAGAAACCCGATCACTTCACCGGCGAGTCCCGGCCCGAAAGAAATATCGACGTAGGGGATCCAGCTCAAAGTCCAGAGCTTCGAGACAACAATGAGACAAACAATCTTTTCGGGGACTTGCATTGCATTTTCCGGGATGCGCCCCATGGTGAATGAACAGCATCGCCCGCTGCGAGGTGGTGCGCGCGGCCGTATTCCTCTCTTCTCGTTCGGTCGTTTCCGATCCAGAATTGATGATTGAATTCACCGATGTAACCAAAACGTTTCCAGGAATGGAACGCCCCGCCGTGGACGGTCTCACGCTATCAGTGAAGCGCGGGGAAACTCTGGTGCTGTTGGGTTCGTCAGGCTGCGGGAAATCCACTTTGCTGAAACTCGCCAACCGCCTTCTCGAACCCGATGCCGGCGAAATCCGGATCGGGGGCAGGGCCGTCGCCACCTGGCCGGTGCGAGAGCTGCGCCGCTCGATCGGCTACGTGATTCAGAATATCGGACTTTTTCCCCACTGGACGGCGGAGGAAAATGTCGCCGCCCCGCTGCGCATCGCCGGAGTCGCCCCGGAGGAACGGCGCGGACGCAGTCGCGAGCTGCTCGATCGCATCGGCCTGGCGTCGGACGAGTACGCCGGCCGCTATCCCGACGAGCTCTCCGGCGGTCAGCAACAGCGCGTCGGCGTGGCGAGGGCTCTCGCCTCCGATCCCGAAATCCTGCTGATGGACGAGCCCTTCGGCGCTCTCGACGGGATCACGCGGGAGCGGCTTCAGGACGAGGTCCGTCGGCTCAAGGGCGATCTCGGCAAGACCATTCTGCTGGTGACTCACGATCTCTTCGAGGCCCTCGCTCTGGGCGATCGTATCGGGGTCATGCACGAGGGACGGCTCGAGCAGGCGGGACCGGCACGGGAGTTGCTCTCGGCACCGGCGACGCCCTTTGTGGAGGAACTTTTCAAAAAGCCGGCCCGACAGCTCGAAGCCTTCGGAGAGGCGGGCGGGGCATCCGTTGCAAAGGAGGGGAGTTGATTTGTCGGAGCGTTTCTGGGAAGTAAAGACGACTTTGGTGGAGCATCTTTTCTGGCTCACCTTGTTGCCGGTGGGGATCGCGGTGGCGGTGGCTCTGCCCCTCGCGGTGGCGGTCCGACACCGGCCGTGGCCGCGCTCTGTGGCGCTCGGTCTCAGCAGTGTCGTCCAGACGATCCCCAGCCTCGCGATGCTCGCTTTCCTGCTGCCGATTTTCGGGATCGGGAAAGTTCCGGCGGTGATCGCCCTGACTCTCTACGCCATCCTGCCGGTTCTCCAGAACGCCTCCCTCGCGCTCCGCGACCTGCCCGGGGATGTGCTCGAAGCGGCTGACGGAATGGGGTTTTCGCCCCGGCAGCGGCTCGCTCTGGTGGAACTGCCGCTCGTCCTGCCGGTGGTTTTCGGAGGGATCCGCACCGCTACCGTGATCTGCGTGGGGGTGGCCACGCTCTCGACTTTCATCGGGGCCGGCGGTCTCGGCGATTTCATCAATCGGGGCATCGCGCTGAACCGCACCTCGCTACTGCTGCTCGGCGCGGGCGCGGCGGCGGCGCTCGCCCTGGTCCTCGATTTTCTCATCGATACCGTCGGGGTGGTCCTGCGCCCCGGACGCAAACCTCCCGGGTTGCGCCCGCGTCTCGTCGCCGCCGGGGTCGTCGTCGCGCTGCTCGCCGCCGTCCTCGCCTTCCCCCGACCCGCCGACGCAACGGCACGCGGGGCGGGCGGCGCGAATGCCGCACCGGCCGGGACGGTGGTCGTGGGGGCTAAAAATTTCACCGAACAGATCGTGCTCGGCGAGTTGCTAGCCCAGTGGATCGAAGGCCGCACCGATCTCCGGGTCGAGCGTCGTTTTCCGCTCGGCGGCACGGTGATCTGCCACGAGGCCTTGCTCGACGGGGGGATTGATCTCTACGTGGAATACACCGGGACCGCCCTGCTCAATCTGCTCGGACTCGACCACGATCCGGGCGCTTCGGCGGACGCGGTTCTCGCGGAGGTTCGTCGCCACTACCGCGAGCGCTTCGACGCGGTGGTGCTGCCGCCCCTGGGCTTCGAGAACACCTACGCGATCGCGATGCCGAGGGAGTCGGCCGAACGCCGCGGGTGGGAGCGGATCAGCCAACTCGCGGAGGCGGACGCGGCTGCGGACGGAGGAGGATTGCACGCGGGTTTCACGGCGGAGTTCGTGGAGCGGGAGGACGGTTTGCCGGGATTGCGACGCGCCTACGGGCTGCGCTTCGCTCGCGTCAGCGATCTCGCGCCGGAGCTCATCCACGCCGCCGCTGCCAGCGGGGAGGTGGACGTCATCGGGGCGTTCTCGACCGACGCCCGCATTCACGAATTCGATCTCGTCGTGCTCGAAGACGACCTCGGCTATTTTCCTCCCTACGAGGCCGTCCCGGTCGTCCGCCGCGGCGTGCTGGAACGCCTTCCGGAACTGCAACCCGTCTTGGAGGAACTGGCCGGCCGGATCGACAACGCCACCATGATGCGGCTCAACCACGCCGTCGATGTCGGGAAACGCCTGCCTCGCGAGGTCGTCCGCGACTTTTTGAAACCTTTCCTAAACGAAGAAGAAACAGGGTAAAATACCCGCAACCTAAGAACCGAACGATGCCAAAACCACGATACCGGGTGCAATTCCCACCGACTGACGCTGCCAGCCTGGAGCAGGACGAAGTGACCTTCCAGATTATTGAAAAAGGAGGGCAGGAAGTGCAAATCCGCTTCCATGACTACGATCAGATCTATCTGAGACCGGGACTCTACGAACAGCTTTTTTACGATCGCCTCAAGTGCGCTTCCCCGGACAAGGTGGGGCAGTTGCTCGAACTGGCTCTGGAGACGGACCGCGAGCCGATCACCGAGTTGCGCGTGCTCGACCTCGGTGCGGGCAACGGCATGATGGGCGAGGTGCTCAAAAACCGCCACGGGGTGGCCCGGTTGGTGGGCGCCGACATCATTCCCGAAGCTCGTGACGCCGCCTACCGCGACCGTCCCGACGTCTACGACGAGTATTTCGTGGCCGATTTCACCGATTTGAACCGGCAAGACGAGGAGCAATTGGGAGAGTGGCGTTTCAACTGCCTCACCTCGGTGGCGGCGCTGGGTTTCGGCGACATCCCGCCGCGGGCATTTTTCAATGCGATGCGTCTCGTCAAGCCGACCGGGTGGCTCGCTTTCAACATCAAGGAGACCTTCCTGAACCGCTCCGACCAGTCGGGGTTCTCTCGTTTCATCCGCGAACTGATTTTCTCTGAGTATCTCGACATCTATCACCTGGAGCGCTACCGCCACCGCCTTTCAATGGAGGGAACCCCGCTCTACTATTTCGCTCTGGTGGGCCGCATGAAAGCTCAGATTCCGGACGATTTTCTCTCCATGATAGAGATGGACGAGGACGCCTGAGAACCTCGGTCAGCGCTCCGGCCCGGCGGAATCGGAACTTCCGTCGGGCCGCTCCGTGGGGGCGGGCCTCGTCGTGGAATCCGCTTCCCCATCCGCCGGGTCCGGGGAATCCGCGAGGCGGCGAAAATCGAGTCCGGTGGGTTCTTGGAAAACCCGCAGACCGAACTCGGGGATCACGGCGTAGAGGTGGTCGAAAATGTCGGCCTGGATCGTTTCGTAGTTGGCCCAGGCCCGGTCGGCGCTGAAACAGTAGATCTCGATGGGAAGACCGCGGCCCTCGGGGGCGAGCTGCCGCACCAGCAGGGTCATGTCTTGGTGGATCCCGGGATGGGTGCGGAGATAGGCGCTGACGTAGGCACGGAAGGTGCCGATGTTGGTAAGGCGGCGACCGTTGATCTTGGGAGAGTCCTCCCGGATGCCGTGCGCCTCGTTCCATTCGGCGATCTCTTTCTCCCGCTCCCGCAGGTAGTCGGCGAGGTGTTCGATACGATGAAAACGCGCCAGCATGTCGGCGTCACAGAGTCGGATGGAGTTGGTGTCGATGGTGAGGCTGCGCTTGATCCGGCGTCCGCCGCTCTCTATCATTCCCCGCCAGTTTTTGAAGGGCTCGCTGATGAGGGCGTAGGTGGGGATGGTGGTGATGGTTTTGTCCCAGTTGCGGACTTTCACGGTGGTGAGTCCGATTTCCATGACGTCGCCATCGGCGTAGTGGCTCGGCATCTCCAGCCAGTCTCCCGGCGAGAGCAGGCGGTTGGTGGAGAGCTGGATACCGGCGACAAAACCGAGGATGACATCCTTGAAGACGAGCATCAGGACCGAGGCGAAAACGCTGAGTCCGCCGAGGAGGACCATGGGCGATTTGCCGATCACGAGAGCGATGGCGAGGATGAAAACGACCAGGGCGGTGACGAGTTTGATGACTTGGGCGAGGGCGCCCAGATTCATCCGTTGGGCCAGGCGGGTGCGCTGGAGGTCGGTGGTGATCGCGTTGACGAGGGAATCGACCACCATGTAGGCCGCGAGGAGGAGATAGAGGAGGGAGCCGGTTTTGAGGATCCGGGCGAGCCAGGGCACCGAGGCGAAAAAGCCCGGCGTCACCGTATAGATGAGCAGGGCGGGCAGCACGTGGGTGAGCCAACGGAAGACGCCGTGACCGAAGAGGAACTCGTCGGCCCGTGTGGGCGACTTTTCCGCGATGCGTTTGCCGACGCGGAGGACGAGGGGGCGGGCCACTTTGAAAAGCAGCCAGGAGGCGAACGCCACCGCGAGCAGCAGCAGGACGAAGTGGACGGGTCGGACGAGTCCGTCGGGAATCCATGGCTGCGCATCGATCCAAGTCGTGAGGGAATCGGCGAGTCCGGTAACGCGTTCGTTCACCGCTTCGGAGGTTTTCTGGAGCGCCTCCAGCGGCGAGGGCGCGTCCGTGGCGGCCTCTTCGGAGGGCTTTCCGGCGGCAGGATTCTGGTAGGAGGAATCGGGGATTTCAGGCATGGATCTGTTTTTCCCGGCGACGGTGCGGTAGGAAATCACGGGGGGTTGCGATGGATACGAGGGAGAGGGCGGAGCCGCCGTTCCACGGAGACGTTCGTCCGGTGAAGATACTGACTGCGAGGAATCTTCTTTTTTCAAGCGTTTTGCCCCCGCCCGCGGCATGCCGTCCCCTCTTTCCGCCCGTGAGAGCGGGACACGAAACGGCGTGGGAAGCATCCGGCGTCATTGCGGAGAGGAGCGGATTGGGATTGAACAAAAGGCTCTCTCATGGTACAAATCAATGGCTTCGAAAACCCATTATTCAAAAACGCATTATGAAAACCCTACTCACCGCCGTTCTCGGCACCGCATTCGCCTTCGTTCTCGCCACCGCCCAGGCGGAGGAGGAGAAAACCTTCACGGGGGAAATGTCCTGCGCCAAGTGCAACCTGAAGCAAGCTGACAAGTGCGAGGACACCCTCAAGGTCGGCGACACGCTCTACCTCCTCGAAGAGGGCGGCAAACGCAAGACCAGCGAGCACGTCTGCTCCGGTACCGAAAACGTCAAGGTCACCGGCAAGGTCGAGGACCGCGACGGGAAGAAATTCATCGTCGCCTCGAAAATCGAACTCGATTGATCTTTCCCGCGATTTGGGGAGAGACCGACACCGCCTCTCTCCACGTGGACGCGTCGTACCGGGAGACCGGACGACGCGTTTTTTGTGTTTGTTTTGATAGGAAACCCCGGCTCGTCCCGAGCCGTTCAGCATCCTTTTCCTTGCACTTCCGCGGAGCCGGGCCGTCCTTTTCCGCCACCATGAAATCCCTCACCATAGGACTGACCCAGTTCGCCGCCGTGGAAAGCCCGGCCGCCAACCTCGACAAGGCCGAGCGACTTGTCCGCGAAGCCGCCGCCAAAGGCGCCCGGGTCATCTGCCTGCAGGAGATGTGCTCGACGCTCTACTTCTGCCGCCGCGAAGACCCCGCCCTCTTCGCCTACGCCGAGTCCATCCCCGGCGACACCACGGCCCGCTTCGCCTCCGTCGCGAAAGAACTCGGGGTGGTCGTGGTGCTGCCCCTTTTTGAAAAGCGGGCCACCGGACTCTACCACAACACCGCCGCCGTTCTCGACGCCGACGGCAGCTACCTCGGGAAGTACCGCAAGATGCATATTCCCGAGGACCCCGGTTTCCACGAGAAATTCTATTTCGCCCCGGGCGACCTCGGCTACCGCGTTTGGGAAACAGCCTTCGGCAAAATCGGGGTCCTGATCTGCTGGGACCAATGGTATCCCGAGGCCGCCCGCCTCACCGCGATGCAGGGGGCCAACGTTCTCTTTTATCCCACCGCGATCGGCTGGCTCACCGAAGAACGCGACACCCTCGGACCCGCCCAACACAATGCCTGGGAAACGGTCCAGAAAGGGCACGGCGTCGCCAACGGCTGCTACATCGCCGCCTCCAACCGGGTCGGACGCGAGGGCGACACCCTCTTCTGGGGCCAGTCCTTTGTCTCCGATCCCTACGGAGAAGTGGTCGCCCGGACCCCCGTCGAAGACGAGGTCGCCGTAGCCGTGGAGTGTGATCTCGAAAAGCTCGAGGAATTCCGCAATATCTGGCCCTTCTTCCGCGACCGCCGCATCGACAGCTACGATCCCGTGCTGCGACGCTGGATCGATTGAGGAATCGAAGCGAAGCGGAGATGGACAATCGAGAGAATCGAGATAGGTGCCGAAGGCAAGCGAAGCGTCCAAAACGAAGTGAAGTCAATTGAGGGGTTGAGGGGTGCGACGCAAATCTGCGGGAAAGATTGAATTTGGGAGCCGTCATCGGCGTCCAATGCATTGGACCTCTTTCGCGTCCCATTTCTTCCCCTACCGAAAATGAAAACATTCTCCCCTCGATTTGTCGTGTTCGCGGCGACGCTTTTGCTCGCGCCTTGGCCGGGGCTGGGGCAAAACAGAAACGACAGCCGAAACGACAACAGGCGCGCCCCGCAAGCGAATCGCGCCCAGCCACGCCAAAACGCTCCGGCCAGTCCCCGCGCCAGCGCACCGCGCGCTCCCCAACGACGCGCCGCCCCCGCACAACGCCCCTCAACGCCGCGCACGGTTCCGCAGCGTCCTTCGACACCTCGCGCCGCCCCCGCACAACGCCCCTCGACACCACGCTCGGTTCCGCAGCGTCCTTCGACACCTCGCGCCGCCCCCGCCCAACGTCCCTCGACACCACGCTCGGTTCCGCAGCGTCCTTCGACACCTCGCGCCGCCCCCGCACAACGCCCTTCGACACCT
The DNA here is from genome assembly GCA_012719225.1 of Verrucomicrobiaceae bacterium. Lineage (GTDB taxonomy): Bacteria > Verrucomicrobiota > Verrucomicrobiia > Verrucomicrobiales > DEV007 > Arctic95D-9. The sequence goes on from JAAYAT010000037.1 coordinate 14,639, forward strand.
CGCGCCGCCCCAGCACAGCGCCCCACGACGCCGCGCACCGTTCCGCAACGGCCCACGGACAAGAGCAAAGCGAATCCCCGGGGCGGAATCGTCACGACCCCTCGCACGGTTCCGCAGCGCCCCACCGCACCCCGCACCACTCCCGCGCAGCGCCCTTCGACGCCACGCACCGTACCGCAGCGTCCCTCCGCACCGCGCGTCACGCCCGCCCAGCGTCCCTCGACCCCTCGCACGGCACCGCAACGCCCCACCGACAAGAGCAAAGCGAGTCCCCGAGGCGGAATCGTCACGACACCTCGCACCGTTCCGCAACGCCCTACCACCCCACGTGTCACGCCCGCCCAGCGACCTTCAACGCCGCGAACCGTTCCGCAACGGCCCACGGACAAGAGCAAATCGAGTCCCCGGGGCGGAATCGTCACGACACCTCGCACCGTTCCGCAGCGTCCCACCACACCCCGCGTCACGCCCGCCCAGCGCCCCTCGACGCCGCGCACCGTTCCGCAACGCCCCACCACGCCCCGGGTCAATCCAGCGGACTCTCTCGCGAACCGGCGTTTCCACAACGGCCCCAGGCCCTCTTCGGACGTGGCCCGAAGGCTCGCTTCGAATTACAGCTCGCGCGGCAAGGGGCGTGCTCCGCTCTCCATTTCCCAAGGCAACGGCCGGGTGCGTCCTGACAACACCGCTCGTCTAGCACCAAGTGTTTCTCCCAACCCTCTCGCGGGCAATCGCGTCGCAGCTCCCCTGAGGCTACGGGACTATCTCGATGCGTCTCGCCGGAACGCGACAGATGGGAACCGGCACCGCTATCGCCCCGGACAGGCCCGGCCCCTCGCCCATCGCCAGACCGTCACACTTCCCCAAAACACCCGCTGGACGAGCGGTCGCAGTGTGTGGCGTCCCGATTTCCAGACGAGCCGGTACCGCTCGAGCCATTACAGCCCCAATTTCCTCTATTCGATGAACTATGCCAATCGTCCCGGTGCCTGGGGAACCCGTCCGTGGTGGGGGACGAAACACCACCACACTTGGCACAAGGGACGCTGGGACTACGGCTGGAACAACCACTGGCGCAATCGCTACCGTCACTACCACCGCCCCGTCTCCTACTATCCTCCCGGATACCGCAGCTACTATGTGGGACCCGCGGCGATCATTCCCTGGGGACTGGCCTCCTGGACGCTCGGGAGCCTCGCCTACGACATCGGCTACTACAGCTACCGCAATCCCTACTACGCCCCGCCGGTGGAGACCTATACGACGGTGATCCACTACTCCGAGCCCCTCTCCGTAGCCGCCACCCGCTATGAGCCCGCCACGGAAGCACTCGCCCTGAGCAACGCCGAAAAGTCCTCCGCCGCACTGCAGATCTCCCGCGCGAGCTTTACAGAAGGGGACTACCCGGCCGCTCTCTCGGCGGTGGACGAGGCCATCTCCTACGAGCCGGGTGACAGCACTCTTCACGAGTATCGCGCCCTCGTTCTCTTCGCCCTGGGTCGCTATGGCGCCGCCGCCGGGGTGTTGAATCCCGTGCTCGCCTCGGGTCCGGGTTGGGACTGGGACACCATGATAGACCTCTACGCATCGCCGGATCGCTACACGGATCAGCTCCGCACTCTCGAAGACCACGTGCTCCATCACGCGGATCAGGCGGACGCCCACTTCCTCCTCGGCTACCACTATCTGGTGGGCGGTCACCTGGACGACGCCTATGCCATGTTCGACCGGGTACACGAGTTGCAGCCCGACGATACCGTGGCGCGGCAGTTGCGCTCTCTCGTCGGAGACTCCATTCCCACCGATGAGCCTCTCCTCGAAAAGACCGACGCCACGGAAATGGCGAAGGGGGAAAAACCCTCCCTCGATAAGGCGGCTCTTCCGGGCGTCTGGGAGGCGACGTCCGCCGACGGAAAAACGATCACTCTTTCGATGGCGGAGCCGGGCGGTTTTTCCTGGACCTACGAGGGAGCGAGCGAAGGCGAGGTGTTGAAGGGGGATTGGTCCATCGACGAAGAGGGTTTTCTGGTTCTCTCCGGCGAGGATGTCCAACTCGTCGGGGACATCACCCTGAACGAGGATGGCAGTCTGCACTTCCTCCTCGCCGGCAGCCCCGAGGGCGATCCCGGGCTGGTTTTCCGCCGCGACTGATCTGGATGGCTTTTCTCACGCCCCGATCAGCCGTCGGACGATTCGCTGTCCCTTCCGTCCGGTTCGAAGTGGAGCAGGTCGCCCGGCTCGCAGTTGAGGGCCTGACAGATGGCCTCGAGGGTGGAAAATTTGATGGCCTTGGCTTTTCCTGTCTTCAAGACGGACAGGTTCGGCACCGTGATGCCGACCCGTTCGGCGAGTTCGTTGAGACGCATTTTGCGCTCGGCGAGGAGCACGTCCAGTCTGACATTGATCGGCATATTGACTCTTGATGTGTCGGTGTTAGAAATTTGGAAGCGGGTGGCGGGGTCAGATGGTGAGGTCTTGTTCGGCGCGGAGTTCGCAGGCCTCCTCCAAAATCCAGCCTATCATGAGGAGGATAAGCCCTCCGAGCAGGGCGGGATTGAGCGCGGCGACGACGAGGGTTAACAATTCGCCCACCCGGGCAGGATCGACGATCGCCTGGATCACGAACCCGACCACCGGGAGGGTGCCGCAAAGGAGGTAGATCGCTCCCAGCCATTTGAGACAGCGAGCTCCGGCGGGATGGAAAACGCCATGGTGGAGAAAGGCGTTGAACATGCGTTCCAAGAGCAGGATGGAGGCGAACCACCAGAGATAGGCCAGCAGCACGGCGGGGAGATAGACGGGACCGGGAAGTGCTCCGTTCTGGGGAGGGGCGGCCCCCAAAAACACGTTCGCCACGGTGGCTGCCGACGCCAGGACGAGACCGGCCATCAGAATCCGGCAGATCAATCGCAAAGCGCGGCTCAACTTCATCACCCGCCGGAGGCGGGGCGTTTCCGACCCGGTGGAATGACCGGATCCCGGCTGGGAGGGCTGGTTGGTTTCTGCGTCCATGAAAGCCATTTTGTCAGATCCATGGTGATTTGTAATAAAAATTTACCGTAAAACGATAAATAAATATCGCAAAACGGTTCGTTCTGATTTTGTCAAAAACGTGCAGGTCTCTTCCCGGCCACAGGAAAACTTCTCCCAATCGCTCCGGGGAATGCCCTCCGCCGGAACTCTCACGGGTTCGCTGCCGGGTAAAAAAGTTCGTGAGAACTTCTCGCCAACACACGGACAGGGTCCGCTTTTCTCACGCGCCGATGGCCCGGTCGAGCAGGTTCTTGGTGATCCGCTGGACCCGCGCGTCGGGGCCGTGGGGGCGCGACCAATGCGACCACGGCAACATATGTCCGGGAGGCGAGGCGAGTCCCTGGCACCAGAAAATGGTCGCGGCGTTGAAGACGAAATTGTCCTTTGGACCGGGATAGACCACCGCGCTCCACTCCGAGGGGTTCACTCCGCCTTGCAGCGCCGTGCCCTGGGCGACGACCTCGAGTCCGGGAATGTCGGACGGCGGATCGCCGTGGTATTCCCAACCGATCAGGCCGGGAATGGAGTCGCCCGCTTTCATTCCCGTGCCTTCGAAGATCCAGTGGTCGGGCTTTTCACAGATCCAGTCGCCGCCGCCGTTGACGGGACGAATGTTGCGCACGCCCATGAGGTAGCCCTCGTCCGGCCCGCGATGGGGAAAGGGACCGTGGCTCTTCTCCCGATCCACTGCATGAGGGCGTTCGCCGCCGTAGGGGCCGCCCCGGAAGATGACGCGGTTCTCCCGCCCGTCGGTGGCCGGGGTCATCGGGGTGACCCAGCAGACGGCGTTGCCGGAGAAAAAGAGCAGGTTGGTCCCGGCGTCGCGGAGTTTGACGACATTTTCATACTCGCGGATGTCCCAGTATTCGTCGTGCCCGTTGCTGATGAAAGCCTTGAAGCGATCCGGTCGTGCGTAGGACGGGTCGACCATGTCGGCGTTGGAGCAATAGGTGACGTCGTAGCCCTGCTCCTCCATCCAGTAGGCCATGGGAAACTCGAAGCAGAGCCACTCGCCCGAACCGATTGACATGGGGTTGTCGTAGATCTGCGAGTACATGCCGTAGGGGCGGTCGAAGCTGACCTCGCCCCAGGGACCCTGGCCGCCCTTGGGGTGGGTGTAGATGGAAAAGTTCGTCGGCCATTTGTTGTAGGCCTGCCAGGTGTTGTCGGAGCACTGCAGACAAAAGTCGGCGGGGCGGTCGTCTTTGACGATGAAAACGACATAATTCTGCCAGTAGCCGTGTCCGCCCTTGTCGGGCGTGGTGAGGCGGCCGAGATAGACGCCGCTGGGCCAGTCTTGGGGGATTGTCAGGGATACGGCCGGTTCCCAGAGGCATTCGTGGAGATGCTTCTCCCCCCGGGTCGGCTCGGGCGTGGGCTGGGTCTTCCCGGGAAAGGGGTCGAAGGTCTTCATCAGTCGCGCCCCCTTGCCGCCGTAGTAGCCGGTGCGGAAAATTTCCAGGGTGACGTCGGCCTCGCGCTTCACGCTGACAAAAATGTCGAGTTCCTCCCCGGCGGCGACGGATTGCCGCGAGCAGTAGCCCTCGATGTCCGAGGCGCGATCCCCCGTGCGCGAGTCGAGCCGCACCCGGGTGAGTTGCCAGTCGTTCGAGCCGGGTTTGGCGTTCTCTTCGCGGATCAGATTCGGTCGGGCTTCGGCGGCGCGGGTCGAGGCGGCGGAAAAGGCCAGGGCCGGGGCGGCGGTCGTGGCGAGAAAGGAGCGGCGGGTCGGTTTCATGGAGGTGATCCTAGCCATACGCAATCTCGCTCGCAATAGCGCGAAGGAGGCGGGGGCGGCACCGGGTGCCCGCATCTTCGGGTTTGCTCAAAGGCCGATCCCGCGTATTTTCCGTGCATGGCACTGAACTCATTCCTCACGTCGTGGAGCGGCAAACTGCTTTCGCTGCTCCGTATCATTTCCGCCGGTTTGATGATGCAACACGGAGGACAGAAGGTGCTGGGTTTCCCCGCTCCGTCCAAAATGGAGTTCGTGCTCTTTTCCCAAATCGGGGTCGCGGGCGTCCTGGAACTGGTGGGAGGATTTCTGCTTCTCATCGGCCTTTTCACCCGTCCGGTGGCCTTCCTGCTCTCGGGACTGATGGCGGTCGCCTATTTCATCGGTCACGCCTCGGGCGGGTTCTGGCCCATGCTGAACGGCGGTGAACTGGCGGTGCTCTATTGCTTTGTCTACCTCTACCTCGCCGCGGCCGGCGGCGGCGACTGGAGCGCCGACCGTCTCCTCTCCAAAAAGCGCGGCTGACACCCGCGCGCGAGCGAACTCAGCGAGTCCCCAGCCTCCGGCGGGTGGCGTCGTCGACGGGTTCACAAAGCCGGTATCCGTCTCCTTGCCGCGGGATCGCGGCGAGGAGGGTGTCGCGAGCCTCCGGGGAGGGAAAGTCGAGACCGATGAGGGCGCGCCCGATGCGCTCGCCCGATTGGTGGTAATTGAAGTAGCAAACGGTCGCATCCCCCGTGACGTGACTGGCGAGGAAGTCGTGGAGCGCGCCGGGACGCTCGTAGAAGTCGAGCCGGAGAAAGGCGGGGTGGCTCAACAAATCGCCCCGCAGCGGAATGGCCCGGAAAGCGACATCGACGGCTCCGGTGAGATCTTCCCAGGGAAATCCGGCCGTATCGAGAAACGGCGTCACCGCCGCGAGAACCTCGGCGTCGTCGGCCGCGAGGGTGAAGATCGGCCAGGCCTCCTCTCCATCGGTTTTTCCGTATTGGAAGTCGACGATGTCGATCCCCGCGAAGCCGGTGTCGAGCAGTCGCAGCATCGCGCCGGGCCGCTCGGGAATGCCGATGCGGAGGGTGCGGCTGGCTTGGCTGGAGGCGCCCTGGGTGCGGGCGATGAGACCCAGTTGCAGGAAATCGACGTTGCAGCCGGAGACCACGACCAGCACCTTTTTGCCCGCGAGAGCTTCCCGCTGTCGCAGCGCGGCGGCGAGTCCGAGAGCGCCGGAGGGTTCCGAGACACAGCGGAGGGATTCCCAGAGCGTCCGGATGGCCCCGCTGACCTCCGCGTTGGTGACCGTCTCGACGCGGTCGAGGGTGTCGCGCAGGATCTCAAAGGGCGAGTCCCCCGCGCGGCGCACCGCGGTGCCGTCGCAAAAGAGATCGACCTGGTCGAGCGCGACCGGTTTTTCCGCCGCGAGGGCCGCTTTCATGGAGGCCTGGCCGACGCCTTCGACGCCGATGAGTTCGATGTCGGGCCAGTAGGTCTTCAGCCAGGTGGCCACCCCCGCCGCCATCCCGCCGCCCCCGATTTGGAGAAACGCCGCGTCGAAGGGGCCGTGGCCGGAGAGCACGATCTCGTCGGCGAGGGTTCCCTGACCCGCCATGACGAGGAGATCGTCGTAGGCATGGATGTAGGTGGCACCGGACTCCCTTTCATCGAGCCGGGCGGACTCGACCGCCTCGTCGTAGGAATCCCCCGCGATGCGAATCTCGACGAACTCTCCTCCGTGCTGCCGCACCGCCGCCTGCTTCACCCTCGGGGTGGAACGGGGCATGTAGACCCGGGCGCGGATCCCCAGCACCCGGGCCGCGAGGGCGACCCCTTGGGCGTGGTTGCCCGCCGAGGCGGTGACGACTCCGCGGGCGGCCTCGTCGGGGGCGAGCACCGCCATGCGGTTGCAAGCCCCGCGCCACTTGTAGGATTTCACGCTGCTGAGATCCTCGCGTTTCACCCAGATCTCGGGGCCGTCGGGGAGGGCGATCTTTTCGAGGGGCGTGGGTTCCCCGAAACGGTAGACCCGTTCGCGGGCAAAAAGGATTTCCTGGCGGAGGCGTCGGTCGAGCGGGAGGTTTTCTCGTTCCATGGAAGATAGTGGCGGGATTCGTTCCGCACGCGTCAACGAGGGGCGGAGATCACGAACGCAGCCGTTTCACGAAGAAGGATCCGGAGTAAATGGCCACGGCGAGGAGGACGATAAACGGTCCGGTGGGGATGTCCAGTTCGTAGCTGAAAGCGAGTCCTCCGGCGTTGCAGATCATCGTGATCACGATGGACACAATCATGATGACCCAGAGCTTCCGCGAAAAATGCGAAGCGGTCGCGGCGGGGAGGACGATGAGGGCGAGGGAGAGGATGATGCCGGCGATTCGGACCATGAGCACGACGCTCATCGCGGTGATGGCGAGGAGGAGCAGGTAATAAGCGCTGGAGGAGACCCCGCGGAGGCGGGCGAATTCCTCGTCGAAACAGACTGCGACCAGCTTGTGATAAAAGAGGATGACGAGGAGCAGGACGATGGCACCGAGGACAAAGGTGGCGACGACATCGCTGCGGGAGGTGAGCAGGATGTTCCCGAAGATGAAGCTTTCGAGATTGACGCTTTTTCCGGGGGCGTAGTGAATGAACAAGAGCCCCACCGTCATCCCGAAGGCCCAGATCGCCCCGATGATGGTGTCCTCCCTCTCCCCGCATTTGAGGCTGACCCAGCCGATCACTGCGGCGGAGAGGAGTCCGGCGATGATCGCTCCGATCATCGGGGTGAGCCAGGGCAGGTCATAGACCCGGCTGTAATAGATCGAAGCCCCGATGCCGCCGAGGATGCTGTGGGCGATCGCGGCGGCGATGTAGGCGATGCGCCGGGTCACGACGAGGGAACCGACCACGCCGAAGGTGAGGCTGGAGACGATTCCCGCGATGAGGGAATAGCGGATCAGCGGGACCGTCTCCAGGGCTTCGAGGAAATCAGTCATGGTCACAGGCGGAGTGGTCTCCCTCGATGTGCCGGGAGCGGCGGTCGTGCTCGATGCGGCGTCGGCTGCTGTAGATTTCCTTGATCGTGTCTCCCGAGAGGGGCAGGGAATGTCGGTGGACGCGGTGGTTCACGCAGAGGACAGAATCCCCGAGGGAGGACACCAGATCGAGATCGTGGGTGACCATCAGGATGGTCAGCTTGCGACGCAGCGCACAGAGGGTTTCCATCAGCTGCGCCTCCACCGAGAGGTCGATGTTCGCGGTGGGTTCGTCGAGGAGGAGCAGCTCGGGTTCGCAGGCGAGGGCGCGGGCGATCATGACGCGCTGGCGCTCCCCGCCGGAGAGGTCGGAAAAGGGACGCCGGGAAAAATCCGCCATGCCGACCTCGTCGAGCGCCTCGAGGGCGGCAGCGCGACATTTGCGGGAGAATGAACCGATGACGAGCCGGTCGAGCCGCCCCATCAGCACGATGTCGAGCGCCGAAATGGGGAATTGGGCATCGAAACGCATCGCCTGGGGGACGTATCCCATGGCCCGCTGGGCTTTCCGGGGCGTCCGTCCGAGAACCTGCAAGGACCCCCGCGCCGGTTCGATGAGACCGAGGATGAGCTTGACGAGGGTGGATTTGCCTCCGCCGTTGGGTCCGATGACGCAGAGGGATTCCCCGCGGTGGATGCAAAAATTCACATCTTCGAGGACGAACGCCTTCCCGTATCCGAAGCAGAGGTCGCGACAATCGACGAGCACCGGCGCGTCGGGCGCGGGAGTTGGTTCGGTCGGTTTCACACGGCGGCGGGCGTTCGGGAGGGGAAACGGGGTGACCCTGTCAGGTGGTGGAGGCAAGAGGGTCTGCTCCGAGGATTCTGTCGTTCGGCTCACCGGGCGGAACGGATCGTCTTCGCGATGAGGCGGAGATTCGCCATGATGTCTTTCTCCAGAGGGTCGAGAGTCTGCACTTTTCCCCCTATCGTTTCGGCGAGAGATTCGGCGCTGGATTGGTCGAACTGCGGTTGGACGAAAATCACTTTGACGCCTTCTGCTTTGGCGCGTTTGGCCACTTCGGCGACTTGTCGGGGACTGGGGCTGCGTCCGGCCAGTTCGATGGATTTCTGGGTCAGTCCGTAGTCGGCGGCGAAGTAGGCGAAGGCCCCGTGGTAGACGTAGATGGTCGAATTTTTCACCGGTGCGAGCGTCTCCGTGAGATCCCGGTCGAGCTGTTTGAGGTCGCTCTCGAGGGCGGCGAGATTGGCGTCGATTTCCGGAGAGGCTTCGGCCGGAGTGTGCGCTTTGAGGATGGCGGCGATGCGTCCGGCCTGGTGGAGGAGCATCTTCGGGGAGAGCCAAACATGCGGGTCGCGCAGATCATCGTGGTCATGATCGTGCTCGTGGTCGTCCTTCTCGGCGGCGTCGCCTTTCTCTTCGGCGTGCTCGTGGTCGTGGTCGTGATCCACTTCGCATTCGCTGCAACTGTCGGCGAGGAGTTCGAGTCCTTCGAGGAGGTCGATGTCCTTGGGCGAATGGATGCCGTCCCCCAGCGCGACGAAAAAGTTGGCTTCAAAAGAGATCCCGCCGGAGAAAATCAAGTTGGCTTTGGAAATCTCGGTGATCTGGCGGGGCGAGGGGGAATAATTGTGGGCATCGTCTCCTTTCTGCACGATCGCCTTGACCTCGATCCAATCCCCTCCGATGCGCTCGAGCAGATATTCGTAGGGCAGGATGGGGACAAAGACGCGGAGCTTCTCCGGCTTTTCCGCGGCGGCGGCGTTGAGACCGAAGGCGAGGAGGAGAAGGGCGAGGGCGGGGGACAGTGCTTTCATAGGAGAGGATGGCTATTGTGTGTCGATCAGGATCAACCGGCCTTGGTCCAACTGATGATTTCGTAATGCGAGTCCTTGCCGAGGGCTTTGTTGGCGTCGGCCCGTGAAATCTCCGCGGTGCCGTCGGTGACGATGGTGAGCTGGTGCTGGTCTTTGCCCAGCTTGGTGATGCGGATCGTTTTGACTCCCTTGATTTTGCCGAGGGCGCGGCTGATCGTTTTTTTGCAGCCGGCGCATTCGATCCCCTTCATCTTCGCGGTGTAGGAGGTCTCCGCCGCGAAGGCCGCTTGCGAGAGGAACAGGCTCAAGAGGAGAAGACAGGTGGAGAGGGCTTTCATAGGGAAAAAATAGGAAAAAAGGGATGCCGTTAACGCAAGTTACTTGCATAAAATACTTGCATTCGTTTTGCATTATGGCAGAAAGTTTTTACAAACGCAAACAATTTGCGTATGGGCAACCCCTCCAAAAGAATGAAAAAAACCGCGCTGCTCTGTTCTCTTTTCTGGGTTTTTCTCCCCTTGGCGGCTCAGGAGACCGTCGAAAGCGATGCCGAGGTCTACGAATACCATGTCGGCGAGGTGGATTACCTCAGCGGCGAAGGGGTGAATCTCGGGGGATTTCTTTTTCCGAGCGTATTCGTTCAGGGCGCGGGCGGCGTTTTCGAACCGGGCGCCGGGGCCGGGGATGTCTCCACCACCGGGCATGATCCCCAAAATGATTGGGGCGTCAGTGATATCCATCTCCATCTCGATCTCGACTTCGGAGGCAAAGTGACGGGCTCCGTGACGGGTTTCGGCCATCAGACGGAAGACCACGTCTGGGAGGCGGAATTCGAGGAAGCGTATCTCCACTGGCGCATCAACGACACGCTTTCCATCGGCGGGGGGCAGTTTCGGAACGCCTTCGGTTTTCAGTCGGGCCTGCATCCCCACGATTGGTTTTTTGTGAACCAGAATCTGATCAACAGCCGCATGGTCAACGAGGGAGAGCTGATCTCCCAAGGGGGTGAGATCCTCGTGCGCACGCCCTCGAGCGGGTTGCTCACGTTCGGTCTGGGCGGAATCCGATCCCATTCCCACAACCACTCGCACAACCACGGAGGTCACGGCGACCACGAAGACGAACATGGCGATGCGGACCATGACGAGCACGAAGAGGGCGAGGATCATCACGACGGCCATGACAGCGAGCCTCTCGAGATCGACGACGCCGGATTCAAGAGCTGGGCTCTCACCACCGACTATCGCTTTCGCATGCCCTTCGACGAAAGCCTCACGGGCAGTCTCTCTCTCGGAGTGGGCGAGAACGGTTTCGGTCGCAATTCCACCCTCTACGGGGCGGGCCTTCGCAAGGTCTGGAACGGCCACGACCACGGTTCCGGTGGTCCCGATTTCTGCGCCGGGGCGACAATGTGGCAGGGGGAGCTGCTCGGGCGTAACGTCGATGTTTTTCTTGAGAATGGGGACCAGAGAACCTTCACCGACTACGGTTTTTCGAACTCACTCCACCACGGTCTCAGCGATCACGTCACCCTATCGCTGCGGCACGACTGGATCTCGGCGGTGGAAATCGCGGGGCTCGGTGATCGTCATCGCCTCTCCGCCGCTCTGACCGCCTTCGTCGATCCGGAGCAGCGGGTCCGCGCGCGGGTGCAATATGACTATCTGCGGGATGAGACCGTCGGCGGCGAACATGTCGCCTGGCTCCAGATCCAATGGCAATGGGGCGGCATCGGCGGTTCCCATGCGGGGCACGGGCATTGAGTCCTCCGAGCGGCGGATCCCCGACAGACGATTCCTCCGCCCGGTCTCACTCCGTTTTATTCTGGAATCCCCCCGCGCTCCCCGGACCCTTCCCGGCTTTTTCTTTGACGCGATTCGTTTTTTCTTTACGGTAGCCCCGACTGCCGCCGGAGGCGGAGCGGCCCGAAGGGGAGCCTGTGCGGCGATGCCGGGGGCACTCTCGTAATACCTCGTAACAGAAACACGCTTATTTATTCATATTATGGCATCCTACGGAATTAATGGTTTTGGACGAATCGGTCGCAATGTGCTGCGCGCCATGTCCCCCGAACAACTCAAGAAGGTCGTCGCGATCAATGATCTCACCGACAACAAGACGCTCGCACACCTGCTGAAATACGATTCCACGGCGGGGCGCTACGATGGCACGGTGGAATACGACGACGAATCCATCACCGTGAACGGTCACCGCATCCTCGCCGACGCCGAGCGCGATCCGGCCAACCTCAACTGGGGCGCGAAAGGCGTCGACGTCGTCCTGGAGTCGACCGGATTTTTCCTCGACCGGGCCGGTGCCGGCAAACACATCGAAGCCGGTGCCAAAAAAGTCCTCATCTCCGCTCCGGCGAAGGACCCCGATCTCACTTTCTGTATCGGGATCAACCACCAGCTCTACGACGGTTCGCAGCACCACATCGTTTCCAACGCCTCCTGCACGACGAACTGCCTCGCCCCCATGGTCAAGGTGCTCAACGATCAGTTCGGCATTGAAAAAGGGTTCATGAGCACGATCCACTCCTACACGGGCGACCAGCGTGTCCTCGACGCGCCCCACAGCGATCTGCGCCGCGCCCGCACCGCCGCCGAGAACATCATCCCCTCCAGCACCGGGGCCGCCAAGGCGATCGGTCTGGTCATCCCCGAGCTCGAGGGCAAGCTCCAGGGCGGTGCTTTCCGGGTTCCCACCCCGACCGGTTCGGTGACGGACTTCAGCGCGGTTCTCTCCAAGGACGTGACCGCCCAGGAAATCAACGCCGCCTACAAAGCCGCCGCAGAAGGTCCGCTCAAGGGCATTTTCCATTACACCGAAGATCCCATCGTGCTCAAGGACATCGTCGGCGATCCGCATTCCTGCATCCTCGACAGCCAGCTCACCATGGCGCAAGGCAACTTCATCAAAGTGGTCGGCTGGTATGACAACGAGTGGGGCTACTCCAATCGTTCGGTCGACGCCCTGGAGTTGATCGGGGCGAGCCTCTGATCTCCCCCTTCAGATCCATTCTTTTAGCATGAGAAAGCGCCCCCGACAGATCCGTTGGCGGGCGCTTTTCTGCCATTAGCTCTCTCCCCGGAAAACGGACCACCGCATTTGGAGCGGACGTCGCTCCTTTCCCCTCTTCTCCTCCCTATCTCATGGCCAAACTCTCTCTTCGTGACCTCGCTCCCGCCGGTCGTCGTGTTCTCATGCGCGTCGACTTCAACGTCCCGCTCAACAGCGCCGGGGAGATCACCGACGACACCCGGATCACGGCGGCGATTCCCTCGATCGAGTTCCTCGCGAAGGCGGGCGCTCGCGTCATTCTGATGTCCCATCTGGGGCGTCCCAAGGGCACCCCGGAGGCGAAATATTCCCTCCAACCTGCCGCCGCTCGTCTCGATGAGCTCCTCGCCGTCCCGGTGAAATTCGTCGACGACTGCATCGGGGAGAAAGCGGATGCGGCGGTCGCGGATCTCAAGGACGGCGAAGTGCTCCTGCTGGAGAACGTGCGCTTCCACGCCGGAGAAGAGAAGAACGACCCCGAATTTTCCCGGCAACTCGCCGCGCACGGCGACATCTACGTGAACGACGCTTTCGGAACGGCCCACCGCGCCCACGCCTCGACCGTAGGGGTGACGCAATTCATCGACCAATGCGCGATGGGTTTCCTCATTGAAAAGGAGCTGGAATACCTCGTCGACAAACTGGAGAACCCCGCCCGTCCTTTTGTCGTGATCATGGGTGGGGCCAAGGTCTCGGACAAAATCGAGGTACTGAACCGCCTCATGGAAAAAGCCGATGCCTTCATCATCGGCGGGGCGATGGCCAACACCTTCCGCCTCGCCCAGGGCTACCAAATCGGCAAGAGCCTCGCCGAGCCGGACAAAACCGATCTCGCCTTGCGGATCCTCGAAACCGCCGAGAAGAACCAAACCGAGTTCCTCCTTCCCGCCGACACCCGCCACACCGCCGAGTTCGCCGACGACGCTCCCACCGAGGTCACCGAGGTATGGGGCGAGGGCGGTGCCATTCCCGCCGAGCGCGAGGGCATCGACATCGGCGACCGCGCCATCGCCGATTTTTCCAAAAAGATCGCCGAAGCGGGCACCATCATCTGGAACGGCCCCATGGGCGTTTTTGAAAAGCGCGGCTTCGACATCGGCACGAAAGCGATCGGCAAGGCCATCGCGGAGAACACCAAGGCCGTCAAAATCGTCGGAGGCGGAGATTCGGTCACCGCGGCCAACCAGTTCGGATTCGGCGAGAAAATGGACCATATGTCCACCGGAGGCGGTGCCTCCCTCGAGCTGCTCGAAGGCAAGGTCCTCCCCGGCATCGCCGCCCTCGACGAAAAATAAGAATCAAAAAATTTCCAGCTAAAAAGCAAAACAGCTAAAAGCTAAAAAGCTACCCCATGAGCCGCAAGACCATCATCGCCGCCAATTGGAAGATGAACATGACTCCGTCCGAGACGGCCGTCTTTCTCGAGCCTTTCCTCCAGAGCTTCCCCGAAGCCACCGCCGCCGACATCGTCATCGCCCCGCCCTTCGTCTCACTCGCGAAGGCCGCCGAAGGCCTCGGCGCGCATCCCGCCGTGGCTCTGGCTGCGCAGAACATGTCCCACGAGGCCTCCGGCGCGTTCACCGGTGAGACCAGCGCCGCGATGCTCGGGGATGTCGGTTGCGCCTACGTGATTCTCGGCCACAGCGAGCGCCGCTCGCTCTACGGCGAAGGGGATTCTGTCATCAATCAAAAAGTCCACGCCGCTCTCGCCGCCGGGCTCAAGCCCATCCTCTGCATCGGGGAATCCCTCGAAGAACGGGACGGCGGACAACTGGAATTCGTCCTCTCGCAGCAACTCGAGGGCAGCCTCGCCGGGATCGCCGCCGCCGCGATGGCCGACATCGTCATTGCCTACGAACCCGTCTGGGCGATCGGCACCGGACGCACCGCCTCGCCCGAGCAGGCGCAGGAGACCCAGGCCTACGTCCGCAGCGTCCTCGCAAACCTCTTCGGCGGGAAAGTGGCCGGGGCGACCCGCATCCAGTACGGCGGCAGTGTCAAACCGGGCAACGCCGCCGAACTCATCTCCCAACCGGACATCGACGGGTTCCTCGTCGGCGGGGCCAGCCTCGATCCGACGAGTTTCGCCGAGATCATTCGAGCCTCGCTTTGAGGCTTTTCAGGGGTTGAGGCTTTCAGGGGTCACTTCAGCTTCACCGTGAACTCTTCGGCGGTTTCGATGGTGAGGCCGTCGAGTTTTCCGAAAAGTTCCCTGACGGATGCTTCCGTCACGCTCTTCGGATCGGCCGCCGCTTTGTCGGCGAAGGCTCCGAAATCGGGGTCGTTGAGCAGTTGGCCCACGTCCGCGTCGCTCAAGGTGATGCGGTTGCCCTCGACGTGGGTCGCGGTCGTTTCCGCGATGCCTCCGTCGGCTTCCAGGAAAATCCCGGCGCGCATTCCCTGGGTCATCCCCGCCGCCATTTTCATCGATTGAGAGGGGGTCATGCCCATCTGTTGACCCTGTTTCAGTTGTTCTTCGTCGATGAGACCATCGAGTCCGCTTTTGGCGAAGGAGGATTTCGCGGTGAGGACATCCCCGTTCAGATCAAAGGTGAGCGCGCCTCCCGCGTCCGTCGGCATTTTTTCGCCGGACGATTCCACGAACTCCTTGGCCTGGCCCGGCATCGTGTTCTGGTCGATGCGGATCTTGCGAATGTCGTCGAAATCATAGGTGACCGAGTAGCCCTCCCAGCCTTCGGCGTCCTTGCCGGGTTCGTGTGTGGCGTAGCGGACGCCCTCCCCGTAGTTGGCCGCATCCTTGCGGAGCGATGCCTCGTCGGGCGTGGCCATCTTGCCGATGAGCCCGAATTGGGGCGTTCCGGCTCCGGCGGCCGATCCGGTCCCTTCGAGAGCCCCGCCGAGACTCTCCAGTTGTTTGATCATCGCCAGCATCTGCGGGGAGAAATGGTACTGGGAAACGATGGAACCGGTCCCGTCCTTTTTCACCTTCACGAGGGTGGAGGTGCGGAAGCAGGAGGTGGAGAACAGGGAAACAACACCGAGGAGGAGGAGAAGTGTGCGCGTCATGGGCGCAAGGATACCCCATTGTCGCCGGGGCGGGAATCAAAAAAGCGCGCTTCTTCTCACTGGCGTCTGCGTTTGAAAATCCGCTGGAAGAAACCGCCGCTGTCGGGGCGGGGGCGGGCGGCGGCTTCGGTCTGTTCGGGAACGACCTCGGTCAGAACGGGTTCGGGTTCCCCCTCCTGGAAGATGGACTGGACCGGTGCACGAGAGGTGTATTCCTCGGCTTCGTCGAGAGGAGCTTCCTCTTCGAGCATATTGGCGCGGCTGCGCACCCGGTTGTAGTTCTCTTCGTTGAGGTATTCTTCGAGGAAGGCACCGACGACGGGGGCGGTCTGTTTGCCGCCGCTGACCACTTCGCCGGGGTCTCCCTCATAAATGACGGCAAAGGAGTAGACGGGATTTTTGGACGGGAAATATCCGGCGAACCAGGAGATGTTTTGTTTTTGGGAAGGCTTCCACTGCCCCGTCCCGGTTTTGCCCGAGACGGTGATCTTGTGGTAGGCGGCTTTCCCGGTGCCGTTCCCCGCGTTGACGACGTCGTAGAGTCCGCGCTGCACCGCGCGGAGGGAGTAGGAATCGACATTGAGGGAGTTGCTCACCTCCACCGGGAAGGTGCGTTCGAGTTCGTGATTGAGATCCTGGATCTGCAGCACGAGGCGGGGCTTGAGGACCTGCTGCCCGTTCCCGATCGCCGCCATCATGCGGGCGGATTGCAAGGGGGTGACTTCGACGGTACCCTGGCCGATGCTCATGACCGCCTCTTCTCCATCCGACATCATGTAGCCGTGCTTGTCGAGCCAGTAGCGGTTGCTGGGGATGAAGCCTTCGGTTTCCTTGAGCGGAATCCCGGTCTTCTGGCCGAGTCCGAGACGAGTCGCCATGTAGCTCATCGTGTCGGCACCGGCGCGGCTGGCCACTTCGTAGAACCAGGTGTTGCAGGAGCGGGTCAGGGCGCCCACGACATTCATGGAACCCTCGCCCTTCTTGTTCCAGTTGCGCATGATGACGTCGCCGACCTTCCAACTGGAGGGGCAGGGGAAGAGGTCGTTGGGGGAGATGTAGCCGCTCTCGAGAAACCCGAGGGCGACGACCGCCTTGAAGGTCGAGGCGGGCGGATAGGCGGCGCGGAAGGCGCGCGGGAAGAGCGGTTTGGAGGGATCTTCGGCGAGGGCGCTGTATTTGTCCTGGGTGATCGCGGGAATGAAATCGTTGGGATCGAACTGCGGGTTGCTGGCCATGGCCATGATGTCGCCGTTGCGCACATCCATGATCACCATGGCCCCGCGTTTGACCTTCTCTTCGAGGAGCCGCTCGCAGATTTGCTGCATTTCCAGATCGATCGTGGTGACGACGTTGTAGCCGGGGCGGGGCTTCGAGAGGACTTTCTCCTTCACTTTTGTCCCGTCGGCTTCGAAGACCACATTGACCCGGCCGGGAGTGCCGCGGAGATCGGTTTCAAAGGACTGCTCCAGGCCGTCCACACCGATGGGCAGCCCCCAGAGCGCTTCGTCGTTGACGATGGGCCCTTTGAGCCGCGGCGGACGTTTGCCGACGTATCCGATCACGTGTGAGAGGGTTTTTCCCTGTGGGTAATGCCGCAGGTAGACGGGCTGCAGGGTGAGGCCTTCCATTTTCTGGCGCTTCAATTCGTCCACCTGGCTGCTGGACAGCACCGAGGAAAAGGTGAGCGGAATCCAGCGGCGGTCGCGGTAGTGCTCGACGACCACTTTGCGCGACAAATCCCAGTCGGTTCCGAGGATGTTGTTGACGTGGACGATGCGTTCGCCGGCGTAGCGCTGGACCTCGGGATCGGAGACTTCGCTGCCGAGATAGGGGAAGCTGATCGCAGCGTAGTAGGCCACTTTGCTCTGGGCGAGGGGGTAGCCGTTCCGGTCGAGAATCTGGCCGCGTGGCGCGGGAATCGAAAAAGTGAAGGTCCTCGCCTCCGTCCGCGTCAGCACCGAGGAACCGACCGGGTCGGGTTTCTCGGGCGGAGATTGGGCGCGCAGGTCCTCCGCCATGACCGGGGCCTGGTTGGGAGCGGTGGTTTTTTCCACTTCTTTTACAGTGGAGTCCTTTTCATCGACCTCCTCCTCGACATCGGCACCGGTCGCCATGGGTTCGGACTCGGAGCGGGGGAGAGCCTCCTCGTCGCCGAGGAGTTCCTCGGGGATCTCGACCGCTCCGGCGTCGTCGATCGGCATCGCCCGGATCGGAGCGGGCGGCGGGAGGGCGGGCGCTTCCTCAAAACGGGGGATCGCCTCGAGATCGATCGGCTCGGCAACCGGTTCGGGCGCGAGTCCTTCGATGACGAAACCGCCCGGCGCGGTGGCGCCCTGTGGAACCTGTTGGGCTCGCAGCCCGGTCCCGACGAGCAGCGCCGCCAGCACGAAGACGGCCGGGACGATTCCGAATCCCGGGGTGTGGCGGAGGCATGGCTGGGTTCTCATGTGTTGCGAAAGCCGTAAGGAGGTGATGATGATGACTATCCGGCCATTGTAACACGGATCACGGCGAGGTCACACTCCGAATACGGGCGAAGCATCAGTGTGTTTTCAAAAAATGTACGATTTCCCGGGCGAGTTTTCCGTTGATCCCCGGAACGGTGGCGATTTCTTCGGCGCGGGTCTTCCGCAGTCGCGAGACCGAGCCGAACCTTTCGAGGAGCCGCTCTTTCCTGGCCTGACTGATGCCGGGGCAGTCATCGAGGATGCTCTCCTCGATGCGGCGTTTCATCAGCAACTGGTGGTAGCCGTTGGCGAAGCGGTGGGCTTCGTCGCGGATGCGCTGGAGCAAGCGCAGGGCCCCCTTGTCGTGGGGGATCACGAGGGGTTCCGATTCGCCGGGGCGGAAAATTTCCTCGCGTTGTTTGGCGAGACCGATGACGGGGAGATCGTGCAGACCGAGCCGGTTCAACTCGCGCACCGCCATCCCGAGCTGGCCTTTGCCGCCGTCGACGATGACGAGATCGGGGAGGCGGACGAAGGGTTTTCGTTTTTCCTCCTCCTCTCCGCCGGCGGCCTCGACCGCCTCCTCCAAGCGCCGCATCGCCGCCAGGGGAGTTTCCTGACTGGCGTCGGCGTCTTCCCCGCCGACCCGCTCGCGGGCTTCGAGGAGGATGCGGGAGTAGCGCCGCCGGATCACTTCGGCCATGCTGGCGAAATCGTCCTGTCCCTCGACCGTGCGGATGCGATAGCGACGGTAGTGGCGGTTGTCGGCGAGGCCGTTGCGGAACCGCACCATGGAGGCGACGATGTGATTGGAGGAAATGTTGGAAATGTCGAAGCACTCCATCACCCGAGGAGGCCGCTCCAAGCCGAGATATTCCTGCAGTTCGAGGACGTCGGCCTCGGGATGGATCGCCGGGCCCGGGACCCCGCGGCGGGTGAACTGACGGGTCGGTTTGAGGGTCTGGCGCAGGTTGTCGATCATGTCGCGCAGTTCGGCGGCGCGCTCGAAATCGAGGGCGGCGGCGGCCTCTTTCATCTCTGCCTCGATCGGGCCGATCAGATTCTTCGACTGTCCCCGGAGAAAATCGCAGGCCTGTTCGACGCGGGCCATGTAGTCCTCGCGGGAGATGCGCCCGATGCAGGGGGCGGTGCAGTTTTGGATGATGTCGTCGTGGCAGTGGCGGTAGTCCTTTTCGCCGGGGTTCATGGGGCGGCAGGTGCGCAGGCCGAACTCGCGGTTGAGCCATGAGATGGTCTGGCGCAACGCCCCCGAATGGGCGAAGGGGCCGAAATAACGGGCACCATCCTCTTTCTTGAGACGGGTCAGTTGGAAGCGCGGCCAGGGTTCCTCCGGATGGATCTTCACGAGGAGGAAACGCTTGTCGTCGCGGAAGGCGATGTTGTACTTCGGGCGGTATTCCTTGATCAGCTTGCCCTCGAGGAGGATCGCCTCGGGTTCGTTGCGGACCTCGTGGTAGTCGAAGTCCCAGATGCTCTCGATGAGTGCCCGCGTCTTGTGTTCGGCGACGCGCTGGCGCGAGGGGGTGAAGTAGGAGGCGAGCCGCTTGCGCAGATCCCGCGCCTTGCCGACGTAGATGATGGAGCCGAGCCTGTCCTTATGCAGGTAGACCCCCGGCTTGTGGGGGACTTCCCGCATTTTTTTCTGCAGATCCGGTTTGGCATCGCTGGGCACGCAGAACGATACGCGTGACCGCGGTAATTGGAAAGTGCCGGTGAAGAGGGCACCGCTCGGATCGGAGGGTGAAAACCACCGTCTCACACGAACCACTCGCGCACCACTTTGCCGGCGACGTCGGTGAGGCGAAAGTCGCGGCCGTTGTGGCGGTAGACGAGCTGTTCGTGGTCGAAGCCGAGGGCGTGGAGGATGCTGGCGTGGAAGTCGTGGATGTGGACGGGGTTCTCCGCTGGCTTCGCTCCGATTTCGTCGGTGGCACCCCAGACGGTGCCTCCGCGGACTCCTCCTCCGGCGAGCCACGCGGAAAAGGCGGCGCTGTGATGCCCGCGTCCCGTGCCGGTGGCCCAGGGGGTGCGCCCGAACTCCGAAACCCAAACCACGAGGGTGTCGTCGAGCATGCCCCGGCCCCGCAGATCGCGGAGGAGTCCCGCGATGGGGCGATCCACGGCGTGGGCGAGGGACTCGTGCCGCTGGAGGTTGCCGTGCTGATCCCAGTTTCCCGCGGATCCGCGGTCCACCAGTTCGACAAAGCGCACCCCGCGCTCGACGAGACGACGCGCCATGAGGCATTTCCAAGCGAATTCCGAGGTCGATTTTTCGTCGAGTCCGTAGAGGGCGCGCGTGGCGGGCGACTCGCGCTCGATTTCGTAGAGTTCGGGCACCGCGAGCTGCATTCCCGCCGCAATCTCGAAAGAACGGGCTCTCGCCGAGACCATGGGATTGGGATCGGCGGGACGGACGGCTTCGAGCCGGCGGAGGAAATCGAGTTCCCCGGCCTGAACCGAACGCGGCGTGGTGGGACTGATGTTCGCCACCGTCTCTTTCGGACGGATGTGCAGGGCGGAGTGGACCGGGGGGAGAAAGTTGGAGTTCCACACGGTGTGGCCGTTGTAGGTCGGCTGCGAGGCGAGGGCGACAAAGGAGGGGAGGTTCGCATTTTCGCTGCCGAGGCCGTAGCTCACCCACGATCCGAGGCTGGGGCGCGGCACCGTGATGGAACCGGTATGGACTTGCAAAGTCGATTGGGAATG
>JAAYAT010000352.1 GCA_012719225.1 Verrucomicrobiaceae bacterium
GACGCGGGGCCGGTCGGGCAGGGCGAAGGCGAGCTGGCTGGTGAGGTCGCGGTGCCCGAGGGTGACGAGGAAATGCTCGTCCGCTCCGGGAACGGTGCGGCGGAGTGTTTCGAATTCCCGCGCGACGAGATCGTGTCCGAGGAGACGGCGGTTCGGATCGGCGGTGTGCCCGGCTTTTCCGGCGACGGCGAAACCGATCGGGGCGAGGTAGAAATAGCCGGTGAGGAGCACGCCCACCGCGATCGTGAGGGGAAAAAGGCGACGCCAGGAGAGCGGCGGCAGGGCGAATCGGATCTGTCCGTCGTACCAAGCGGCGGTGAGGATGAGACCCGGCAGGTAAAAGACCGCCGGCCAGTTCGGTTGCATTTCCTGCCGCAGCGCCAGCAGCAGCATCGCGACGACGGGGAGAGCGCCGAAACAAAGGAGGAAACGCACCGGACGATCCGCCTTTCGCAAGAGGGGCATCCCGGTCAGGCAGAGGCAGAAGAGAACGAAAGCGGTTCCCGGGGAGAGCACGCCGAATTGGGTGCCGACGAAGGAGAGGAAGTCCTCCAGTCGCTCCAGGAGCATGGAACCCCCCTCGTTCTTCACCTCGAAATGATGGCTGGTGTGCTGGAAGGTGATCCAGTCGTGGCGGGCGTTCCACAGCAGTGGAGGGAGGAGCGAGAGATAGGAGCCGAGAAGAGTCAGCCAGAGAGCGGGGCGGCGCAGAAAGGTGCGGGTCTCGGGATGAAGGACGAGGAAAATCAAGGTGAGGACGGGAAACACCATCATCATCTGTTTGCAGAGATGACCGATTCCAAGGGCGAGGAACAGGATCACCAGAGAACCCATTTTCCCCTCGCCCGAGAGGTAACGCCACAGCATCCAGAGCGCGGTGGACCAGCAGACCACGAGGGGCGCGTCGATCGTGAGGAAAAAGCTCAGCACCGCATTGGCCGGCGCGGCCAGTCCGAGAAGGACGGCGAACCATCCGGTGCGTTCCCCGAAGAGACTCGCGGCGAGCGGATAGAGGAGGAGGAGCGAGCCGGTCCCGAGCAGCGCGGCGGTGGCGCGGAAGGCGAAGAGACCGCCTCCGCCGATCCAGTCGACCAAGGCGTAGAGCCAGGCGATGAAAGGGGGCTTGGAATAGTAGCCGTAGTCGAGTTGCCGGCTCCAGTCCCAGTAATAGGCTTCGTCCCCCGCGGGATTGGTGGCGAAAAACGCCGCGTAGAGCAGGCGCAGCACCAGCACGACACCTACGAGGAGGACGACGCGACGTGGGTGGGGGAGAGTGTGGGCGGAAGGCGACATGGTCCCGGAAGCGGGTCTATGCTGCCGCAGGATGGGGAGAATTCCAGCGCTTTCGCGTCCGATCTCCCGATTTCCGGGGAGGCGGAAAGCGCGGTCGCCTTTTTCGACTTTTGTTAGCGCATCGAACGGATGATCTTGTCCGCGGCGGACGAGGAACGGGCCGCGACATCATCCCACGAGGCGTAGGTCTTGACGCCGTTGATGATCTGGGGCGCCTGGGGGCTGTCGTCGGTGTCGGATTCGGGGACGGTCTCGAAATTCGTTTCCGATTCGGCCACGATCTCTCCATCCTGAATGATGGTCACCGCGTCGGTGAGGTCGAGTTCTTTGCGGGGCGGGCGGATGTTCGCGATGGGCGCGAGGAGCCCACCGCCGGAGGAGCTGGCTTTCTCCTCTTTCTTCGCCTCGGGATTGCGGGGCACTTCAAAGGTGGTCGAAGCCGGTTCGTTCGCCACCACCGTGGTCTCGGCGGGGGCCGGTTTCGGAGCGGCTGGTTCAGGCTTCGCGGCCGGGGTCGGCTTCGCGGCCGCAACCGGTGCCGCCGGGACGGGTCGGGCGGTGGCGATCACGGGAGCGGGGGATTGCGCTTCCTCCGCGGAGTCCCGCTTGTTCCGCGAGAAAAAGGGAATCCAACCGAGGAGACCGTTTTTTTCCTCCGCCTCCCCGGCGAAGTCGGGAGTATCGAGCGTCTCCGCGTTTCCGCTCGTCGCGGACGCGATGTTTGCGGCGGCGGGGGCTGCCGCCGCAGGTGCCGCTGCCGGAGTGGCGCGCGGCGGAGCGGTGGGCACGGGAGTGACCACCTCGTTTTCCTCCTCGCGGTCCCCACGACGTCCGAAAGCAAAAAATCCCCGTTTCTTGCGGCCGTCATCGGAGGCCGTTTCGACTCCGCCGTCGGTCGGAGAACCCAGGACGGCGAGGATGGGGGCGGATCCGGTTTCGTCCGTCGGCGCGTCGGATGTCGCGGTCTCGGACGGGGCGATGGGGCGTTCGATCTTGCGTCCGTTTTGGATCACGTAGGACACGGCGTCGACCTGTCGGGGCTCTCCCGAGCGGAAAATTCCGTCTCGCTGGGAGCGGGAGGAAGTCGCCGCGTCTGCTGCGGCGGGCGATTCATCCGTGCGCTGGGGGAACAGCCCGGCGGAAATTTGTTCGGTCTTTTGCCCCCCGAATCCAAAAAAGCCCCGGCCCCGTTTGCTGGGGGGATCGGCGGCGTGGAGGGAAGGGAGGCTGAGTAGGACGGTGAGGAGAAAAATTCTCTTCATAACGGAGACTATAAGGGGAGTGCGTCGGACTGCAAGCCGGGTCCGACACTCTCCTTAACGGATGAGCGCCGGACTTAATGAGCCTTTTTTTCCTTTTTCGGTTTCAGGGACGCCAAATAGGCCACGACATCGCGCAGCTCGGATTTTGTCAGGATAAAGGTCATGGGAGGCATGGCGGAGACGGGCGGTTGGCGGGTCGCCACCTCCGTCATGGGGATGGTGCGCTCGATCTGCCGCTCCGAGGCGGCGGGATCGGGCATGCGGATGACGATGTGGCGGCTGTCTTCGCTCATGAGCATACCGCCGAGGCTCTCGCCGTTCTTCAGGGTCACGAGGGTGATGCCGTAGCCGGGGGCGACGACCTTGCTCGGAGCGATGAGCGATTCGAGGAGGTATTCCCTTTGCTGGCGCGCACCGATGCCGGTGAGTTCGGGACCGGCGATGCCTCCGTCGCCATCGATCTTGTGGCATTTGGAGCATTGTCCGGCCGCGTGGGTCGTGAAAATTTCCGCGCCCTTGCTCGGGTCGCCTCCCTCGAGGGCGGGTCGGAACGCGCGCATGAGGTCGGTCGGGTCGATCCCTTTCTCATACGCGGCGAGGAGCCCGGCAATGCTCTCGTCCTTCATTGCGGCGGCGCTTTCGAGCAGGTCGAGGAGCGCACCGGGGAGCTCTTCGTCGACGGCGGCGAGTCTCTCGCGGAAAAGGGCGATGGCCTCGGGTGCGGTCGACCCGGCGAGGAGGCGGTAGCCCTGCTGACGCGCCCCGAGGGATTCGGACCGGGCCATTGCGGAGGCGGCGGCGAGACCGCGGGGAGGATCGAGTGCGAGCAGTTGCCGCACGACGGCGGAGCGGAAGATCACGCTTTCGTCGGCGAGGAGTTCGTCCCAGTGTCCGGCGAGGGCGGCGGGATTCTGGCGGACGAGACCCTCCAGCGAACTGACGCGCGAGGAGACCTCGGAGGCGGCGTCGCGGATCTGGGTGAGGAGGAGTTTCTCGGGGGCATCGACCCCGTAGGTCAGGGCGATGCGGGTGGCGAGTCCGACGAGAGGGCCCTCGGCGGTCTGAAACACCCCGGGCAAGCCGGCTTTGACCGCCGCGGTGATGTCCTCCCGGCTCTCGGGGGGGAGGGGGCGATAGTGTCCGGTGGTGGAGTCGACAGGGTTGGGTCGGCGCCATTCGTCGATGGCGAGGAGGGCCTGTTCGCGCAGCATCGCGGGGAGTTTGGTTTGGGCGGCGTAGGCGAGCAGGTTGGCCGCGTTCTCGTTTTTGCCGACGCGGAAGTTCGCGTTGATGAGACGGGTCTGGATGATCGCGTCGCGGTGGTCGGCGGGCGGACGCGGACCGGGCGCGGCGGCGGCAGCGTAGGGCTGGATGTGAGCGGCGAGATCGGGCAGGGCGGTGAGCAGATCGAGATCGTTGATCGCGCGGATGGCGGCGTAGCGGAGGGATTCATCCGGGTCGTTGAGGAAATATTTCACGCGGGGATCCTTCAGTTTGCGGAGGGTGAGGAGGATGCCGAGACGGACCGCCGGAGATTCGTTTTTGGATTCCCGGAGGATTTTCTCCCTGTCGTTGAGATACCAGAGTCCCTGGACGCAGGCGTGGCGGAGAAAGACATCCTGGTTGTCGTTTTCCGCGAGGATCTCGATGAGACGGGGGAAGGCGGAGAGGTTGCCGCATTTGCCCACGCCGATCGCGGCGAAGGCTTTGACCCGGGCCGAGGCATCGGCGAGGGAGGTGAGGAGAGCTTCTCCGGCGACTTCCGTGCGCGAGTCGGCGAGCACTTTCGCGGCCTGGGCCCGCACCTCGGCATCGGGGTCGGTGATCAGGGGAACGAGCGCCTCAAGCAGGGCGGGATCGTTCCGCGAAAGCTGCCCGAGTCCCCAGATGCCGTGGAGCCGCTTGAGGCGGTGGTCCTCTTGGGTCGCGGCGGTGACAAAGAGGTCGGCAGCGGCGTCTCCCGTTTTCGCGAGGGCGAACTGGGCGCGTTGACGAACGCGCATGTCCGGGTGGGCGAGGAGGTCGGCCAAGGTTTTCGCGTCAATAGTGGAAAAATCCCGCAGGAGGATTTCGCGGGTGGAGCGGAGCTGTTCGGCGTTCTCGGGCTCGCTTGCTTCGAGAACGTAGACATTGCCGAGGTCTTGTTTGACCCAGCCATTGTTGTTGAAGCAGCTCAGATACATGCGGCCGTCGGGACCGAACTCGACATCGGTGTTGCCCAGTCCGACCATGAAGATCTCGTGGTGGTCGAGGGAGAAGCCGGCTCCCTTGTTTTTCACCGAAAAGGCCTCGAGATCTCCTTTCGCCCCGCCGAAGTTGCAGACCCAGAAATGACCGGCGTAGCGCGAGGGCATCGCGGTGACCCCGTAGTTGTAGACGAATCCGCTCGGTCCCCAGGAAACCTTGTCGACGGGCGGGAGGGCGAAGGCGGGACGCCCCGGATGTTCGGGCTCCCAGATTCCCTCGGTCATCCAGGGGTTCATGGGGATTTTCTTGTCCTTGGAACGATCGTAGTCGGGAGTGCGGAGAGCGAGTTGGTTGCGGAAATTCAGCAGCACCTGATGCCCGTGGTGCCAGCCGGTGTCCCCGCCTTCGAGAATATAGACGAGACGGCCGGTATCCCCGGCGTCGGCGTTGTTGTCACAGGTGAAAAGATTGCCGTATTCGTCGAAGGCGAGCTCCTGCGGGTTGCGCAGGCCCGAGTAGATTTCCTCAAGATGGGATCCGTCGGGGTCGCAGCGGAAGACGCCTCCGGTGTAGGGCCTGTCATAGTGGCGGCCCTCTTTGGTGGTGAGGTGGTAGCCGCGGTCGCCGATGGACCAGTAGAGTTTCCCGTCGGGTCCCCAGACGAGGCCGTGCATGTCGTGTCCCGAGATGCTCATGCGCACCCCGAAACCATCCTGGAGGGAGACGCGCTCCTCGGCGCGGCCGTCACCGTCGCCGTCGCGGAGATGCCAGAGATGCGGGATATTGGTGTAGTAGATGTCGTCGTTTTCCCCGGCGATGAGTCCGATGCCGGGACCGTCGAGGATTTCGTTGAACCCGTCGGCCCAGACCTCCGAGGTATCGGCGCGACCATCGCCGTCGCTGTCCTCGACCCGGACGATGCGGTCGGTGAATTCGGTGTAGAAAGAAAGGGGACGCCTCGCCTGGTCCTCCTCGTACATTTTCAAGCGATCCCGGTTGGTTCGGTTGTCGATATCGTCGAGGAGAAGATGCTGTTCGTTGCGGATGTCCTGCACGCCCGCCCGCCAGCGATGGATCTCGGCGATGTAGAGGCGTCCCTGGCGGTCGAAGCAAATCGCGCTGGGATTCTGGGTCTGGCTGGAATCGGCGAAGAGGCTCGCGCGGACGCCCTCGGGAAGGGTGAAATTGGCGATGCGCACCGCCGCCTCTTCGTCGTAGGCCTCGCGTGTGAGAAACTCGACCGGAGCGACGAGCGCCTTGCCTTTTTCTGGATCGGCCTCTTGCGCGAGGCAAGGAGGAAAGAGCAGCGCGGTGATGGCGAGGGGAGCGAGGGCTGATTTCATCGGTGAAGGGAAAGGGCACGGAGTATAGGCCAATGTCCGCGTGGCGAAATGGCAAAGTTCAGCATCTCCCGGGCCGTCTTCCAACGCATAATGATCCTGATCGCGCCACTGTGGAGGACATTTCGGCGGCGGGACCGGCTGGATGAGGTGGCTGGTGAAGGGGCGAATGAGGGGTTCAGCCCTACGGCTTTGATGACAGTCTCGCCTTGCTCATGACGGAGCAGGCTTTATCCTGCTTTTGTCCGGAGGAGCGAAGCGACCGACGGAGTTCGATCCTCATGGTATGCGACGATACGCGATAACAGCTCTGGTCCTCGGCGGTGCCGTCACGGTGTTGGTGCTGGCGCTTTATTTGCTGGGGACGTTTGAGGCGATGGTGGTCCGGCTGGAAAATTTCTATGCCGCTTCCGGGATTGCCAAGGGTGAACTGGAGGCGGTCCGGTGGCCTGCGATCCCCCTGATCGCGATCGCGGCCCTCGGAATGGCCTGGTGTGTCATCGATGTCTCGCGTCCTTTTCAGAAAATTCTCATCGCCCTCTCCGGAGCCGTCGTCGTCGCGGGAATCTCGCCGACTCTGGCGTGCTACGGCTATCTCCTCGATCCTTTCGCTCCGCTGGCGGCCGCCGTGCTCTCCTCGGTGGGTGCTTTCGTCTACGCGGGGACGGAGCAGGGAGGGCGCAAGCGGATCCTCGAGGATGTCCTCGGCCCGCGCGTCTCCGGCGCCACCTTCCACGAGATGCTCGAAGCGGAGGAGCCACCGGATTTCCATGGCGCCACGAGGGAGGTGACGGTGCTGACTTGTCGGCTTTTTAATTACGAGGGATTGCAGGAGCTCCTCGAGCCGTCCGATCTGATCCGGCTGAGCAATCTCTTTCTCCGGAGCACCACGAACTTCCTGCTGTCCCGGGGCGGTTACCTCGATGAATCCAGTCCGGAACTGATCCGCGTCTCCTTCGGCATGCTGCGTCCGACGAAAAATCACGCCATCCAGGGCTGCCGGGCGGCGTTGGAACTGCGCGGCAGGCTCCGCGCTCTCAGCCAGGAATGCGAGACCCGCTGGTTCCAGCCGCTCCACTGCGGGGTGGGGATCAGTTCGGGACCGATGACGGTGGGGGTCTACGGAATGCCGGGGCATTTTCGTTTCGGTGGCATCGGGCAGGTGACGGACTATTCGCGGCGATTGGCTCTCGCGAACATGCGATACGGGTCGGACCTGTTGATCGGGCCGGAAACCCACCGCCTCGTCGAGGAGGGGATGGCGGTGAGACCGATGGAGATGTTTTACGATCCGGCCAGCAATGTGATGTCCGAGATCTACCAACTGCTCTCGCGGAGCGATCACATTTCCGAGGAGGAAAACCGGCGGCGCGAGCTTTTCTGGCAGGGGGTGATTTTCGTGCGTGAGAAAAATTACGAAGCGGCTCTCGATTGCTTCAGCCGGTCTCGCCTGCCCGGATCCGAGGACGGGCCGACCGCGTACTTCATCCGCCTCGCGCAGGAGGGAGTGGCCGCGCCCGCAGCCCCCGTGAGTCGGCTCGTCCGGGAATTGACGGACGAGGGACATGCCCGGCTGATCTCGATGATGTGATTTTTTCGATTTTGATTTCTATGGCACAAGTGGATTATCCGGAACCGGTCAGGGCGCTGATCTCCCACCTCAGGCAACTCCCCGGGATCGGCCCGAAAAGCGCCGAGCGCATCGCGGTGTGGCTGATGCAGCAGGGCGGCGGGTCCACCCTTTTGTTCGCCGAGGCGATGCAGCGGGCCGCCAGTCTCGTCTTCGAATGCGGGACGTGCGGATTTTTTTCCACCGAGGAGCACGGCTGCGCGGTCTGTGATGGCAACCAGCGCGATTCCCGGGTCCTCTGTGTCGTGGAGCAGCCCACGGACATCCTGCCGCTGGAGCGCTCCGGTGCCTTTCGGGGACATTACCATTCGCTGCGCGGGAGGATTTCTCCCCTCGACAACGTGGGACCGGAGGACCTCCGCATCGGCGCGTTGATCGAGAGATTGAAAAGCGGCGTCTTCGCCGAAGTGATCCTCGCCTTGAGTTCGGATGTGGAGGGGGAGGCCACGGCCAATTATCTCGGAGAAATCCTGGCGGGTTTTCCCGGCGTCGAGGTGACTCGACTGGCCCAGGGACTGCCGGCCGGAGGCGGACTCGGGAATGCCGACGAACTCACCCTGATGCGGGCGCTGCAGGGGCGTGTCGGGCTTTGAAGGCTTTGAAAAACGGCGCTTGTGCGCGGATTACCTCGCGGCGGCCGTCATTTCGAGAAATTCCGGAACGATGGAGAGATCCTTTTCCGACAAGCCGCGGAGCACCGTGACCGGAGTCTCCACCCCGGCGGGGAGATTGTGGATCACTTCGACGAGATCTTCGAGCGATTCCGTATCCGTGCCGTCTATCGAAAGGATGACATCCCCGGCCTCGAGACCACTTCTTTCCGCCGGGGAACCGGATTTCACCTCGATGATCTCCGGGGTCGAAGATTGGTTGTGAAAGACGAGGCCGACCCGGACCGGACCGGATCGCTGGTGGGTTTTGATGTCGGTGACGAGCTTGCGGACGCGGGCGACGGGGATGGCGTGGACATCGCCCGTTTCGTCGTGGTCCTTGCCGGTGAGGATGCCGACGAGGTGACCCTCTTCGCTGACGAGGGGAGTGCCCGCCGCGCAAAACGACTCGGGATCGGCGACCCGGACCCGCAGCAGGGGCATGGAAAATCGTTCGCCGCGATGCGACCAGTCCTTGCCGGCCACCGTGGTGAGACAGGCGGATCGGTGGGAGAGACAGTGCAATTTCTGCCCGCCTTTCAATTCGCCGGTGTGGACGAGCGAGACGGGGGTGAGTCCCGTCAGAGGAGTGGAGGTCTCGAGCAGGCAAAGCCGTTGGGCGTCGTCGCGGAAGAGCACCCGCGCCTCCGTGGTGAGTTCCCCGTGCCGCAGGCGGGTCGTGGTGAGGCCTTCGAGCGGGACGGCGGCGGGAATCACGCTCACGAACCACGAGGTCCGGTCGACGCAGATGCCGGGGCTGCGGACCTCACTGTTCCAGAGGACGGTCACGGTGGAGAGCGCCTGTTCCCCGGCGGAGAGGTGGGAACCGGCACCCGGGAGGACGAGGAGGAGAACAACGGTGAAACGGGTGATCATGGCCGCATCCTCAAAGTTCTCTGAAAGGGCCGCGAGCGGAGGTCGGGAGGACTCCCGAGGCGTCCGCCGGACGGGTGCCGTCGAGGCCGAGGGCGGGGACGCGCTGGTCGCGGCGGGGAAGTTGCAGGGTGATGACAGACTCGCCCGGCAGGGTGGCGGCGTCCGTGGGAAGGGCGGCGGGCGACGGGGTGGTGGGAGTGACGGGGGCGGTCGGAGCGGAAGCGAGATCGGGGCCGGCGTCTTCGGAGACAGGGGGACGGACCGCATAGAGACCGAGGGCGAGGGCGGCGGCAGCGGCGGTGGAGACCCCCGCGGGGACGAGCCAGCGGGGACCACTGATCTCGTCGAACCACATCGAGACCCGTTCCATGAGGAGGCCCCGGGCGGATTGGCGGAGCAGTTCGCTGCGCTGTCGGTCTTTGAAGTCTTCCAAAAATGTCTCGAAATACTCGTCGCCGGGCGTCTCGTACTTCTTCAGGCGGATCAAACGTTGGATATCTTCGGAATCATTCATCACCTTCTCGGGGGAACAGAGGAGTAATAAAGGTTTGCTTCTGGACTTTTTCAATCACAGATCGGTCGCAACCCCGGCCGGACTACTTTCGGAAGTCTTCGAGATGGGATTGCAGCAATCTGTGCGCGTAAAAGAGCCGTGATCGCACTGTTCCCTCGGAAACTCCGAGGATTTTCGAAATTTCCGAGTGAGGCATCCCCTGGATGTCGAACATGGTGACCACCGCCCGATGATCTACTGACAGTTGCTGCATGGCCATGTTCAATCTTTCCTGCAGCTCGGAAATGTTCGCCTCGCGCACCGGATCGCTCTTGGAGGTGGCCTCGATGAAGTCGTGGTCGTTTTCGATCGCGAGATCGACGTCGTCGAGGCTCATGGTGCGACGGCGGTTGCGCTTTTTGAGAAAGTTCAGCGTCATGTTCGTCGCGATGGAGTAGATCCAGGTGTAGAACGACGACTTCCCCCGGAAGCGCTTGATCGATCGGTAGGCCTTGGCGAAAACATCCTGGAGGATATCGTGGGTGTCCTCGCGGTTGGAGGTCATGTGATAGACGAGACCGTAGAGCTTCTGCGAATATTTGCCGACCAATTCGTCAAAGGCGTGGGTGTCGCCCTGGCGGGAGCGCTCCACCAGTTCCAGATCGGGATCCGGCTTGCGCATGCTGGGTTTTCCTGTCATCCGGGTGGCGGAAGGGCGGGAGGTCCCGTCGGATTTATCGACCTTGTCCGATTTGGCGAGCGTGTCGTCGGCTCTTCCCGCCGCCTCGTCCGATCGGACCGGACCGGAGGGGTTCGGGGCCGTCTCGACCGCCGTCGCAGCCGGGGCCGGAGGGGAGGGGGCGGGCAAGGTCAGGAGGGATTTTTCGCTTTCTCTTTCCATTTTGAGAGGGCGGTTTCCGGCGACATCATCACGTCTTCACGACCATGGGGGGTGACGACGGAACCGTCGGGGGCGAGAATGATGAGAGAGGGGATGCCGCGGATCTCGAATTGCTGGGCGAGGGCATCGGCTTCCTTGGACTGGGCGCCCGGGATCGAGAGCCATTTCATATCCATTTGCTTGATGTATTTGCGTTTGTCTCTCTTGGAGTTGTCGAGGCTGACAAAGACGATCTCGAAGTCCTTGTCCGCATGCTCGTCGCGGAATTTCACCAGACTGGGGGTGAAGGCGCGGCAGGGCGGGCACCAGTGGGCGGAGAAATACAGACCGACGAATTTTTCCCGGAGCGTTTCCGTTTCCACCTCTTTGCCGGAGGCGTCGTGCAGCACCGCCGGGAGCATGTTCACGGCGGAAGGGGCAGGCGTTGCCGGTGTGGTCTCCTCTGCGGCGGCGGGGAGCGACGGGAGGCACATCGAGAGGATCGCGACGGCGGTGAGGACGGGGAAAAATGGATTTCGAATCATATTTGACAAGGGTTCACGGAATAAGACGAAGGAACTCGGGCTATCTTGCACTTGTTACGCGGAAAACCTCCCGAAAATTAGCGAATTGCCGGATTTCCTACCCATTTCGTGTCAAAAAGAGGGCGCTTCTCTGTCCAGAAACGGATGGAGGGATCGGAAGAGAGTTGATTCCGCCGCAGGAAGGTGGCAAAAATCGGACATGTCAGACTTGTCCTCTTCCATCGCCTCCGACCGCCGCGCCTTTCTGGCCGCTTCCGGCGTTGCCTTGGGGGCGATGGCCTCCGGCCTCCCCGTCAATGCCGCATCGTCGCCCGCGTCCGGCGAGGGACGGAGTGACACCCAGCCGCAGCGCTTCCGCCTCGGACTCAATATGTCCACGATCCGCGGCCAGGAACTCGATGCCGCGGCGGAGATCGAGATCGCGGGCAAAGCGGGATACGAGTGCATCGAGCCGTGGTTCCGCAAGCTCAATGAATATGTCGCGGGCGGAGGTTCGCTCGACGATCTGAAAAAGCGCATCGACGATCACGGACTCACCGTAGAGAGCGCGATCGGATTCGCCAAATGGATTGTCAACGACCCGGCCGAACGGGCCGCCGGTCTCGAGGAGGCGAAGCGCGACATGGACACGATCGCCCGCCTCGGCGGTCTCCGCATCGCCGCGCCCCCGGTCGGAGTGGCCAAAGGCGAGACGGTCTCCCTCGACGATGCGGCGGACCGCTACCGCGCGCTCCTCGAACTCGGCGACGAGATGGGCGTGGTGCCTCAGGTGGAGATGTGGGGAGGCAATCCCATCATCGGCACCGTCGAACAGGCCCTCTATGTGGCGATCAGATCGGGCCACGCGAAGGCCTGCTTCCTCGGGGATGTCTATCATACCTACAAAGGTGGATCCTCCTTCGAATCCATTCTTCTGATGGGGCCGGGGGCGTTGCAGACCTATCACCTGAATGATTATCCGGCCGATCCACCCCGGGCGACGATCCGGGATGCGGACCGCGTTTTTCCCGGCGATGGCATCGCCCCGCTCACCCGAATTCTGAAAAATTTCCAGGCGGTGGGAGCGTATCCGGTGCTCTCGCTGGAACTGTTTCACCCCGACTACTGGAAGATGCCGGCACTGGAATGCGCCAAGATCGGGCTGGAGAAGATGAAAGCGGTGGTCGCGGCGGCCACCTGAATTCACTCAACGCTCGCACTGGTAGACGAAGGCCGGCGGGAGATTCCGCCAGGCCGTGGCGCTGTGGGTGACCGTGGCGAAGTTTGTCTTGAGGAATTTCCGGAATCGCTGTCCCGCCGGGAGGGCGAGACCCTGCCAATAGGCGAAAGTGGCGAATTTTCCTCCCGGAGGCAGTACTTCGAACATCGCTTCGAGGAGCTGGTCCTGCAGGTCCGGGGAAAAGGCGGCCCAGGGCAGGCCGCAGATGACGGCGTCGACCCGCTCGATGCCCCGCTCGCGGCAGAGTTCGGGGACGCGGCTGACACAGTCCTCCACCACCTCGACTCCGGGGCAGCGGTTGCGGCAGATCGCGGCGAGGGCGGGATCGCGCTCGACGGCGAAAAAGCGGGTCCCTCCGCGGAGCCGTTTTGTGATCGCCTCGGTGAACACCCCGGTGCCGGGTCCGTATTCCACGACGCAGTCGAGTGCGTTCCAGTCGAGCCAGTCCGTCATCCGTCCGGCGAGGGTTTCCGAACTCGGGGCGATCGCTCCGATTTGGCCCGAGTTGCGGAAGAAAGCTTTGAGAAACTGGGCGTGGTCGGACATCAGGTGTTGGTTTTCGCGAGGGACACGTCGAGATTCATACGGACGAGTTGCCCCATCGTTTCGCAAGCGGAAAAGGCGGCCGTTTCGTGATAGCCGTTGAGACCATCGCGGAGGCTCGCGACGTGCTCCGCCGGGGCGATCTCATCCGGGCACATCGCTTTCCAGAGGGCGTCGAGCCGGTTGCGCGCGATGTGGCAGCGACGCTGGATGAGGGTGCGTTCCTCGTCCTGATACTGCCGCATCGTCAGGTAGTTGAGACGGGTGGTACACAGCTCCACGACGAGGGCGTTTTCCACAAAAGTCTGGGGAAGATACATCTCCTTGTTCCCCTCGTAGCTCTGCTGATCGAAGTCGATCGCCCGGACCCGGTACTGGGCGTCCTCGAAGTCGGGGGTGATGTCCACGACGTAGTTGTAGCTCCGCATGTCGCCGAGGAGCCGGACGAAACTGCGCTCGTTGAATTTCACGAACTCCTTGGCCCCCCGCACCGGGTTTGTCTCGGGGCGGTCGAAATACTCGCGGATGAAAGTGTCCCCCGGCACCCCCGCGATGTGCTCCTCGATGAGAGTGTTCCCGTTGACCAGGTAATTGATCCGGTTGGGGGAAAGAATGTGCTCGAGTTCCAGCCCATAAATCCGGGAGGCATCGGCGATTTTCACGTAGAAGTGATCGTAGTTGTCGTTGAACTGATTCACTATGCGGATGCGGAACGGTCGCGAGTTGCCGAAATCGCAGAAGTCGACCCGCTCGAGGAGAAGGTGCTCCGGGGAACGAAAATCGTTCGTTTTCAGGAGCGAATAGATCTGGATGAGCTTGGCCGAGAGATCTGTCAGGATCGCCGGATCGTAGATGGCGGTCTTCCAGAGGGTGTCGTTGCCCTCCCGGTCGAAGAGCGGGTAGAGTTGCGAGAAACGGTGCAGTTCCTCGTAGAGCGGCGGAATCTCCAGGGAGCGCTGGTAGTGGGTGAGGTACTCGTCGAGGCCCCTGCCGACAGGGTAGAACTTCTTGCGCTTGAGATTGATGCTCACGGCTCGTTCGGGGGAGACGCCACAAAGGAGGGATCAGTTGTCGTAGTTTTCGTCGCTGAGGAGATCGACGACGGTTTCGGAGGCGCTGACTTCAAAATACTGGAAAAAATCCTGGAGGGTCCGGATCGTCGGCCAGTCGTTCGGCTCGGTCCACCAGGCTCCGAATTCGCTGGCCGCGATATTGGGGAAATGGATCTCGAGCAGCGCGGTGGTTCCGAGGGCGTCCATCTCGTCGATCTCCTCGACGAGATAGACCGTGTGGAGATACACGGAGGTTTCGTCTTCGACCGGATCGCAGTCGAGTTGGTTGAGCCATTCGACGAATTTCCAAGTCGGGCGAACCACGAGGGCGCAGCGGTCTATGTAACAGTAGTCTTCGGACATGACGAGAGAGGTTGGAGGGTTCTGCGATAGGGGATGAAATCTAATGGCGGCCCGAAGCACGTCGGTTGCCGGGACGGGCGTCGGGGCGTCCGTCGTAAGTCCGACTGGCCTGGGTGGCGCGCGCGGAAAGGGCCGGACTGACCGGACCGTTCCGGCGGGCACCGGGCACCCCCGTATGGGTGCGCCGTGCCGCGAACGAACGAGTCTTGCCCGCCGACGGAGCAGGTGCGGCGGCACCACCCGCCGAGGTCGGAGCGGTGGGGCGGTCCCGACGGATCGCGGGGACCGGGAAAAGGAGCGCGGGTCGGACCCTGGTTTTCTCCAGAGCCGTCCGCGCCCGCGTTGGCAAGGTTCCGGCGCGGGGCGGCGTCGGGCGGGATTGCGGCGACGTCAGGATCTCGTCCACGCGCGTTTTTCGGAGCCGGATCTCAGCGGAGGAAAGTGCCGTGGGCGTTTTTCCGAGAACGCCGCTGGAAGGGTGTGCGCGGGTTTCGGCGAGGGGAGCGGCTGCTTTCGGAGGCGGGGACGTTTGGATCGCAGCGACCGGAGCGACCGGAGCGCGGACAGGGAAGCGGGGAGAGGGCAGCAGACGTGTTTTCGTGAGGAGGGCTTCGCGTGTCGAGACGGATCCGCGGGAGGAGACCGTCGCCGCCTCGCGGTAGCGCCGGGAGCGATCATAAAAAGCGGTCGTCAGGGGGATCACCGCGCTGATCCCGCGGGAACGGGATCGGGCGGTGCGATCTCCCGCCGTCTGGGGGGATGCGGTCGCTGTCGCTACCACTTCCGAGGCAGCGGCGGGCTCCTCGATTCCGGCGGGAGTGCGGGTGCGCGCCGGGGAGCCACCGCGTCTCCGGTCGTGGAGTGCCCCGAGCATG
Source organism: Verrucomicrobiaceae bacterium (assembly GCA_012719225.1). Classification (GTDB taxonomy): domain Bacteria; phylum Verrucomicrobiota; class Verrucomicrobiia; order Verrucomicrobiales; family DEV007; genus Arctic95D-9. The sequence continues at coordinate 15,209 of JAAYAT010000352.1, forward strand.
GCGAGACCGGGAGCGCCCGCCGGGAGCGCTTCCCTACCGGTGGGGCGGCTGAGAATCTGGGTTCGGTTGACCGATCGGATGCGGTAGCGGATTCCCGCCCAGGTCAGTTTGCTTTGCGTCCAGGTGCTCGCGAGGAGCAGCCAGTGCAGCCCGATCCAGAACGGGGTGAGCATGTGTTCCAGCCATCCCGCGGCAAACAGTTTCTGTCGGATCCCGTGCTCTGGGAAAAGGGAGAGATAGACCTGCTGGCGGGCGAGCGCGCGAAACTGGTCGATGGCATAGGCCGCCGCGACCGGAATCCAGGCATAAAAATAGCCGTAAATCAGGGCCGCCACGATGCTGAGGGCACCGAGGATATAAAAGCCGAGCACCAGATTGATCCCCGTGTAGAGGATGGGGCTGAAAAATTTCACCTGGGTGTACTGGCGCTTCACGAATTCAAAAAAATCGCCCCAGGTGAAATCCACCATCGTCGGGAGGATCAGCGAGCGCACGAAGGCGACCCGGTTCCCGGCCTTTCGCGCGGCCTTGGAGAGACGGAGATCGTCATTGAGCGACCCGGCGAAAAGCTCCGGCACCTTGAGCGAATCGAAGACCGGACGGGAGATCGCCATCGAACCGCCCCACAGCACGTTGGTGAGGCGGTTGCCTCCCTGGGTGGTGATCGAGGCGTTGATCACGCTGGCGAGTTGGTTCGGCAGGGTGGGACGCTTCGGGACGAGCCACCGGTAGGTCGTGGAAAGGGTGCGACTGTCCTGGGTGACGGGTCTCACCAGCCGGGTGAGCCAGTCGGGCTTGCAGGCGATGTCCCCGTCGGCGAAGGCGATCACGGCGTCGTCATCGCGGAGACTGCGGAAAGCGGCGCGCTGGTTGTGGACCTTCTGCCCTTCGTCTTCCGCCAGTCCGGCGCAGACGAGGGTGACGCTCCGGAGACCGTGATCCGCTTCGGGATGGATCCACACCGGATTCCGGGGGCGCACCTCGAGATGCTCTCCGAGCCAGCGGGCCACGGGATCTTCCCACGATTCGAAGCACACGATGACACGGTAATTCGGATAGTTCTGGGCGAAAATCGAGTCGAAGAAGCGCGGGGTCGCCTGGAGATCGAATCCTTTCGCCGCGACGATCAGCGCGACGGGCTGCTGCGGTTGCGGTCCCTTTTTCCAGCGGCGGTCCTGGAGACGGCGGGCGATGTTGAATCCGCCGACCCGGAATGCCGCGATCAGAATCAGCAGCAGCCAGACGCCCCAGAAAATCAACAAAGTACGTTCGATCATTTAACCCGTGCAAATTGAGCGTAGGTGGATAGACTGCAAGTAATATCGGCGGCCTCCCTGCATGAAAGTAGCCCAAACTCTGAATCTCAGGAAAACCTATCATTTCGGCGACACCGAGGTACACGCTCTCCGGGAGGTGAGTCTCGCGATCGAAGAGCACGAATTCGTCGCGGTCTGGGGGCCGTCGGGATCGGGAAAATCGACTCTCTGCAATCTCATCGGTCTGCTTGACGTGCCCACCTCCGGCGAAGTGGTCGTGGGCGGACAGGTCGCCTCCGGCCTGAACGATACCGGCCGCAGCGAATTGCGGAATTCTTCGATCGGGTTTGTTTTCCAGAATTTCAATCTCATCCCGGTGCTCAGCGCACTGGAGAACGTGATGCTGCCGCTCCAGATCTCCGGCGTCCCGAAAAAGGAAGCGTCCCGCCGGGCCGAATCTCTCCTCGAAGAGGTCGAGTTGCACGATCGCATGCGGCACCGGCCGCAAAAAATGAGCGGCGGGCAGCAGCAGTGCGTCGCCGTGGCCCGCGCCCTCGTGACCGATCCGGCCCTCGTCATCGCGGACGAGCCGACCGCCAATCTGGACACTCGCAACGCCAATCTCATCATTGATCTGATGCGGAAAATCAACCAGGACCGCGGGGCCGCTTTCGTCTTTTCCACCCACGACGACCGGCTCCTCGACCGGGTCGATCGACGCATCCACCTGCAGGACGGCGAAGTCATCGAGGATGTCAGGAACGGATAATCTCCGAGCCGAGGCAGGCTTTCGGGAGTGCGGAGCCGCCTCGGACAAATCCGTACTTGGAGTTGATCATTCGCTCTCTTGTAGTTAGGTAATCCGGAATGATGAGCGGCCCTGTATCTGAAGTAAAACCGCTGCGATACGCGGAAGACCTCGACCTGGTGGATCGGGCGGTGAGCGGAGACGCCGCTGCCGTGCGCGACTTCCAGGACAACTACCGTCCCATGCTGGAGCGCGTTCTCATGTCCCGGGGAGTGGACCGGCTCCAGGCCGAGGACCTCGTGGCGGACGTCATCGCGGAATGCTTCGGCGCCGGGAAAAACGGAAAAACCCGTCCTCTCATCGAGAAATTCGAGGGCCGCTCCTCGCTTTCCACCTGGATGATACGCATCACCTGGAACCGCTGGCTCGACCTCAAGCGCCGCGACAAATTCCGTGGTGAATTGCCTTCCTACGACGAGGACGACGACCGCTCCGGTGACAAATTCGATCGGGTCGCCGGGGACAATCCCGACGATCATCTTCTCGACAGCGATCTCGCCGAACTGATGGGGCGGGCGATACGCGAGGCCTTCGACTCCCTCTCGCCGGACGTGCTCCTGATGATGAAACTTTCCTACCTGCACGGCATCAGTCAGGCCAACATCGCGCGGATGTGGCAGTGCGACCAGACACGGGTGAGCCGTTCTCTCACCGCCGCCCGCGAACAGGTCGCCTCGGTCACGATGCAGCGGATCCGCGAAGCCGACAGCAGCCTCCAACTCGAATGGGAGGATTTCCAAAAGCTCTGCGCCGCCGGCCTGGATCTCTGAGCCCGCGGTTCCCATCGTCCCTTCCCATGAGCCTTACGGTCAAGTCCCTCGTCGCCCGCCTCCCCGGGCCGCTCCAACAGTTTCTGCGCAAGCGGCACTATCTGAAAAAATTGCAGGACGCCGAGATCGACGACGAACCGGAACTCGGCGTCGTCCCCGTGCTGGTTGGGGAAGGGGATGTCGTCCTGGATATCGGGGCCAACTTCGGGCTTTTCACCCGTTTTCTCTCCGAGGCGGTCGGCGAGGAAGGACGGGTGTTTTCTTTTGAACCCACTCCGGATATGTTTGCGGTGCTTTCGCACAGCGCCCGCGGTCTCGGCTGGAAGAACGTCTCCTGCCACCAACTCGCCCTTTCGGATCGACCCGGGCAGGCCACCATGTCCATCCCGATTCGGGGGGACGGCTCCCGCAATCACTACGAGGCTTCGCTCGACCCGGGCGTGGCCGACTGCGGCGGCGCGGTGGAGTCCTTCACCACCGGGGTCGTCACCCTCGACGAGTTCAGCCAATCCGCCTCGATGGGGCGCGTCGCCTTCATCAAATGCGACGTCGAAGGCCACGAGATCGCGGTCCTGCGCGGTGCCCGCGCCCTCCTTGCGCGGGACCGGCCGACGATACTCCTGGAGGTCAACGAACCGCTCCACGAACCCGGTCACGGGAGCGCGGTGCGGGAGTTCCTCGAGGAGATCGGCTACCGCATCCACATTTTTGAAAAAGGACGGGTTACCCCGTTGAAACCGGGCGATGTCCGCGTGAATTACGTGCTCCTGCCCGGCTGAGCGCGGGGCCGGGGAGCCGCGTCCGACGGATTCCGCGCAGCGTGTGATTTTTCCCTCCCCCGATTCCCGTCCCCGTCGCAGCGCCTCCCATGTCCACTCCGCCCGCCCCCGGACCTTTTTCGCCCGCCGTCCTCGCGGAGGATGTCGGCTCGCGGCTGGATCAGTTCCTCCTCCGGGCGATCCGGCGCGAGGGCTACGAGACCTCCCGCGCCTCCCTGCAGGATCTCGTCAAAAGCGGCCTCGTCACGGTGAACGGGCGCATCGTGAAACCGAGGCAGGCGGTCGCCGTCGGCGATTTCGTCGTAGTGACCTTTCCCGCCATCGCGTCCACCGAACCGCTCCCCGAGGACATCGCCCTCTCCGTCCTTTTTGAAGATGAAGATCTCATCGTGGTGGACAAACCGCACGGACTCGTCGTCCATCCCGCTTCGGGCAATCCCGACGGCACTCTCGTCAACGCCTTGCTGCACCACTGCCGCGGCAAACTCAGCCTCCTCGCGGGAGAGGACCGTCCCGGCATCGTCCACCGGCTCGACAAGGACACCTCCGGCTGCCTCGTCGCTGCGAAAAGCGATCGCGCCTACCAGTCGCTCGTCGCCCAGTTCTCGGGGAGGGAAACGCGGAAGGAATACCTCGCCGTCACCGATGGGATCCCTTCGCCCGGAGAGGGGACCATTGACAATCGCATCGGACGCCATCCCGTGAACCGTCGCAAGATGGCGGTCGTCGCCGCCCCGGCCGGCAAGGAGGCCGTCACCGACTATCACGTGCTCCGCCGCGACGAAGCCGGAGCCTGGGCGACGCTGCGCTGCCTCATTCACACCGGGCGCACCCACCAGATCCGGGTGCATCTGAAGGAGTCGCTGCGTTGCCCCATCCTCGGCGACCCCATCTACAGCCAGATTTCGAGGCAAAAAACCAAGGTGGACCGGCTCATGCTTCACGCGAAGACCCTCACATACGCTCACCCGCACAGCGGCATCCCGATCACCTGTGAAGCTCCGCTGCCGGGGGATTTCCTTCGGTTTCTCTGAACTCGGTCCGCGGCTCCCTTCCGGTGGGTTCCCCCGGTTCCGGCGAATAGGAGGTCGGCGTCGGGAGGGCGGATCCCGACTCGACGAGGAACCCGCCCGAAGGCGGGGGCGACATCTCCCCGGTGTCGCGTCCTTTCCGGAAAAAGACCGGGAAAAGCCAACCCGAAAACAGCGCTACGGACCCCGCCATGACCAGATAGATCGTTCCGATATCGCCCTCGTGGAAGAGGGTGAACGAAGCCGCGGAGATCAGGAAGAGCGCCTCCGCCAGGACCACCCGGACCACCGGGCCGATCCAGCCGATTCCCAGCGCGAGGGTCTGGTTGATGTGACGCCAGATGTGGAGCGCGAAATAGGCCGCGAAAGCGAGCAGCGCGATACGGTCCATCCGAAAATTTTCCGAGGCCGCGCTGTAGAATTCGTCCCCCGCCCACAGTCGCAGGAGAAACGGTCCCACCGCGACGAGACCCGCTCCGGCCAGGAGGGCGAAGCCGAGACCGCCGCGGCGGAGACGGTTCGAGGTCCGGATGATCCAGTCGGTGTCCCGGCGCTCGAAGGCGTCCATCAGCGCCGGCCAGTAGGGCTTGGTGAACATCGCGATCAGGCCGGTGAGGGAAAAGTGAATCGTGATCATCACGTTGTAGATTCCGACCGCTTCCGGTCCGGCGTGGCGTCCGATGAGGAAGGCCATCAGATTGTATTCCATCGCCGCCGCGAGAATGTAGGTGATGGAAAAGCGGATCCCGTCCGAGGCGAGCCCGCGGACCAGTTTCCGACGAAAGAGGGTCAAGCGGGGGAAGAGATAGGGTCGCTGGAGGAGCAGATGACAGGTGTTCCCCAGCTTCGCCAGGGCGATGGACCCGTTCACCGCGAGCAGGAGAAACTCAATCGTCGGAAAATACCAAATCCCTGCCAGCAACGCGACCGCTCCGAGGATGTTGCCCGCCGCGCCCCAGGCGTTGGTGTAGCGGGTCTCCTGATAGCCGTCGCGCCCCATTTCGAAGGGGATGCAGATCATCTCGAGCTGGATGATGAAAAGACCGAGGAGAGCGGCGCGGAACATCGTGTCCGCGACCGGGGCGAACTCCGCTCCGAAGAGTGTCGCGATGGGGACGTTCCAGAGCAAAAGCAGGGCGACCGTGGCGGCGACGAGGGTCAGTCCCACGCTGAGGAGGATGCTCGTTGCGAAGACCGTTCGCTCCGTCTCCCGATCTCCCCGGGCGACGGCTTTGGAGAGCGCTTTGGTCAGGGCCGGGCCGATTCCGACATGCATCATGTCCATCATCCCCACCGCCATGGTGATGACTGTGTAGACCCCGAACAGCTCCATCCCCAGCAATTGAATCGCGATGGGAATGGAAACGAGCCGCAACACGATGGTCCCCACCTTGGAGATCAGGGAGGTGATCACCGCGAGACGCAGGGAACGGTCCCGGTGGGCGGCGCTCCCAA